>CBEULV010000011.1:0-24463 GCA_965544015.1 uncultured Gammaproteobacteria bacterium | reverse complement strand
CTTTGCCTTGCCATGCCGGGTTAGTGCTAGAATCACGGCCTTGAATTTTCACCCTTACTGATTGAATTACCGACAAGAGGTTTGCATGAGTATTACATCCTTCCATCCGCCGGTTCGTACCCTGATGGGTCCGGGCCCCTCCGATGTCAATCCACGTATCCTGGAGGCCATGTCACGTCCGACAGTGGGTCACCTGGACCCGGTATTCGTTGGCATGATGGACGAGATGAAGGAGCTGCTGCGCTACGCATTCAATACCGCCAATGAGCTGACCATGCCGGTATCCGCACCGGGTTCAGCCGGCATGGAAATGTGTTTCGTCAACCTGGTAGAGCGGGGGGACAAGGTCATCGTCTGCCAGAATGGCGTGTTTGGCGACCGCATGAAGGAGAATGTCGAACGTTGCGGCGCCACGGCCGTCATGGTCGAGGACGACTGGGGTGTCGCTGTTAGCCCGGAAAAGGTCGAGGCGGCGCTCAAGGCCAACCCGGATGCGAAGGTGCTGGCCTTTGTGCATGCAGAAACCTCGACCGGCGCTATTTCCGATGCCAGGACATTGGCTGCACTGGCGCACGAGCATGACTGCCTGGTGATTGCCGATACCGTGACCTCACTGGCCGGCTCGCCGCTGATGGTCGATGACTGGCAGCTGGATGCGGTCTACTCGGGCACACAAAAATGTCTGTCTTGCGTGCCCGGTCTTTCTCCGGTTACTTTCAGTCAACGCGCCGTTGATTCCATTACCTCGCGCAAAAGCAAGGTACAAAGCTGGTTCCTCGACCTTAACCTGATACTGGGGTACTGGGGTGGTGGTGGCAAACGCGCCTATCACCACACCGCACCGAATAATACACTGTATGCCCTGCACGAGTCGCTGGTCATCCTGCAGGAAGAGGGCATTGAAAATTCCTGGGCCCGCCACCAGAAGAATCACGAGGCACTACGCGCCGGCTTCGAGGCCATGGGTCTGAATTTCGTGGTGCCGGAGGGCCAGCGCCTGCCACAGCTCAACGCGGTGTCCATCCCGGACGGTGTTGACGAGGCTGCAGTCAGAACTGCTCTGCTCAAGGAATATAACCTGGAAATCGGTGCCGGACTGGGTGCCATGGCCGGCAAGATCTGGCGTGTGGGCCTGATGGGCTATGCCAGCAATCAGACCAACGTACTATTCTGCCTGGGAGCGCTGGATGCGATACTCAGTGGTATGCACGCTCCAATCAACTCCGGAGTCGCGGTTGATGCGGCACGCGCGGCATACCAATAACTTAATTCCATTCCTACAGGAGACGATCGATGCGGGTATTCGGAAAAATTGCAATGGCGTTGACAACTGCCTTGCTGGGCACTGTTTCAGGATCGGCAATGGCCTTTGATACCTTGTCGCAGAGTTCACATGTCAAGGCATACGGTAACGATCCTGACTGGTCGCTGGAGATTTCTGGCGACAGCAACAAGCTTGCCTTCACAATAGACGGCGAAACGACCAACTACAAATATGCAAACATGGGTCCGAGCCTCTACCTGGACAGGAAAACCATGGTATATCGCGTGCCTAACGACGATCATACATTGAGCATCTTTGTAAAGGGCAAGGCATGCCAGGACAGCGCCACCGGCAAGGCGCACGAAGTAACCGTCATTATTGCCTACGACGGCAAGGGCTATGGCGGTTGCGGTGACGTGCTGAACCGCTGAGGCAGTCGCGGCTAGCGGCCGGTTTCCTCGAACAGCCCCAGGTAATCGCCGTAGCCTTCTTCGGCAAGCTGTTGTTTCGGGATAAACCGCAGCGCCGCGGAATTGATGCAGTAGCGCAAGCCGGTCGGTTGCGGGCCGTCATTGAACAAATGACCGAGGTGAGAATCTGCAATGCGGCTCTTGAGCTCGGTGCGCTTCATGAAAAAACGCGTGTCGGTATGCTCGCTGAGCACACCTTCCCCGATCGGCCGGATAAAACTTGGCCAGCCGGTGCCGGACTTGAATTTGTCGCTGGAGTTGAATAACGGCTCGCCGGACACGATATCGACATAGATACCTTCCTGCTTGTTATCCCAGTACACATTGTCAAAGGCGCGCTCGGTGCCTTCATGCTGGGTGACCTCGTATTGCAGCGGCGTCAGGCGCCTGCGCAGTTCCTCGTCTGAAGGTCTGACGAACCCCCGGGTCACGATGCTGGCGTCATCGGCCGACTGGCTGGTCACCGGGGACTCGGCCCTTGCAGGCGTGAGCTGTGTGAAGGCGGGAATGAGCAGCGTAGCAGCCAGCAGTGCCCGGAACAGGATTGCTTTCATGATGAACTCGCGCGTAGTTTCGAAAACGTGGTTACTGCTATGACCCTGCCTGGGCGTGTCGGTTCAATACAGCCCGGCAAGCGGGTGGTCAGGCGGCAGCAAAGGCGTACGGCAGTGTCTGCCGGACGAAGGCCGGTCCGCCTGCGCTGCCCAGAAATACATCGTCCGCCTCGGCCGATTTAATCTGCAATACCGCCAGGGCAAGCTGGCCGCCGTCCGGGTGCGGCTGGGCATCTACGATGCGACCGACGGCCTGTGTGTCATCGGCTGCCGGGAACAGGGCATCACCGGGGCTGACCTGGGCGTCATGCTGGATGAATCCGAGGTACATGCGTCGCTTCAGGGTGCCCAGGTATTGCATGCGTGCGACGATCTCCTGGCCTGGATAGCAACCCTTCTTGAAGCTGACGCCGTGCACCAGCTGGAGGTTGGCCATCTGCGGCACAAACAGTTCTGCCGTTGCCGCGAACACAGCCGGGATACCCGCCTCGATTTCCAGCAGACGCCATGCCGGCTCGCCCACTGGTGCACCGCGTACGTTCATGGCGTCCCAGAATGCCTGCGCAGATTGCAGGGAACTGGCAAACACTTCATAACGGGGCCGGGTGCCGGGGACCCTCAACACAGTCAGCTTGCCGCTACGGATAACGCCATTGACTGCCTCGGGACAGGCCCCGGCTGCCGCACTGACTTCTTTCACTGCATCCTCGCCACTGACGCCGATACGCAGGAAGTTCTCGCTGACATCCTCCAGCGTGACATTGGTCCGCATAACGAACATACGCAACCGTTGCAGCACGGCCTCCAGTGAGTCGGCAGGCAACCTGAGATAGTAGGTACCATCCTGCTGAAAAACACGCATCAGGCCAAGCATACGACCCTTGGGCGTGCAGTATGAGCTCAGCTGGCTGCTGTGTTCACCCAGTTCGTGAATATCATTGCCCAGCTGGGTCTGGAGGAATGTGCCGGCGTCAGGGCCGTGCGCGGCGATCACACCCATGTATTCAAGGTCGGCAAACACAAGGCCACCCAGTGCGACTTCAAGCTCGCGACGCGGGTTCCCGAAATGGACAATGGTATCGTCCGTGAATTCCGCCCCGGCATTTATCAGAAATTCTTTCCACTCGCTTTTCATTTACACCTCGACTTCAAACTGGATGAAATTTTAGTCGAACCTCGTGTCTCTGTCAGCAATAGCTGTGACAGCGCAGCATGGCTGGTGTTCCTGCTACGGCAGTGGTATAAAACCGACTGGCACAAGATACTATCCCATGACGACACGGCGGTCTGCTCCAGTCTATCTCGATCTGTTCCGGATTCGTTTTCCGGTGGGTGCAGTGACCTCGATTGCCCACCGCATCGCGGGCGTACTGTTGGCTCTTGCCCTTCCGTTTCTTGTCTACCTGCTCGACCTGTCGCTGCAGGATGCCGATGGCTTCCAGCAGGCGTCCGTCTGGCTGCAGACCGACTGGATAAAGCCGGTGCTCACTCTTATCGTCTGGTCACTATTCCATCATTTACTGGCGGGTATTCGCTTTCTGCTGATTGATATCGGAGTTGGCGTCCTGCTGGCACAGGCGCGCCTGAGTGCCTGGCTGGTAAATATTGCCGGGGTGGTTGTCGCACTGCTTTTCCTCCGGTGGATTCTGTGAGCGGGCATGCCGCGGGCCTGCGCCTGTGGTTACTGCAGCGTATCAGTGCCATCTATCTCGGTGGTTACCTGCTTTATGTGCTGATCCACTTCTCGTTGCATCCCCGGCCTGGCTATGCCGAATGGCACACATGGATTGCACAACCAATGGTTGCAATCGGCAGCGCAGGCTTTGTGCTTGCACTGCTGCTGCATGGCTGGGTCGGGTTGCGTGATGTGGTGCTCGACTATGTTCACCACCTCGGGCTGCGCCTGGTATTGCTGACGCTGATTGCCTTCCTGTTGCTTGGCTGCGGTCTCTGGGCGATGCGAATCCTGATACAGGCCGGCAGCTGACCATGAATATAGCCAGGCGACAGTTCGATACGCTCATTCTCGGTGCCGGCGGCGGCGGTCTGCGAGCCGCACTGCAATTGTCCAAGGCAGATGCCCATGTCGCGGTCGTGTCCAAGGTATTTCCGACCCGTTCCCACACCGTTGCGGCCCAGGGTGGTGTAAATGCCGCGCTGGCCAATGTGCGTCCGGACAACTGGCACTGGCACATGTTCGATACCGTCAAGGGCAGTGATTACCTGGGCGACCAGGACGCCATTGAATACATGTGCCGTACTGCGCCGCAGGCCGTGTATGAACTGGAACATTACGGTGTGCCGTTTTCGCGGCTCGACAACGGTACCATCTATCAGCGCCAGTTCGGCGGCCAGAGCATGAATTTCGGCGGTGAACAGGCCGCACGCACCTGTGCGGCCGCCGATCGTACCGGTCACGCCATCCTGCAGGCCCTGTACCAGCAAAATATCCGTGCCCGCACCCATTTCTTCGATGAGTACTTTGCCGTTGACCTGCTCACCGACCAGCAAGGTTTTGTGCTCGGTGCGCTGCTGCTGAATATTGCCAATGGAGAGAAACTGGTGATTGCGGCACGCACCACGCTGATTGCAACCGGCGGTGCGGGACAGATCTTTCGCACCAATACCAACGCACTGATCAATACCGGCGATGGCATGGCCATGGCACTGCGCGCTGGCGTGCCACTGCAGGACATGGAATTTTTCCAGTTCCACCCGACCGGCATTGCCGGCAAGGGCATGCTGCTCAGTGAGGGTGCGCGCGGCGAGGGAGGGTACCTGATCAACAGTGAAGGCGAGCGGTTCATGGAGCATTACGCGCCCAAGGCCAAAGATCTCGCAAGCCGCGACGTGGTGAGCCGGGCCATCGTAACCGAGGTGCGTGAGGGACGTGGCTGCGGCCCGAACCGGGACCACGTATTACTGCAACTGCATCACCTCGATAGCGAACTGATCCGCAAGCGCCTGCCGGCCATCCGCGACCTGGCGCTGACCTTTGCCGGCGTGGACCTGTGCGACTCGCCGGTGCCGGTATTCCCGACCGCGCATTACACCATGGGTGGTATCCCGACCAACCGTCATGGCGAGGTCGTTGTGCCCATTGAACAGGGTCCCGAAGAGCCGATGCCGGGACTGTACGCGGCAGGCGAGTGCGCCTGCGTGTCCGTACACGGCGGCAACCGTCTCGGCGGCAATTCACTGCTTGATATCATTGTGTTCGGACGGGCTGCCGGTAACCGCATCATCGAATACCTGGAAGAGAACCGCTATCACCGACCCATGCCGGACACGGCACTGGAGCCGGCCCTGCAGCGACTGGCACGCTGGGAGCGGCAGGGAGAGGGGGAATCTGTAGACGATCTGCGCAAACAACTGACACGTGTCATGGAGGATCACTGTGGCGTGTTCCGCACGGAAGAGGTATTGAGTGAAGGAGTCAACAAGGTGCTGGCATTGCAGGAGCGCCTGCAGGATGCCCGCCTGCGTGATCACAGCCAGATATTCAACACGGCACGCATCGAGGCATTGGAACTGGAGAACCTGATGGATGTGGCCATTGCCACCATTATGTCGGCACAGCAGCGCAGGGAAAGCCGCGGTGCGCATTCGCGCATTGATTACCCGGAGCGTGACGACGTCAACTGGCTGCGCCACAGCCTGTACCACAAGGCAGGCAACATCATCGACTACAAGCCGGTGCGCATGAAGCCGCTGACGGTGGAATCGTTCCCGCCCAGGGCGCGCAGCTACTGAGAGGACTTTCACTGAGCCATGAAGATTTCCATTTATCGCTTCAACCCTGAAACCGGTCAACGACCCCGGATGCAGGATTTCGACCTGGACGAGGCCAGTCTCGATCGCGAAATGATGTTGCTGGATGCCCTGCTGCTGCTCAAGGCACAGGACGAGACACTCAGTTTCCGGCACTCGTGTGGAGAAGGCGTATGCGGCTCGGATGGCATGAATATCAACGGTCGTAACCGGCTGGCCTGTATTACCCCGCTGTTCTCGCTGCGGACACCCGTCGAGGTTCGCCCGATGCCCGGCCTGCCGGTGATTCGCGACCTGGTCGTTGATATGAAACAGTTTTACCGCCAGTACCGTGCAGTCGATCCCTACCTGGTCAACAAGGACCCGGAACCGGAGGTCGAGCGCCTGCAGTCACCCGAAGACCGTGAAAAGCTCGATGGTCTGTATGAGTGCATCCTGTGTGGCTGTTGCTCGACCTCCTGCCCGTCGTTCTGGTGGAATCCGGACAAGTTCCTCGGGCCGGCTGCATTGCTGCAATCATGGCGTTTCCTCGCCGACAGCCGCGACCAGGCAACCGACGAGCGACTGGCCAACCTCGATGGTCCATTCAAGCTGTTCCGTTGCCACACCATCATGAATTGCGTCGAGGTTTGCCCCAAGGGCCTGAACCCGACCCAGGCAATCGGGCGCATCAAGGAACTGATGGTCAGGCGGACTACCTGATGGAACGGGATGCAGGCATGGCGGACGCAGAGCGCAACCGGCTCGACTGGCAGTGTCGGCGCGGCATGCGTGAACTTGATGAATTGCTCAAATGTTTCCTGGTAAAACGCCACAACACACTGGATGAGCGGGACCAGCATACCTTCAGCGTGTTGCTGGAATACCCGGACAACGTGCTGCTGGAGCTGCTCATGGGACGCATGACCCCGGCCGACAGGGACATCGCCAGAATTGTCCGGAACATACGCAACGCCGCTCAGGCTTGAGCCCGGCAGCGCACGGCGCATCGGCCATGGCCTGCTGTGCGTGTGTGGCTGTGCCGCACTGGTTGCAGCGTTACTGCCGCTCCCGGTCAGCGGCCGATGCCTGCTGGAACTCAGTTTGTTGCTGTCACTGGCCTGGCACTGGCCACGTCATGTGAAAAGGACTTCGCCGCAAAGTATACAGACAATAACCTGGGGCGAGGGCAGGGCATGCCGTCTGCGGCTGCGTGATGGCACGGAACAGGATGTCACCCTGGGTAGCACGGCCTTTGTGCAGCCGTGGCTGGTGATCATCCATTTTCATGGCAGGGGATGGCGTTGCCATTACCTGTTATTGCTGCCGGACATGCTGGACCGGAACACATTCAGGCGACTGCGGGTACGCCTGCGCATGGAGTTGCGGCAGACGCCGGGTTTTCTGCGGCCGCATCAGGCAAGCACGCTATGACTCTGGCGGTAATGAATTACACAGAAAATGTGCTCCTGTAAATGCTGCACCACTGCTAATACAATCCATTCAATGAAGCGTGTCCTGCTCTTGTTACTGCTTGCGCTGATTGTTAGCGCTTGCACGCAACCACCGGATCAGGTGATACGCTTCGGGCTGGCCGGGACACCGGCTAACCTGGACCCGCGTTTCGCTACCGACGCCACCTCTGCGCGCATCAACCGGCTGTTGTACCGGCGCCTGGTGGATTTCGATGACAGCATGCGCCCGGCACCGTCGCTGGCGGACTGGCAACGGCTCTCGCCGGAACACTATCGTTTTCACCTGGCAGAGGGCCGGGCGACCTTTCATGACGGGGCGCCACTGACGGCCCACGATGTGGCCGCGACCTACCGTTCCATTCTCGATCCGGCAAGTGCCTCTCCACATGCCGGCACCCTGCGGCTGATCCGGGATATCCGTGTCATTGATGATGATAGCGTGGATTTTTTTCTCGACCGGGCGGACCCGCTGTTCCCGGGTTACCTGGTCATCGGCATCCTGCCAGCGGCGGCCATTGCTGCCGGCCACCCGTTCCACCAGCAGCCAATCGGCAGCGGCCCATTCCGGCTGCATGACTGGCCGGAACCGGGGCGCCTGCAGTTACGTCGCATCGCGGATGGCCAACAGATCGAATTCCTGCGCATCGCCGACCCGACGGTGCGTGTGCTGAAACTGCTGCGCGGCGAGATCGATCTGCTGCAGAATGACCTGCCAGCCGAATTGCTGGATTACCTGGAACGACAGGCGGACATCCGGGTCATCCGCGGTCCGGGCAACAACTTTGCCTACCTGGGTTTCAATCTGGCAGATCCGTTGACGGGAGATATCCGGGTACGGCAGGCGATAGCGCACGCCATCGACCGTGCAGCAATCGTAAAACATGTGCTGGGGGATGCCGCACGCCCGGCAGCGGCCCTGTTGCCGCCGGAGCACTGGGCAGGCAACCCGCAGCTGAAATCGCCAGGCTTTGACCCGGCGCTTGCACGCGCCCTGCTGCAACAGGCCGGTTTTACCCATGAACGGCCCTTAAGCCTGGATTACAAGACTTCGACCGACCCGGTACGGCTACGCATCGCCACCATCATTCAGCAACAGCTTGCTGATGTGGGTATTGTCATGGAGCTGCGCAGCTACGACTGGGGGACCTTCTTCGGCGATATCAAGGCCGGCAATTTCCAGCTCTACAGCCTGATGTGGGTTGGCATCAAGACACCGGATATCTTTCGCTATGCCTTTCACAGCCGCTCACTTCCCCCGGAAGGAGCCAACCGGGGGCATTTCAGTGATGCAGGCACGGACCGCCTGATTGATCAGGCAGAGCAGGGCGCGACCCTGGCAGCGCAGGCCACCACCTGGCGCGAGGTGCAGGCCCGCCTGCTGGAACAACTGCCGTACGTGCCGCTCTGGTATGAAGACCACGTGTTCGCCGCACGCGGCGGGATCAGCGGCTACACCCTGTCCAGGGACGGCAATTTTGACGCCATGCAAAAGATCATGAAAAAGATCCCCTGAAGCCATATCGGTATAATCCCGCCCATGCATCCGGACGACTTCCTCATCAAGGTCAGTATTGACGAACAGCGACTGCAACTGCTGCATGAAGGCAATATTGTCATGGATGTCACAGTGGCTACTGCCGCCAACGGTCCGGGTGAGCTGCAGCACAGCGAATGCACGCCGCGTGGCTGGCACAGGGTGCGCGCCAAGGTGGGTGCCGGCTGTAAACCGAATACGGTGTTCGTCGGACGGCGTCCGAGTGGTGAAATCTACAGCCCGACGTTAAAGGCGGTCGAACCCGAACGCGACTGGATGCTGACCCGCATCCTCTGGCTGTGTGGGCTGGAGCCGGGCAAGAACAGGCTGGGCAAGGTGGATTCGATGCGCCGGTATATCTACATCCACGGCTGCCCGGACGAAGATGTCATGGGCGTACCGTCCTCGCATGGCTGTGTGAAGATGCGCAACGACGAGGTCATTGAACTATTCGACAGCGTACCGGTGGGCACAAAGGTATTGATCCAGGAAGCGGCACTGTAGTCCGCGTTGTGTCGAAGAAAAGGGGACAAAGAAAAGGGGACAGATTTATTTTTTTCGGAAAGCCTTGGCGACTGCCCCCGGTTTTTCCCTGGAAAATAAATCTGTCCCCTTTTCTGTTGGTAAATTACAGATTGTTGCTACTGTGTCACTTCACCCTGCGCAAGGTGCGCACGCCATCCCGGCGTCCCGACTTCAATGTTATTTCATCCTGCCCAAGCGACAGGACGGTATCCACCTCGGAACGGTCTTCAATCAACAGCACCAGGCTGCTCTCGGTGTATTCCCAGTTGATAGTGTTTCCGTCCAGTGTCCACTTGCCACTGAAAGTCCAGACGGTCTCGTTGTTGACCAGCAGCGAGCCGCTGAAGCTGCCGTCCACCTTGATGCTCATCAGCGTATCGACCTGACCCTGTTCCTGGGTTTGTTCACTGCTGATCCAGGTGCCGGTGATCTGATCGTGTGCGACAGGGCCGGGATCAGCCAGTGCATAACCTGCAAACAGCAACAATGCACTGAGCAATACATTCTTCAAATCTGAAAAGAGAAGGCGTGGCAAAATATATTTCTCCTCGGCAACTGGTCTAGTTAGACAAGGCAGTCTGCTGGATGCGCACCAGATCGCCCATGGTGAGCGCGTCGTCTGTAACCATATCGGCGTGCAGTAACTGCACAACATTCAGAACAAGCGTGCCGGTCAGGGCGCGAATTGCCAGCAGTATATCCGCTGCATTCACCGCGCCATCGAGGTTGATGTCGCCATCCGCCGTGTCCGGGACCAGCGGATCCGATCCATACGTGACTTCATCGCCGTCATTCAGTCCATCGCTATCGGTATCCGCAGACAGAGGATCGAGGTCCTGGCCCGGCGTGTAGGTGTTGGGCGGGATTGGCGCGTAATTGATTTCGAAACTGTCCGTAAGGCCGTCGTTGTCATCATCATCGTCCACCGTATCCGGCAGGCCGTCAACGTCGGTATCCACCACACTGAGTGCGCCCGCCAGGTTCAGGCGCCCGTACTGACTCCAGGCATGAAAATTCTGCGTCAGTGCGCCACTTGGGTCAGCACCGTACTCGAGGTGGCTGCGCACCACCTTGTTGCAGGGGATGCCACTCGGGCTGGTACAACCCTGCGGAGACTGGCCGGGAAACAGGTGTGCCCACACCAGTGCCGCCGCACCGGAGACATGGGGACTGGCCATCGAGGTTCCGGAGTTCCAGGTCATGCAGCCCTCCGTTTGCGGGTCAAAGGGAAAGCCGAGCAAATCTGCAAGAAAAACACAATCCAAAACAGGAACGGTAGAGAGGATATCTTCCCCGGGCGCCAGCAGCGAGACCCAGTGATCGCCAGGCACCGAAAAGGTGGAGAAGGGTGCCCGGTCGTCAAAATGATCCGTTGCACCGACTGCAATGACATCATCATTGGCTGCCGGATAAATCCGGGTTGTATTATCATCATTGCCCGCCGCGGCGACGAGCACCACACCCTGGCTCCAGGCATAGCTGATCGCAGCCGTTTCCGTATTGGGCTGTGCGGGCGGCCCTACGGGATCACCGTTTCCATCAAGTTCGTCACTGCCATAGCTCATGTTGATGACGTGATAGCCGTTGTCGGCAGCATGGGTAATGGCCGCCGCCGAGGCCGAGACCGGACAGACACCTACCGTGATATAGAAACCCAATGGCGGCAGTAAATCAATTTGATAGGCGAAACAGGTCTTCAGGTTCCCTAGGGACGAATTCCAGCCCACCCCCGCCACGCCAATACCATTATTGGTATGAACGGCGGCAATGCCGGCGACGTGGGTTCCGTGTCCGACATAGTCTTCAGGATCATCGAGGTAATCACTGTAATTCCCGACAAAACTGATTTCCTCGACACACTTCCCGGCATGTTCAACACTGTCGCAGTCGATGCCGGTATCAAGAATAGCAATTTTTACTGATGGGTCGCCGCTCGTGATGTCCCACCCCTCGGGCGCGTCGATATCGGCATCGGATACCCCGTTGACCTGTATTGGGTTGCCCAGGAGATCAAACGAGGTATGCTGCTGCCCGGCATTGTTCAGCCCCCACTGCTCTTCAAAATATTCCCTGCCGGCAATAATCCCTCCAGCAGACGGCCCTGGGTCATTACCCTCGTTCGGAATAATCAGCACCCGGTAGTAGTCCGGTTCCGCGTACAGTACATTCGGGTTGCGCGCGTAGTGGGCAATCTTTTCATTGACCTTGTCCTGGGCCACCTCGACCACATGCACACCGATGGCTGGGATTTCCTGCAACAGCCGCCCACCGGCCTGCCGGTGAGCCTTGCCCGCATCGGCAGCCGCGGTTCCCGGTCGAAACCTGACCAGCACGCGGTCCGGCGCAAAGGCCGGCACCTGGTTGCGGATGGCCGCTGCCAGTGCCGCCTGCCGCTCAGCCAATGCGGCTGGCGGTACCACCACCCTGTGACTGTTGTCTGCAGCCCAGGCAGTTGCCATGATGACTGCGAGGATCGGCGCTACCAGCGCTATTGCATGAACAGGTTTCGCAAACATTTCGCTTTTCCTACCTGCTTGTCCTGGGGGCGGTACCCGTTGCCGTAAAATAAGTCCTTATCCTGTATGTATACGGCACAGACCGGCTAACCTTGAGCCGGCCCACAATTTCCCTCTATCCCGCTGCCCGTGGCTTTCCCCTATAATCCTCCGCAATGCTGTCCTATCTCCTCCAGCGGCTCGCCGGCGCCTGCCTCGTAATCCTCGGGGTGGTGAGTATCGTGTTCCTGCTGATTCACCTGGTGCCAGGTGACCCGGTGGAGATCATGCTGGGCGAATCGGCTTCAGCCGTTGACCGTGAAGCACTGCGTGTGGCGCTCGGGCTGGATGAGCCAATCTCTGCGCAATACTTCGACTACCTGCGCAGGCTGCTGCAGCTTGACCTGGGCACTTCCATTCACCAGCGCCAACCGGTTACCGACCTGCTGCTGAAACACCTGCCGGCAACCGGCCTGCTGGCGCTGGCAGCCCTGCTGGTGACCGTCCTGCTGGCGCTGCCACTGGGCATCATTGCCGCGATCCGGCGCAATACGGCCTGGGACACTTCCGCGATGAGCTTTTCGCTGCTGGGCGTGTCGATACCCAACTTCTGGCTCGGGCCACTGCTGATCCTGCTGTTCTCGCTGTGGCTGGGCTGGTTTCCGGTCAGCGGGCAGGGCGGTTTCGCCTCGGTGGTGTTGCCGGCGTTGACGCTCGGCACCGGACTGGCCGCGGTGCTGTCACGCATGGTGCGCAGCAGCATGCTGGAGGTGTTACACGAGGACTACCTGCGCACGGCACGCGCCAAGGGCATACCCCCGGCGCGCGTTATCCTGCACCACGCGTTGCGCAATGCACTGTTACCGGTGATCACGCTGCTGGGTCTGCAACTCGGTGCATTACTGGCCGGAGCGGTGATTACCGAGACAGTATTTTCCTGGCCCGGTATCGGGCTGCTGACCATCGAGTCCATCCAGTCGCGCGACTACCCGGTAGTACAGGCCTGTGTACTGCTGATCAGCGTGACGTACGTGCTGGTAAACCTGCTGACCGATATTGCCTATGCGTGGATAGACCCGCGTATCCGGCTGGGAGCGGGTAACTGATGCGCACAAGACTGCCGCTACTGATTCTTGCCGTGTGGGCGCTGCTTGCCATGACCGCACAGGCACTGCCATTGTCACCCAACCAGATCCAGCTGGGACATATCCTCGACACACCGTCTGCACAGGCCATACTTGGTCACGACGACCTCGGTCGCGACATCGCTGCACGCCTCGTCATCGGCGCGCGTACTTCCTTCCTGGTGGCCGCCTGGGTGGTCGGCCTGTCGGTGCTGGTCGGCACCTTGTTTGGTGCCGCAACCGCCTACCGGGGTGGCTGGTGGGACCGCGTGGCAGTACAACTGGTGGATATCTTTCTGGCCTTTCCCGGCATCCTGCTGGCCATTGCACTGGCAGGGTTACTCGGCCCGGGCATCAGCAACGTAGTGATTGCACTCACCGTGGTCGGCTGGGTAGGCTATGCACGGCTGGCACGTGCACAGGTGCTGTCACTGAAACACCGTGAGCATGTGCAGGCGGCCGAGGCCCTGGGTAGCAGTCACTGGCATATTCTGTACCGCCACCTGTTGCCATTGATGGCGGCACCACTGATCGTGGAGGCGACCTTCGGTATTGCGGCTGTTGTCATTGCCGAGGCGGGGTTATCCTTCCTCGGGTTGGGCGTACAGCCGCCGTCGGCCTCGTGGGGTTCAATGATTCGCGACGGCACACGCTATATGCTGGTCGCACCACACATGGTACTGGCGCCGGGTATGGCGATCTTTGCCGTGGTGCTGGCGGTCAACCTGCTGGGGGATCGCCTGCGCGATCGGCTCGATACCCGGCTGATCAATGAAACGGGAAGGCAGGAATGACACTGGGACCATTAATGCTGGATGTGGCCGGCTGCGAACTGTGCGCGGAGGATCGCGGGTTGTTGAAGCACCCTGCAGTTGGTGGCGTGATCCTGTTTACGCGCAACTATGAGTCCCCGCAACAGCTCAGGGCACTGGTAGATGAAATTCATGCGCTGCGGGATCCACAACTGCTGGTTGCTGTAGACCAGGAGGGCGGTCGCGTACAGCGTTTTCGCGAAGGCTTTACCCACCTCCCGCCGCTGGCCTGTCTTGGCAGGATCTACGATACAGACAGGCCGCGCGCCAAACACCTGGCCAGGGTAACCGGGTGGTTGATGGCATCCGAATTGCGTGCGGTTGGTGTGGATATCAGCTTCGCGCCGGTGCTGGATCTCGACTACGGCGTATCGACCATCATCGGCAACCGTGCATTGCACAAACGCCCGGAAATTGTTGCCGAACTGGCCGCAGCCTATCAGGGTGGTATGCATGACGCCGGTATGTCCGCAACCGGCAAACACTTTCCCGGGCACGGTGCCGTAGCGGCAGATTCACATGTCGACCTGCCAGTAGATGAACGACGTTTCGAGGACATTGAACAATGGGACATGGTGCCATTCCGGCGCATGATCGATGCCGGTCTTGCCGCGGTCATGATGGCGCACGTGGTGTATACACAGGTCGACCGGCAAGCGGCGGGATTTTCCAGTCGCTGGATTCGGGACGTGTTGCGTGGACAGCTCAATTTCAACGGACTGGTATTCAGTGACGACCTCAGCATGGAAGGTGCAGCCTGTGCCGGCGATTATGCGGGCCGTGCAGATGCCTCGCTGCAGGCCGGCTGTGATATGGTGCTGGTGTGCAATCACCGCGCAGAAGCCGTGCAGGTGGCAGAGGCGTTAGCCACTTATCAGAATCCGGTCGCGCATACCCGCATTGCACGCATGCACGGGCGCCATTCGCCTGACTGGGATACCTTGCATCAGGATTCGCGCTGGGAACAGGCGGTAGCGGCAGTTAAAGGCTATGAGGAAAGCCCGGAACTGGAACTGGAATCGTGACGTTGCCCCGCTGTTACGTCCCTTCTCCCGCAGGAATGCGGATTGTTGCAAATAGCAGGGCGGGCGATATGCTGCCTTCGACATGAATAATATTCTTTTTTAATACATCAAGATACAACATGATTATTCGGGATCACCTTAATGGATAGCCAACTCTACCAGACCCTCGCCGACTGGGCCGGCAGCAATGCCTGGATCGCGCAGGTATTCATCGTTGTCTTTCTGGTGCTGTTGTTCAATTTTGTGCTGCGAGTCCTGATCAACCGCCTGTACCGGAAACTGCAGGGAACGGAAACGCCGTGGGATGATGCCGTCATTGGCGCGATGCGGCGCCCGCTCAATCTGCTGGTATGGATCATCGGTATCACGTTTGCCGCAGACATTGTGCGCGTCGAAACAGAAGCCGCGATCTTCACTGCCGTTGCACCGATCCGCGACGTCGGTGTCATTGCTACTCTCGCCTGGTTCCTGATACGACTCACGCGCAACGTGCAGCAGAACGTCCTGGCACGCAACCAGTATCGCGAACAGCCCATCGATACCGCAACAGTGGACGCAATTGGCAAACTGGTCAGTGCCTCGATCATGATCACCACCGCGCTGGTCGCCCTGCAAACCCTGGGTTTCAGTATCTCCGGCGTACTGGCGTTTGGCGGTATCGGTGGCATCGCTATCGGATTTGCCGCCAAGGACCTGCTGGCAAATTTCTTTGGCGGCCTGATGATTTACCTTGACCGGCCATTTTCCGTGGGCGACTGGATTCGCTCCGATGACCGCGAGATCGAGGGGACGGTGGAAAATATCGGCTGGCGACTGACCCGTATCCGCACCTTTGACAAACGGCCGATCTACGTACCCAACGGCATTTTTTCCAGCATTACCGTCGTCAATCCGTCACGCATGACGCGCCGGCGCATCTTTGAAACCATTGGCATACGCTATGACGACGTGAACACGTTGCCTGCAATCATCAACGATGTGAAGCAGATGCTGCTCAAGCATGATGAAATCGACGACAGCCAGACCCTGATGGTGAACTTGAACAGCTTCGGACCATCCTCGCTGGATTTCTTCATCTATACCTTTACCCACACCACGGAGTGGATCAAGTTTCACCAGATCAAGCAGGATGTGCTGTTCAGAATCAGCGAGATCATCCAGGGCCACGGGGCCGAGATCGCCTATCCCACCTCTACGCTCCATATACAGGAACTGGAGCGGGCGTCCGCCAATGCCGCTGACCCAGACTGAACTGAACCGGATCCGTGCCGCGGCGGTGGAATTGCACGGCCCGGTGGCGATCCATGCGGCACTCGACCGCATGGCAAAGGAAATCACTGCCGCCATGGGCGACACCCTGCCGGTGGTGCTATGTATATTGACCGGCGGGATCATCCCGACCGGGCACCTGCTGACCCGACTGGCATTTCCCCTGGAAAGCGACTACCTGCACGCTACACGCTATCGTGGTGAGACCCGCGGCAAGGACGTGCAGTGGGTAACCGAACCCGATGTCTCGCTGGCCGGACGCACCGTGCTGGTGGTGGATGATATCCTCGATGAAGGCAACACCCTGGCTGATGTCATCCGCTTCTGCGCCGAGTCGGGGGCCACACGGATCTTCAGCGCCGTCCTGATCCAGAAGCGCCACGACCGGCGTGATCCCGCCGTACAGGCGGACTTTGTCGGACTGGAAGTGGACGACCGTTATGTGTTCGGTTTCGGCATGGACTACAAGGGCTATCTGCGTAACCTGAACGGGATATTCGCACTGGGAAAACAGGACTGAACAGGTGCAGATCGCAGCTTCAGCCGCCACTTGCAAACCGGTATTTTATTGATTGAATCTGGAAACCCTGACAGGAATCTACATGGCAAGACTGGCAATTATCGGCGGCACCGGCCTGACTCGGTTGAAAAATTTTGAAATCGAGCGGCGCGAGGTGATGCACACGCCCTATGGCGAACCGTCCGGCGCACTTACCTTTGGTACCCTGTGTGGCAAGGACGTTGTGTTTCTGCCCCGCCATGGCTATGGCCATACCATTCCACCGCACAAGGTGAATTACCGCGCCAACCTCTGGTCACTCAAGCAGCAGGGTGTTGAGCGGATTATCGCGGTCTGTGCGGTGGGCGGCATAAGCGCTGACATTGTGCCGTCCGCCGTGGTAATTCCGGACCAGATCATCGACTACACATGGTCACGCCACCACACCTTCTTCGAAACTGACCTGACCTCGGTTACGCACATCGACTTCACCCAACCGTACTGCCAGGAAATGCGTGATGTGTTGATCAATAGCGCAGGCAAGGCGAATGTCGACATACTGTCATCCGGAGTCTATGGCGCCAGCCAGGGCCCGCGCCTGGAAACGGCCGCGGAGATCGACCGCATGGAGCGCGACGGCTGCGACATGGTTGGCATGACCGGCATGCCGGAGGCGGCCCTCGCGCGTGAACTGGAGCTGTGTTACGCGGTATGCGCGGTATCTGCCAATGCCGCCGCCGGGCGCGGCAGCGGTCCGATCAGGATGGAAGACATTGAAACCAATTTGCAGGCAGGCCATGACAAGGTGCGCGCCATCCTCGAGCAGGCCATCACCGCGACGTGTTGATAAAGGTGCTTTACTGCTTCGGTAGCACCGTGCAGGACATTAAACCAGCCGGCTGATTTAATGCGGCACAGCAGACTAGCGTGTCAGTTGGTCATCGTTCGGCACCGCTGCCGCTTCGCCAACCGGTTCCTGCTCGTCTTCCACCGTGATTTCCTCAACCGGCACCACTGCTGCCGGTTCTTCAGGCCGTTTGTACGGTGTCACGCGCGCAATCACGCCAAAGTTCGGGTGGTCGAAATAGTGTAGCTCACCACTACGGACACGGCGCTTTTCGCTCAGGCGGAAGGCCGGCATACTGCCGGGACCGTCGGAATACAGCACCGGGCTGCCGCTGTCCGCAGTCATCAGCAACAGGTCCATATCCAGGTGCAGGTAGCGCTCCTTGATCAACCGGATAGTGCCTTCGATACTGTCACGGCCGTTGCCAGCAAACGAATGCACCGGGTAATCCACTGCATGTGCGCGGTCATAGGCCTGTTGCCGCCAGGCACGGTGAAACAGCACGGCATAGCCGGATGCGGCCGACAGCCCGCCGCGGATGTTACCCATTGTGTAAAGTCTCGGCGCGAGCTCGGTAAACCGGTCTTCCGGGAAAACCCCGCCGGCATGTACAGCATCCGCAGCCGGAGTACTCATCTGTTCACCGTCGCTTCCACCGGAAAGGTTGCTGAAGATGATTACTTCGACGTCGTACAACTGTGAGCTGGCCGGCACGGCCTGACTTGCCATACCCAACAGCAGGGCAAGCCCTGCCAGTATGCGTGGTATATGAATGCGGATCGCTCGGGTCATAACATGTCTACCTGTTCAGACTGTTGGGCATGGATCGCAGGACAGCAGCTTCAGCAATTCGGTGACTTTATCAAAACGCGCCGCTTCTGTCGCGAACTCGCCGGACAGACGCAGCGTTTTGCCGCCGTCAAAACGGTAATGCTGTGGCTGCGTCTGGATGAGCTCGATCAGTTTCCCGGTATCGATATCCGGCTCTTCGTCGAACAGGACCCGGCCCTCCTGCGTGCCCAGCTCGATTTTTCGAATCCCCATGGGACCAGCTTGCAGCTTGAGCGCGGTCACGCGGAACAGGTTCTTCGCCGCGTCCGGTAACAGCCCGAAGCGGTCGATCATCTCCACCTGCAGGTCGCGCAGCTCCTGTGTCTGCTGTTCGCCGGCAATACGCTTGTACAACACCAGCCGGGTATGCACATCCGGGATGTAATCATCCGGGATCAGGGCCGGCAGCAGCAGATCGATCTCCGGCCCCTGGTGCAACGGCTTATCCAGATCCGGCGTACGGCCTTCCTTCAGTGCCTTGACGGCACGCTCCAGCAGATCGGTGTACAGCGAGAAGCCAATCTCGTGAATCTGGCCGCTCTGGTCTTCACCCAGCAGCTCACCGGCACCACGTATCTCCAGGTCATGTGTGGCGAGGGTAAAGCCGGCACCGAGTTCCTCCATCGATTCCACTGCGGCGAGGCGCTTCTCGGCGTCCGCCGACAGTGTGCGGCGCGGCGGTATCACCAGGTAGGCATAGGCGCGGTGATGAGAGCGTCCGACCCGGCCCCGCAACTGGTGCAGCTGTGCCAGTCCCAGCCGGTCCGCCCGGTTGATGATGATGGTATTGGCGGTCGGCACATCGATACCGCTTTCGATAATCGTGCTGCACACCAGCAGGTTGAAGCGTCGGTGATAGAAATCCAGCATGACCTTTTCAAGATCGCGCTCCCGCATCTGGCCATGTGCAACGGCAATCTGTGCCTCAGGGACAATCCCGGCAAGATCCCGTGCCATCCTGTCGATGGTTTCCACCTCGTTATGCAGGAAGTACACCTGGCCACCACGCTTGATCTCGCGCAGACAGGCCTCGCGGATAATAGCCTTGTCCCATTCGCAGACAAATGTCCTTATCGCCAGCCGGTGCAGCGGCGGGGTCCCGATAATGGACAGATCGCGCATGCCGGACAGGGACATGTTGAGTGTGCGCGGTATCGGTGTCGCCGTCAGGGTGAGGATGTCGATTTCGGCACGCAGGCTCTTGATTGCCTCTTTCTGCCGCACACCGAAACGGTGTTCCTCGTCGATAATCAGCAGGCCGAGATTTTTGAACTTCACGGCCGGTTGCAGCAACTTGTGGGTACCCACCACGATATCGACAGTCCCGTTGGCCAGCCCCTCGAGCACGCTATTTTGCTGCTTGCCGGTGCGAAAACGCGACAGTAGTTCAATTCTTACCGGCCAGTCTGCGAAGCGGTCACAGAAGTTCTGGTAGTGCTGCTGGGCAAGCAGGGTGGTCGGCACCAGCAGGCCCACCTGCTTGCCACCCTGCACGGCGAGGAATGCGGCACGCATGGCAACCTCGGTCTTGCCAAATCCGACATCGCCGCATACCAGCCGGTCCATGGGCATGGGCGTTCGCATGTCCTCCAGCACCTGGTGAATCGTCTGTTCCTGGTCCGGCGTCTCTTCAAACGGGAAGGTAGCGGCAAAACTGGCATATTCATCACTCGGCGCCGGGTAGGCATGGCCGCTGCGAGCGGCGCGGCGCGCATAGACATCCAGCAGTTCGGCGGCCACATCGCGAATGCGTTGCGTGGCCTTGCGCCGGGCACGCTCCCACTGGTCGCTGCCGAGTTTGTGCAGGGGTGCATTTTCCGGTGATGCGCCGGAGTAGCGGCTGATCAATGCCAGCGAACCGACCGGCACGTACAGCTTGTCACCACCGGCATAGCCCAGTGCCAGGTATTCGTTCTCGATCTCGCCAACCTTGAGTGTCTCCAGGCCCAGATAGCGACCGACACCATGTTCCTCGTGTACCACCGGCGCATTGATCTCCAGGTCCTGCAGGTTGCGAACAATACTGGCCGGGTCGCGGGCCGGCTTGCGGCGTCGTGTCTGGCGCGCGCGTTCCCCGAACAACAGGGTCTCCGGCAAAATCGCCAGCGACGGTTCATCGAGCAGGAAACCCTGTTCCAGTGGCGCAACGGTAATCGCCAGGTCCGGGCCGTCTGCCAGGAATTCCGGCCAGCCCTGTACCACCTGCGGATGCAATCCGAAACCGGCCAGCTGCTCACGCAGGGTCTCGCGACGTCCGGCCGATTCCGCGCTGATCAGGATGCGTCCGGGGAAACCGTCGATAAAGGTCAGCAGGGCGCTGGCCGGTTCGTCGCCACGCGCACGGATGCGTACATCACCCGGCAGGCGAGTGACAAAGTCGTGGGTCTGCAAGTCTGCCTGAAGGGTCTTGAACAGGCCAACCTCGACCAGCGGCCAGGCGGCAATCCTGTCGTTCAGTTCATCGACACCGAGAAACAGCCGTGAGGGCTCCAGTACCGGACGCTCGCGGTCATGCCGGCGTGACTCATAGCGCTCCTGCAACTGGTCCTGGAACGCCGCGCAGGCGCGCGCACTGCCATCCAGTTGCAGGATGCAACTGTGTTCCGGGAGATAATCAAACACGGTGCCGGTCTGTTCCAGGAACAGTGGCAGGTAATACTCGACCCCGGCCGGGGCGATTCCCTGGCTGACATCCCGGTATACATTGCAGGCCTGCGGGTCCCCTTCGAACATGGCGCGGAAGCGGCGCCGGAACAGACGGATCGCGGCCTCGTCCATGGGAAATTCGCGTGCCGGTAACAGCCGGATGCTGTCGTGCGCTTCCAGTGAGCGCTGTGTCTCCGGGTCGAAGGTACGCATGGTATCGATTTCATCATCCAGCAGGTCGATCCGATAGGGCTTGCGGCTGCCCATGGGATAGAGGTCCAGCAGTGAGCCACGTACTGCAAACTCGCCATGCTCCATGACCTGTGACACGCACTGGTAACCCGCGTTGTCGAGTCGGCTGCGCATTTCATCCAGGTCGAGCCGGTCGCCCGTGTTGAGCAACAGGCTGTTGCGATCAATGAAGTCACGCGGCGGTAGTCGCTGTAACAGGGTGGAAGCAGCGATCACCAGCAGGCCGCGCTGCAGATCAGGCAGGCGATAGAGTGTTGCCAGACGTTCGGAAATAATGTCCTGGTGCGGTGAAAAGATGTCGTAGGGCAGTGATTCCCAGTCAGGGAAGGTGATCGCCGGTAACTCATCCTTCGCAGAGAAGAAGGCAACCTGTTCAAGCAGTTGTTCGGCAACCTGAATGTCGGGTGTTATGACCACGACCGGTCCGCGCTCATGTGCGCGGACGGCACTGGCAATCGCCAGTGCCAGGCTGTCACCCTTTAACCCGTTCCAGAGCTGGCGCCCGGCCGTTGCCGGTAGTGAGGGTGCCAGTACGCCGGTTGGCATCCTGTCAGAGTGGAGCGGGGGGCTGCCTGCTGTCATGCGGGATTGTGCTGAATAAACCGGTTCATTATCAAGGAGGGCTATTATCACATATTCGTGCAGTATTCAGGCATGGCAGCGGACAAACAAAAAG
Source organism: uncultured Gammaproteobacteria bacterium (assembly GCA_965544015.1). Classification (GTDB taxonomy): domain Bacteria; phylum Pseudomonadota; class Gammaproteobacteria; order UBA9214; family UBA9214; genus UBA9214. The sequence goes on along the minus strand of CBEULV010000011.1, from coordinate 2,415 downwards.
GCCCCGTGTTGCCACAGGGCCCTGATGATACTCACCGGCCACCGGTATGGATCAGAGCTTGTCGCCCCCCTTGAAACCCAACTTCGAGAACAGCATGTATCCCGGACAGATGCCGCTGATACCGGCAAACAGCAGTGCCGCCGGCGGGATATACAGCAGCCAGTGAACCTGGTTATACCCGCTCAGCCAGATACCCGCACTGATCACCACGGCCATGACAATAAACAGCATTCTGATAGCACTCATGGGGTAAATCTCCTGTATTATCCGAAACTGTTCGGATCCTATAAAATAGTGTCATACACCGCCCGCCGTGCCCGTGCACGCGGCACTATTATCCGTCACTTGCACCCGTCATACAAAGAAATAATACAAGGGAACGGTCATGGTCAAGTCCTACGCTGAATGGGTACTTCGCTGGCGCTATCTGGTATTGCTGGCCTGCGTGATGCTGGTTGGAATGGCGGCAAGCGGCGTGCATTCTCTTACCTTCAAGACCGACTACCGGGTTTTCTTCAGCGAAGACAACCCGCAGTTGCAGGCCTTCGAGCAACTGCAAAACACCTACACCAAGACCGACAACGTGCTGTTTGTGCTGGCGCCGAAAGACGGCAGGGTATTCACCCCGGCCACACTGGAGGCGGTCAGATGGCTGACCGAAGCGTCCTGGCAGACTCCCTATTCACTGCGTGTTGATTCGCTGACCAACTACCAGCACACCCGTGCCGAGGGCGACGACCTGATCGTTGCCGACCTGGTTGAAGAGCCGGCGGGCCTTGGTCCTGGGCAATTACAGGAAATTCACGATATAGCAGTCAATGAACCACTGCTGCTGCATCGTCTGATCTCGCCGGATGCCAGCGTCACGGGCGTTAACATCACCATCCAGCTTCCGGATGAGGGTAGTGGAAAGGAAGTCCCGGAGATCACCGCCTACGCACGGGACCTGGTCAGGCAGGTAAAGGAACAGCACCCGGATATCGACGTGTACCTCACCGGCATGGTGATCATGAACAACACCTTTCCGGAAGTCAGTCTGGGCGACCAGCGCACACTGATTCCGATCATGTTTGCCATCGTGCTGCTGACACTGGTGCTGCTATTGCGCTCGCTGCCGGCAATGCTGGGTACTTTCCTTGTGATTATCTTTAGTGTCCTTTCAGCAATGGGCCTGGCGGGCTGGCTGGGTATCCCGTTGACTCCGCCATCGGCCTCATCCCCGACGATCATCCTGACACTTGCGGTTGCCGACTGCGTGCATGTGCTGGTCACCTTCCTGCATGGTATGCGCAAGGGCATGGACAGGCAGGCCGCCATCGTGGAAAGCCTGCGCATCAATATGCAGCCGATCTTCCTGACATCACTGACCACGATCATCGGCTTCATGAGCATGAATTTCAGTGATGCGCCCCCGTTCCGCGACCTGGGCAACATTGTCGCCATGGGCGTGGGTGTCGCGTTCATCTGCTCCATCACCTTTTTGCCGGCACTGATGTCCGTGCTGCCGGTGCGTGTAAAACCGGCGACTGCAAGACGCACACAGACGGTGGACAATTTTGCCGATTTCGTGGTGGCACGGCACAACGCCCTGTTCTGGGGTGTAGGGATTGTGGTGATCGTGCTTGTTTCCTTTATCCCGCGCAATGAACTCAATGACGAGTTCGTCAAGTACTTTGACAAGACTATCGACTTCAGGAATGCCACTGAATTTACCACCAGGAATCTGACCGGCATCTACACTATCGATTACTCGCTGGGTAACGGTATCAGCGGCGGCATCAACGAGCCGGAGGTCCTCAGGGGAATCGACGCATTTGCCAACTGGTACCGACAGCAGGACCGGGTACTGCACGTCAATACACTGACCGACATCATGCGTCGCCTGAACAAGAACATGCATGCCGATGACCCCGACTGGTACCGACTGCCGGAACAGCGTGAGCTGGCCGCACAGTACCTGCTGCTTTACGAAATGTCGTTGCCCTACGGGCTGGATCTGAACAACCAGATCGATATCAACAAGTCGGCAACCCGGCTGACCGTGACGCTGGAAAACGTCTCCAGCAACGAGCTGCTGGCAATCAAGCGGAAGGCGGAGGACTGGCTGGCGGAAAATACGCCACAGTTGCAATCCAGCGGTGCCAGTCCGTCGGTCATGTTCGCCTACATCGGTCAGCGTAACATTCGCAGCATGCTGATCGGCACCAGTGTCGCACTGGTGCTGATTTCACTGATCCTGATTTTCGCCCTGCGCTCCCTGAAAATAGGCCTGATCAGCCTGTTGCCAAACCTGGCGCCGGCCGCCATGGGTTTTGGACTCTGGGGGCTGCTCAACGGACAGGTTGGCCTGGGTCTGTCGATCGTGATGGGCCTGACACTGGGTATCGTGGTCGACGACACCGTGCACTTCCTCAG
>CBEULV010000010.1:0-25748 GCA_965544015.1 uncultured Gammaproteobacteria bacterium | reverse complement strand
TCTTGGAAAGCATCGCGCCTGCAAGGCGCTCCTACACACTAAGAAAGTCCCGCAGGAGCGCCTTGCAGGCGCGATAGAATCGGTGTTCTTTTGCTGGCCGGGTTCCCGCCTTCGCGGGAACGGTGGCGGCGGGCAATTTGCGGACGGTGTCCGCGAGCCCGCACCGAATCCCTCATCTGCAGGAATTCTTTTGTTCGCAACCCAACATATTGGGTTCCAAAAGAAGCGTATAATGTGCGTTCACGAGCCATGTGCTAGCGTAGCCAGTGACAAAAATTATAAAAATCCGGCCTTAGTTACCAATCTACGAGAGGTATTTTTGGCAACCTTTTGATTTCGTGTTATATGTTTTTCTGACTTACCGGAAAATTTCGGATTCTGGCCTAAGTTACTGTCCGGCCGGAGGTTTTTTGCAAATTTAGCTTGACGACCCCCCCCTCGCTCCCTATAGTGTCGCAAAGTGGGGCTCAGTGGTAATTTCTGGGTTCCGTGGGAGAAAAAGGGGGCAGGATTGTTCAAGGGTGGTAGCACCGTCAATCTGGATGCGAAGGGCCGCCTGGCGCTTCCCACCCGGTACCGCACCGACCTCATGGAGCGCTGTGAAGGTTGCGTGGTGGTGACCGTGCATAACGACCACTGCCTGGCGATGTATCCCCGTCCGGACTGGGACGAGATCGAACGCAAGCTCGTCCGTCTGCCTAACCAGAACAGACGCACCCGCATGCTGCAACGTATGTTTCTTGGCCATGCCTCCGAACTGGAAATGGACAAGAACGGACGCGTGTTGCTGCCGCCGCGTCTGCGTGACTTTGTCAATCTCGGCAAGCGCGTGGAGCTGGTCGGTCTCGGTAACAAGTTTGAAATCTGGAACGAAGAGGCCTGGGAAAAGAATTGCGAAGCATGGCTGGCAAGTAACGGTGATGAGGGCGATATGCCGGATTCGCTGGAATCACTGACGCTTTGACCGTCGGTGGAGCAGACGTACATACACCAGCCGGTACTGCTCAACGAGGTGCTGGCGGCGCTGGCGATCAGGAAGGATGGCGTGTACGTGGATGGAACCTTTGGTCGTGGCGGACATGCAGCTGCCATTCTTGCGCAGCTGGGCCCCGCGGGAAGGTTGCTGGCCATGGACAAGGATCCCGAGGCAGTGCAGTCGGCACGAATACAGTTTGGTAATGATCCTAGATTTGAAATTGAGCAGGGTGCTTTCACAATGCTGAGTCAGCTGCTTGCAAAGCGACAATTGCAAGGCCGGGTAAATGGCCTGTTACTGGACCTCGGTGTCTCCTCACCACAACTTGACGACCCTGCACGCGGCTTCAGTTTTTCCACAGACGGCCCGCTCGACATGCGCATGGATCCGGACTCCGGAATCAGCGCCGCACAATGGTTGCAGCAGGCGAGTGAGCGGGAAATCCGCGAAGTGTTGCGCACGCTGGGCGAGGAACGTTTTGCCGGGCGTATTGCGCGCGCTATCGTCAGTGCGCGCAGCGAGGCGCCATTGCAGACTACGCGCCAGCTCGCGGAACTGATTGCCACTGCTGCGCCGTCACGGGAAAGGAACAAGCATCCTGCCACCCGATCCTTTCTCGCCATCCGTATTTTTATCAATCGTGAACTCGATGACGTGCGCGCCGTGCTGGAACAGGTGCCGGACGCGCTGGCCCCGGGCGGACGCCTTGCCGTGATCAGTTTCCATTCTCTGGAGGACCGCATCGTCAAGCGCTTTATCCGCGACGAGTACCGCGGTGAGCAGGCCCCGCCGGAATTTCCACTGGCGGGCATGGATTACCAACCCCGTATCAAGCCGATTGGCAAGGCCATTCGCGCCAGCGAGGCCGAAATCAACAGCAACCCCAGGGCGCGCAGTGCCGTGTTACGGGTAGCGGAGCGGTTGCAATGAATCCGAAGCCGGGCGGTGTCCTGATTCTGCTTGCACTGGTGCTCGTGACATCGGTCGGAGTGGTCTATTCGAAGCACCAGTGGCGCAAGCTGTTTATCGAGTTGCAGACGCTGGGCAAGGAACGCGACAACATGGATATCGAGTGGGGGCAGCTGCAGCTGGAGCAGGGCACCCTCACCACGCAGGGTCAGGTGGAAACTGCGGCACGCGAACGACTGGGTATGGTGAATCTGTCTGCGGACAATATGGTGATCGTCAAGCCATGAATCGTACACGTAACCAGACAAGCTTCCAGGGCCGGCGGCTGTTCCTGCTGATGTGTATGGGGCTGGCGGCGATGCTGCTGGTCTGGAAGGCCGTGTGCCTGCAGGTGCTCGACAAGGATTTCCTGCTGACCCAGGGTCAGGCTCGCCACCTGCGTGTGGTCAGCCTGCCGGCGCATCGCGGCATGATTCATGACCGTAACGGTGAACCGCTGGCGATCAGTACGCCGGTGGAATCGGTGTGGGTGAATCCGCAGGAACTCGCTAACGAACAGCAGCGCATCCCGGAACTGACCCGTCTGCTGTCGCTGAAGTATGCCAGCGTGCAAAGTACGCTGGCCAGCCGCGCGGACCGTGAATTCATCTACCTGCGTCGCCATATCACCCCGGCGCTGGCGGCACAGGTCGAGTCGCTGGATATTCCCGGCGTCTACCTGCAGCGCGAATATCGCCGCTATTACCCGGATGGCGAGATTGCGGCGCATGTGGTCGGTTTTACCAATATCGACGATGTCGGACAGGAAGGACTGGAGCTGGCCTACGAGGATTGGCTGAATGGCGAGCCCGGCGCCAAGCGCGTGATCAAGGACGGCAAGAGCCATATCGTCGAGGACGTCGAAAGCATCAGCCGTCCGAGTCCCGGCAAGGACCTCAGGCTGAGTATAGACCGGCGCATACAGTATCTCGCCTACCGCGAACTCAAGACGATATTGCAGGAGCATAAGGCGCAGACCGCATCCGCAGTCGTGCTGGATGTCAAGAGTGGTGAAGTGCTGGCGATGGTGAACCAGCCGTCATTTAACCCGAACAACCGCCAGAACCTGCGCAGCAGTGATATACGCAACCGCGCAGTTACCGACGTGTTTGAGCCGGGGTCTACGATGAAGCCGTTTGTCGTGGCCACCGCGCTCGCGAGCGGACGCTATCGGCCAGACACCCCGGTTTCGACAGCGCCTGGCTGGATGCGCGTCGGCGCGAATACCGTGCGTGATGTGCATGATTACGGCCAGCTCGATGTGGCTGGCGTCATCCGCAAGTCGAGTAATGTCGGTATAGCAAAGATCGCCCTGTCGCTGCCGGCAGAGGAAATCTGGACACAACTGTCCGACATGGGCTTTGGCGTGCAGACCTTTAGCGGGTTCCCCGGCGAGGCATCCGGCCTGCTGCCGCATTACGCTGGCTGGAATGCGATCGAGACGGCAACGCTGTCGTTTGGTTACGGAGTCTCGGTGACGCCGCTACAGCTGGCACAGGCCTACGCGGTACTGGCGGCCGATGGCATCAAGCGTTCCATCACCTTCCTGCACGGTGCGGAAGCGACGGAAGAGCATCGCGTCATGCCGGCCCGGATCGCACGCCAGGTACGCAACATGCTGGAACAGGCGGTGGGCCCGGACGGCACGGCCCCGCTGGCGCGCATTCCCGGTTTCCGCGTGGCCGGCAAGACCGGCACAGTACGCAAGTCGGTGGCCGGCGGGTATTCTGACAACCAGTACCTGTCGGTGTTTGCCGGCATGGCGCCGGCGAGTGATCCACGCCTGGTGATGGTGGTCATGGTCGACCGGCCCGATAATGGCAAATATTACGGTGGCCAGGTCGCGGCACCGGTGTTCGCGCGCGTCATGGCGGGCGCGCTGCGCCTGTTGGCCGTGACACCCGATAACGTGCCATTGCTGCAGACCCGGCGTGGCGACGGGGAGGAGCCTGCATGATGCCGGCCGAGAACATGCTGGAAGAACATACCCTGGCCGGATTGCTGCAAGACTTCTGTGGCCCGGCGGTGCGTACCGATGTCAGGGTGACAGGGTTGGCACTGGACAGTCGCAAGGTGCAGGCGGGAGATTTGTTCCTGGCCGTGGCCGGCACACGGACACACGGTATGCAGCATGCGCGCCAGGCAATTGCGCTGGGTGCGGTGGCGGTGGCCTGGGAGCCGGTTGCGGGTAATGCCGGTCTGGCCGAGGCGGCGGCACTGTTGCCGGCACCGGTGGTTGTGGTCCCCGGGCTGGGCCAGGTCGTGGGGCTGGTTGCCGATCGCTTCTATGGTCACCCCTCGCGCGGTCTGTTCGTGATCGGTGTGACCGGCACCGATGGCAAGACGTCCTGCAGTCACTTCATTGCGCAGGCACTGAACAGCGATGACCGCCGTTGCGGGTTGATCGGTACGCTCGGCAACGGCCTGTTTGGCGAACTTTCTACTACATCACACACCACGCCTGATGCACTCAGCATGCAACAATTGCTGCTGTCGATGCAGCAGAAGGGTGCGCGCTGCGTGGTTTCAGAGATTTCCTCACACGCCATGGACCAGGGAAGGGTCCGTGGCGTGAATTTTGATCTTGCCGTTCTGACTAACCTGTCGCGCGATCACCTGGATTATCACGGCACTGTCGAGGCCTATGCCGAGGCCAAGCGCAAGCTGTTTCACAGTGATGGCCTGCGTTATGCAGTAATCAATGCAGACGATGCCTTTGGCAGTGCCTTGCTGGGCGCCATTCCGCCGGGGGTGGCGCCGGTGGCCTACCGGCTGGAAAACGAGCCGTTCCGTACCCGTTATCCCGCGCAGTGGGTGATCGGTCGCAACCTGCAAAGCGACATGACCGGCATGTGGCTGGATGTGGTCACGCCATGGGGCAGCGGCGCGCTGCGCTGTGGCCTGCTGGGGCGCTTCAATGCCAGCAATCTGCTGGCATCTCTGGCAAGCCTGTGCGTGGCAGGCCTGCCATTCGAAGAGGCCATGCGCCGTCTTGAGCGAACGCAGACTGTCCCCGGGCGCATGGAGCGTTTTGATGTGGGTGCGGGACACCCGCTGGCGGTGGTGGATTATGCGCACACCCCGGCCGCACTCAGGGCGGTACTCAAATCATTGCGCGCGCATTGCAGCGGCAGGCTCTGGTGTGTGTTCGGTGCCGGCGGTGATCGTGATCGCGGCAAGCGTCCGGAGATGGGCGCCGCAGCCGAGCGCACTGCCGATCAGCTGGTGCTGACGGATGACAATCCGCGCACCGAGGACCCGCAACAAATTGTCAATGACGTGTGCAGTGGAATCAAGCAGCCGGCACGTGTGCACATCGAACATGATCGTGCCCGCGCCATCGACTGGGCGATGCGCAGTGCCGGCCCGGATGACATCGTGTTGATCGCGGGCAAGGGACATGAAACCGTGCAACTGGTCGGCGATCGTGCGTTGCCGTTCAGCGACCGCGAGCGCGTGCAGGCACTGGCGCGGGAATGGGCGCAATGATGGTCATGCAACTGTCCGAAGCGGCACGCGTGCTGGCAGCACAACACATCGGTGAGGATGTCACGTTTCGCGGTATCAGCACCGACACACGCAAGCCGCTGGCGGGGTCGTTGTTCTTTGCCCTGCAGGGCCCGAACTTCGACGCCCACGAATATGTCGGTGCGGCGCATGATCAGGGTGCGGCCGCGGCGGCGGTGAGCCGGCCTTGTGCAGTCAGGCTGCCGCAGCTCCAGGTGCCTGATACGCGCCTGGCGCTGGGTCAGCTCTCGGCGCACTGGCGTAACCGATTCGAACTGCCGGTGGTTGCGATCACCGGTAGCAATGGCAAGACCACGGTGCGTGCCATGACCAGTGCGATCCTGTCGCAATGTGGCCAGGCCCTGTCAACGCAGGGCAACCTGAACAATGATATCGGGCTGCCGCTGACGCTGGCACGGCTGGATGCCGATGACCGTTTTGCCGTCATCGAGATGGGCGCCAATCATCCCGGCGAAATCGATTACCTTGCCGAACTGGCGCGACCGACCATCGGTGTGGTCACCAACGCGGGTCCGGCGCACCTGGAGGGCTTTGGCGATCTGCCTGCTGTGGCGCGCGCCAAGGGCGAACTGTTTGCGCGGCTTGGCAAGGATGGCGTGGCGGTAATCAACGCCGATGACAACTATGCGCCGTTGTGGCGCGAACTGGCTGAGCATTGCCGCATCGTCGAGTTCGGCCTGCACGAAGGATGTAATGTCACCGCCAACTGGAGCGGGAATGCCGCCGGCAGTGACCTGCAACTGGTGACCCCGCAAGGCAACATCGAACTGCACCTGCCGTTACCGGGACGGCACAATGTCATGAATGCGTTGGCCGCGACGGCTGCTGCGCAGGCCGCAGGTGCCGGACTGGCCGCGATCAAGGCCGGGCTGGAATCACTGGCCGCGGTAGAGGGTCGCTTGAATATCCTGCAACTGCCGGGGCCGGTCACCGTGATCGACGACACCTACAACGCCAATCCCGCATCCCTGCAGGTTGCGCTCGACGTGCTGGCACAGGCAGCCGGTGAGCGCTGGCTGGTGCTGGGTGATATGGGTGAGCTGGGTGCGGAGAGCGGGAAACTGCACCGCCGTGCCGGCGAGATGGCACGTGCTGCCGGCGTTACGCGCGTGTATACGCTGGGGGTGCTTGCACGTGGCACGCTGGAGTGTTTTGCCGGTGTCGGCAAGAGCTGCGACACGCTGGATGAGTTACTGGCGGCGCTGCGTGCTGACCTGAACGCACCGCTTCATATCCTGGTCAAGGGGTCGCGCCGCATGCGCATGGAGCGCGTGGTGCATGGGCTGGTTGCGGCACTCTCGAATTCTGAAACGCCTTCCACGGAGAATCACTGACATGCTTCTTTACCTGGCCGAGTACCTGAGTCAGTACTACAGCGGGTTCGGCGTGTTCCAGTACCTGACCCTGCGCGCCATTTTCGGTGTGCTGACCGCGCTGGCGATTTCCTTCCTGGTCGGGCCGGAGATGATCCGCCGGCTGGGCCGCTACCAGATCGGGCAGCCGGTACGCGATGATGGCCCGCAGAGCCACCTGGCCAAGGCCGGCACGCCGACCATGGGCGGCGCATTGATTCTTGTCGCGGTGGCGATTGCCACGTTGCTGTGGGCTGACCTCAGTAACCGCTATGTGTGGGTGGTGCTGCTGGTCACACTGTCGTTCGGTGCAGTCGGTTGGGTGGATGACTACCGCAAGCTGGTGCTGAAAAATTCCGACGGTATCTCGGCTGCCACCAAGTTGGCCTGGCAGTCGGTCATTGCGCTGGGGGTGGCATTATTCCTGTACCTGTCTTCCACCTCGCCGGCAGAGACCTCGCTGATCGTTCCGTTCTTCAAGGATATTGCCATCAACCTGGGCTGGTTCTACGTCCTGTTTGCCTGGTTCGTGATCGTCGGTTCCAGTAACGCGGTCAACCTGACCGACGGCCTGGACGGGCTGGCGATCCTGCCAACCGTGTTGATTGCGGGGGCACTTGGCGTGTTTGCCTACACCACCGGCAACGTGAAGATCGCCGATTACCTCGGCATCCCGTATATCCGTGATGCCGGCGAGATCGTGATCTTCTGCGGCGCACTGGTTGGTGCCGGCCTGGGTTTCCTGTGGTTCAACGCCTATCCGGCAATGGTATTCATGGGTGATGTCGGGGCGCTGGCACTGGGTGCGGCGCTCGGTATCGTCGCGGTGCTGGTACGCCAGGAGCTGGTATTTATGGTGATGGCCGGGGTATTCGTCATGGAGACGGTGTCAGTCATCCTGCAGGTGGGTTCCTACAAGCTCACCGGGCGGCGCATCTTTCACATGGCGCCATTACATCACCACTTTGAACTGAAGGGCTGGCCGGAGCCGCGCGTGATCGTGCGCTTCTGGATTATCACCGTGATTCTGGTGCTGATCGGCCTGGCAACACTGAAGATTCGTTAATGGCAGTTCCGGTAACCATCATGGCAGAGCAGTTTGACAACGCGCGCAGGACGCTGGTGGTCGGATTGGGCGAGACCGGCCTGTCGGTTGCGCGTTATCTGACCCGTCGTGGTGTGCCGGTTGCGGTGGTCGATAGTCGTACACAGCCGCCGGGCCTGGATCGCCTGCGCTGTGGCGAACTGGCGGACGTTGCGCTGTTCCTCGGTGAATTCAGTGACGAGGCATTTACACACGCAGAACAGATCGTGGTCAGCCCGGGGGTGTCACTCGCGGAGCCGCAGATTGCCGCAGCTCAAGCCCGCGGTGTGCAGGTCATCGGCGATATCGAACTGTTTGCCCAGGCAGCGCGGGCGCCGGTGATTGCCGTTACCGGTTCCAATGGCAAGAGCACGGTGGTGACCCTGTTGAGCGCCATGGCACGACGCGCCGGTGTGGATGTGCGCACCGGCGGCAACATTGGGACCCCGGCGCTGGACCTGATCGAGGACTCCGAGCCGGACCTGTATGTGCTGGAGTTGTCGAGTTTCCAGCTGGAGAGCGTGCACAGTCTGCAGTTGATGGCCGGGGTGGTGCTTAATATCAGTGCCGACCACATGGACCGCTATGCCAGCCTCACCGATTATGCCGCCGCCAAGCAGGTCATCTACAACAGCGCCGCGCTGCAGGTGGTGAATGCCGATGATCCGCTTGCCGCCGCGCTGGCCGATTCACACAAGCCGCAGATCCGCTTTACCCTGGGCGCGCCGGACGGGCATGAATACGGGCTGGCGCAGCTTGATGGCGTGACCTGGCTGGTGCGCGGCAACGAGCCACTCATGCCGGCAACCGCGCTGCGCCTGGCTGGCCGGCACAACCAGGGTAATGCGCTGGCCGCACTGGCGCTGGGTGAGGCCGCGGGCCTGCCGCAGGCCGCCATGCTGGAGACGCTGGCTGAATTCCGTGGCCTGCCGCACCGCATGCAGTTTGTTGCCGAACATGCGGGGGTGCGCTGGTATAACGATTCCAAGGGCACCAATGTCGGCGCCACGCTGGCCGCAATCACGGGGGTCGACGGGCCGGTGGTGCTGATCGCCGGCGGTGACGGCAAGGGCGCCGACTTCTCTGCGCTGGCCCCTGTGCTCGCGGGCAAGGGGCGCGGTGTGGTGTTGATGGGGCGTGATGCCCCGTTGCTGGCGGCCGTGCTGGGTGACGTGTTGCCGGTCCAGCATGCAGGCGATATGACGGAGGCAGTGCGGCAGGCAGCCGCCATGGCTATCGCGGGTGACAGCGTGCTGTTGTCACCGGCCTGTGGCAGCACCGATATGTATCGCGATTATATCGAGCGTGGTGAGACGTTTACTCGTGCGGTGCAGGAGGTGCTGGGCTAATGGCCGGCGCAAGTCAGCAGGCACGCCGGGTCGGTGCCGGTGATGTCCGTATCCCGCGCATCGACTACCTGTTGTTGTTCAGCGCTATCGCGCTGGCCATGCTGGGCCTGGTGATGGTGGCCTCTGCCTCGATTACCATGGCTGACCGGGAACTTGGCTATCCGTTCTATTACGCATTGCGTCAGAGTGTCTATATCTGTCTTGGGGTCGCGTCCGGCCTGTTGCTGTTCCGGCTGCGGTTGGCCATCCTCGAGCATCTCGGCATGACCCTGTTGCTGTCGGCATTTGTGCTGCTGTTGCTGGTGCTGGCGCCGGGTGTGGGTGTCGAGGTCAAAGGCGCCACGCGCTGGATCAACATCGGCCTGTTCCGTCTGCAGGTCTCCGAGCCAGCCAAGTTGTGTTTCATTATCTATCTTGCCAGCTACCTGGCGCGGCACCAGGAAGATGTGCTCACACGGTTCAGCGCTTTTCTGAAACCGGTCGGCCTGCTCGGCATAGTGTCGTTGCTGTTGCTGGCAGAACCGGACTTCGGTTCCACCGTGGTGCTGGGCGCGACGGTGATGGGTATGATCTTCATGGCTGGTGTCCGGCTGGTGCATTTTACCGGCGTGGTGGCGTTGGCCGGCATGTTGCTGGGGGGCGCGGCAGTGTCGTCCTCGTATCGCATGGTACGGCTGAAAACATTTCTCGACCCGTGGGCCGATCCGTTTGATAACGGCTTTCAGCTCACCCAGTCATTGATAGCGATCGGGCGTGGTGAATGGTTCGGTGTCGGGCTCGGCAGCAGTATCCAGAAGCTGTTCTATCTGCCGGAGGCGCATACCGACTTTGTATTCGCGGTGCTTGCCGAAGAGCTGGGTCTGCTGGGCGTGTGCGTCATCATTGCGTTGTATAGCGTGCTGGTGTGGCGTGCGCTGGTAATCGCTGCGCAGGCGGTGCGGGCCGGCAATCCGTTTGCCTCCCACCTGGCCTATGGTATCGGCATCTGGTTCGGCCTGCAGAGCTTCATCAATATCGGCGTCAACATGGGGCTGCTGCCTACCAAGGGACTGACGCTGCCGCTAATGAGCTACGGTGGTTCCAGCATGATCGTGATGTGCGCGGCGCTGACGCTGCTGCTGCGCATCGATTACGAAACGCGCTGTACCTGCGAAGGCCTGCCGGTCAGCGGCATTGCCGCGCCGAAACGCAAGCGGGGGCGCATATGAACCCGCATGCTACAGGCGGACGCCCGGTGCTGATCATGGCGGGGGGCACCGGCGGACACGTGTTCCCGGCGCTGGCGGTGGCGGAGGAACTGAGTGCGCGCGGTGTGCCGGTGTCGTGGCTGGGGACGCGCCACGGTCTGGAATCCCGTGTTGTGCCGGCAGCCGGCTACCCGCTCGAAACCATGCGCGTATCCGGTTTGCGCGGGCGCGGCCTGTTGCGGCTGTTACTGGCCCCGTTCATGCTGGCGCTGGCACTGGGTCAGGCCTTGCTGATCCAGTTACGACTGCGTCCGCTTGCGGTGCTGGGCATGGGGGGGTTTGCCTCCGGCCCCGGCGGAGTGATTGCCTGGCTGCTGCGCCGCCCGTTGCTGATTCATGAACAGAACTCGGTCGCCGGTACTACCAATCGCTGGCTGGCGCCACTTGCGCGTACCGTGATGGTGGCGTTTCCCGGCAGCCTGCAGGACAAGTACCAACCGGTGCATACCGGCAACCCGGTGCGCGGCCCGATCCTGAAGCTTGCCGCACCGGCTGAGCGTCTTGCGGGACGCAGTGGCGCGTTGCGCGTGCTGGTGGTGGGCGGCAGTCTCGGCGCGCACGCACTGAATACTGCCGTGCCGGCGGCTATTGCGCAGTTGCCGGTGCAACCGGAGATCTATCACCAGACCGGCAGGCAGGATCTGGACGCGGTCCGTGCCAGCTATGCCGAGGCAGGCATTAGCGCGCGTGCCGAGCCGTTTATTGAGGATATGGCCGCCGCCTATGCCTGGGCGGACCTGGTCATCTGCCGCTCCGGTGCACTCACGGTGGCGGAACTCGCTGTGGTCGGCGTGCCGGCGATCCTGGTGCCGTTCCCGCATGCGACCGACGATCACCAGACCGGTAATGCGAAGTTCCTCGCCGATGCCGGTGCCGCGGTGCTGTTACCGCAGGGCGATATGACGCCGGAACGGCTGGCCGGTATGTTGTCCGACTTCGCCGAACAGCGTCCCGCGTTACAGGAAATGGCCGCCCGCGCACATGCGCTGGCGATGCCGGATGCCGCGCGTCGCGTCGCCGAGCTGTGTCTGCAGGCGGCCGGTTTGGGGGTGGACTCATGAACACCGCGCCGCGTCTGACCCGCAGTGTGCAGCCGCAGGGCATGGGCCGTGTGCGGCACGTGCATTTTGTCGGCATCGGCGGTGCCGGTATGAGCGGGATCGCCGAAGTGTTGCACAATCTCGGTTACCAGGTCAGCGGGTCCGACCTGCGTGAGAATGCGGTGACACGCCGCCTTGCCGCTATGGGGGTGCGAGTCGACATCGGTCATGCCGAAGAAAATGTCGCCGGTTGTGATGCGGTTGTGGTGTCTACCGCGATCGATCAGGACAATCCCGAACTGGTCGCCGCACGCAACAGTCGTATTCCGGTAGTGCCGCGTGCCGAGATGCTGGCCGAGTTGATGCGTTTCCGCTATAGCATCGGGGTTGCCGGCACGCATGGCAAGACCACTGCCACCAGTCTGATTGCCAGTCTGCTGGCCGAGGGCGGACTTGACCCGACCTTTGTGATTGGCGGCCTGCTGAACAGTGCGGCCAGCCATGCGCAGCTGGGGGCGGGGCACTACCTGGTGGCCGAGGCGGACGAAAGCGATGCCTCGTTTCTGTACCTGCAGCCATCCATGGCCGTGGTTACCAACATCGATGCCGACCACCTGTCGACTTATGAAGGCGATTTTGAACGCCTGCGCCAGACCTTCATCGAATTCCTGCACCACCTGCCGTTTTATGGACTGGCCGTGCTGTGCCTGGACGACCCGCAGGTCGAGGGCATCCTCACCGAGGTTACCCGTCCGGTGATTACCTACGGTACTCACCCGGGCGCGGATGTGCGGGCCAGCGATGTACGCCAGACCGGCGCGCAAACCCACTTCAACGTGCATCGCCCTGACCATGAGGGGGTGTTGCCGATAACGCTGAACATGCCCGGCCGACACAACGTGTTGAACGCGCTGGCCGCTATTGCCGTGGCCACTGAACTGGGAGTCCCGGACGCGGCGATCCAGCAGGCGCTGGCCGGTTTCCAGGGTATAGGCCGGCGCTTCCAGATTGCCGGCGAGATTACTACGGCCGCAGGCCAGGTATTGATGATTGACGATTATGGTCATCATCCGCGCGAGCTGGAGCCGACACTGGCTGCCGTGCGCGCCGGTTGGCCGGGGCGGCGCCTGGTGGTGGTGTTTCAGCCGCATCGCTATACCCGTACCCGTGACCTGTTTGATGACTTCGTGCAGGTGCTGTCCGAGGTCGATGTGCTGGTACTGTGCGAGGTCTACGCGGCCGGCGAGGCACCCATTGCCGGTGCCGACGGACGCGCACTGGCACGCGGTATTCGCGCACGCGGGCAGGTTGATCCGGTGTTCGTCGAGGAACTGGACGCGTTGCCGGTCGTGTTGAATGATCTGCTGCAGGACGGTGATGTGCTGTTGACGCTGGGTGCAGGCGACATCGGTAGCGCCGCGCAGCGACTGGTCACCGGGCTTTCAGTCAGTCAGGTGAATGCAGAATGATGGCAGCGCAACAATCACAGGCCTGGCGCGGTGAATTACGGCTCGATGAGCCGATGGACCGGCACACCAGCTGGCGTGCCGGCGGCAAGGCACAGCGCTTCTACTGTCCGGCGGATCTCGACGACCTGTGCAGTTTTCTTGCGGACATGGATGAACAGGAGCCGCTGCTGTGGCTGGGACTGGGCAGTAACCTGCTGGTGCGTGACGGCGGTTTCCCCGGTACGGTGATCCAGGTGTTCGGTGCCCTGACCGAGCTGGAGTGGCTCGACACCCAACTGCTGCGTGCCGGCGCCGGGGTCAGCTGCGCCAAGGTGGCGCGCACCGCGAGTCGCGCCGGTTTGACCGGGGTGGAATTTCTGGCCGGCATTCCCGGCAGCATGGGTGGCGCGCTGGCCATGAATGCCGGCGCCTTCGGTGGTGAGACCTGGGCGCATGTTGCGGCGGTAGAGACCGTGAACCGTGCCGGACAGTTGCATACCCGCACCCCGGGTGAATTCCAGGTTGCCTACCGGTCGGTTACCGGTGTGGTGGATGAATGGTTTGTCGCCGCGCACCTGTTGCTGGAACGCGGTGATGCCATGCAGGCACAGGAGCGCATTCGGGAGCTGCTTGCAAAGCGGGGTGCCAGCCAGCCGGTGCAGCAGAACAGTTGCGGGTCGGTGTTCCGCAATCCACCCGGTGATCATGCCGCGCGCCTGATCGAGGCCAGTGGCCTGAAAGGCAAGCGGCTGGGTGGCGCGCAGGTTTCAGAGAAGCACGCAAATTTCATTATCAATACCGGCAATGCCTGTGCGGCCGATATCGAGACCCTGCTGTTACAGGTCCAGGGCACGGTAGAGCAGCTGCAGGGCGTGCGGCTGGAACCCGAAGTGCGCATCGTCGGTGAGGCAATGGAGGCGCGGGACTGATGCAGTCACAGGACGCCGACATGCTACAGGGTTATGGCAAGGTCGCGGTGTTGCTGGGCGGCGACTCGGCCGAACGCGCGGTGTCGTTAAACAGCGGCAACGCGGTGCTTGCCGCACTGCAGGCTGCCGGCGTGGATGCGCACGCGGTGGACCCCGCACAGGGCAGATTGCATGAAACCCTGGTCGAGGGTGCCTTCACGCGTGCGTTTATTGCGTTGCACGGGCGCGGTGGTGAGGACGGCGTGGTGCAGGGCATGCTCGAAACGCTTGGCATGCCCTATACCGGCAGCGGTGTGCTCGGCTCCGCGCTGGGTATGGACAAACTGCGTAGCAAGCAGGTGTGGCAGAGTGCGGGCATACCGACACCGGCGTTTGCTGTACTGGACAATGCAGAGGATGCCGTACAGGCCGCGGATAGCCTGCAATATCCGCTGGTTGTGAAGCCTGTACATGAGGGGTCCAGTATCGGTATCAGCAAGGTGGAAAGCGCTGCGGCACTGCCGCAGGCCTGGCAGGATGCCGTGCAATACGACGGCTGCGTGCTGGCCGAACAGTGGATTACCGGGCAGGAATATACCGCAGGCATCCTCGGCGAGACGGTCCTGCCGCTGATCCGCCTGGAGACGCCGCATGCCTTCTATGATTACGAGGCGAAATACCAGTCCGACAGCACACGTTACCTGGTTCCCTGCGGGCTGGATACGGAGCGTGAACACGATTTGCAGCAGTTATCACTGACTGCGTTCCGCGTACTCGGTGCTGACGGTTGGGGCCGCGTGGATTTCATGCTGGATGATAGCGGCGAGCCGTGGTTCATCGAGGTGAATACCGTGCCCGGATTGACCGACCACAGCCTGGTACCGATGGCGGCGCAGGCGGTTGGCATGGATTTTACACGGCTGGTGCTGCGTATCCTCGACAGCAGTTTTGCCCATGCAGGAAATCACTTGAGGGAGGGGCGGCGTGCCAAGGCATGAACAGACAATCCTGCAGCAGGCGTGGCAGCTGATGCGCCTGCGCGCACGCACACTGTCCGGCCTGTTTTTGCTGGCGGTGCTGACGCTGGCAACCGTGCTGGGGATGCGCTGGCTGGTGGATCCTTACCGCTTTCCGCTGGCTGTCGTCGAGGTCAAGGGTGATTTTCGCTATCTCATGAAAGAGGACCTGCAGGCGGCAATTGCATCGTATGTGGAGAATGGTTTTTTTACCGTCGACGTAGCGGCCACTCGCAAGGCAGCCGAGCAGTTGCCGTGGGTACACAAGGCATCGGTGCAACGCGTCTGGCCCGAAACCCTGCGTGTGCAGGTCGTGGAGCAGCAGCCGGTGGCGCATTGGCGGGAAAGTGGTTACCTGAACGCTGACGGCGAGGCGTTTTTTCCCCGACACAAGGCCGCTGCGCTGGAACTGCCATGGCTGAGCGGGCCGCAGGGGCAGGAGCAGAAAGTGCTGGCGCATTACCGCCAGGCGACGCAGACACTGGCCTCGCTCGGGCTGCAGGTACAGCAGGTTGCGCTGGATGAGCGCCGGGCCTGGTCCGTGCGGCTGGACGATGATGTGCAGCTGTGGCTGGGTCGGGCCGAGCCATGGCTGCGATTGCAGCGCTTTGTGCGCGCGTATCCGAGCGTGTTTGCCGGTCGTCTGGCTGAATTGCAGCGTGTGGATCTGCGTTACAGCAATGGTTTCTCGGTATTGTGGGGAAAGCCAAACGTTGACGGCGATGTCGGTAGACAGGGTTAGGCAGGACAAGGGTTGGGTATGACAAAACAGATAGAAAAGAATCTGATTGTGGGGCTGGATATCGGCACCTCCAAGGTGGTCGCGATTGTCGGGGAGGTGTTGCCGGACGGTGAACTGGAAGTCATCGGTATCGGTTCGCACCCCTCGCGCGGCCTGAAGAAGGGCGTGGTGGTCAATATCGAATCGACTGTGCACTCCATTCAGCGCGCGGTGGAAGAGGCGGAGTTGATGGCCGGCTGTCAGATCCACTCTGTGTATGCCGGGATTGCCGGCAGTCACATTCGCAGCCTGAATTCACATGGCATCGTCGCCATTCGTGACAAGGAAGTTACCACGAATGATGTCGAGCGGGTGATCGATGCAGCGCGCGCGGTGGCGATCCCGGCCGACCAGAAGATCCTGCATATTCTGCCGCAGGATTTCGTGATCGATAACCAGGAAGGGATCCGCGAGCCGGTCGGCATGTCCGGGGTACGCCTGGAGGCGAAGGTGCACATGGTGACCGGTGCCGTCAGCGCGGCACAGAACATCATCAAGTGCGTGCGCCGCTGTGGGCTGGAAGTGGATGACATTATCCTTGAGCAGCTTGCGTCCAGTTACTCGGTACTGACCGATGATGAAAAGGATCTGGGAGTGTGCATCGTAGATATCGGCGGTGGAACCACCGACATCGCGGTGTTTACCGAGGGCGCCATTCGTCATACCGCGGTGATACCGATTGCCGGCGACCAGGTGACCAACGATATCGCCGTCGCGCTGCGCACGCCGACACTGTGTGCCGAGGAAATCAAGATCAAGTATGCCTGTGCGCTGACGCAGATGGCGACCGCCGATGAGAGCATCGAGGTGCCGAGCGTCGGTGACCGGCCGCCCCGGCAACTGGCACGTCACACACTGGCCGAGGTGGTCGAGCCGCGTTACGAGGAACTGCTGACGCTGATCCAGGCCGAGTTGCGCCGCAGCGGCTTCGAGGACCTGGTGACCGCGGGCATCGTGCTGACCGGTGGCAGTGCCAAGATCGAGGGTCTGATCGACCTCGCCGAAGAGATTTTCCACATGCCGGTGCGCCTGGGTGCCCCCCAGTATGTTACCGGCCTGGTGGACGTGATTCGCAATCCGATATTCGCGACCGGTGTCGGGTTGTTGCTGTTCGGGCATCACAATCGTGATCAACGGCCTATGGATATGGGTTTGGGCAAGGGCGTACGCGGGGTATGGGACAGGATGAAGGGATGGTTTCAGGGTAATTTCTAGTTTTTGAGTGACAGGTGGTGTGGCCGTGTTCAAGAGGTTGGCGCGGCGATTATTAATCGATTTATCAGGGCTACTTTTGTTGTTTCTGTAAGGAGGAGACATCATGTTTGAATTACTGGATTCATGTGGACAAAGTGCGGTTATCAAGGTGATCGGTGTTGGCGGTGGCGGCGGCAATGCCGTTCAGCACATGGTCGATGCCAGTATCGATGGCGTGGAATTCATTTGTGCGAATACCGACTCGCAGGCATTGCAGAACATGTCGGCACGCACCACGCTGCAGATTGGCAGTTCCATTACCAAGGGTCTCGGTGCCGGCGCCAACCCGGATGTCGGCCGCCAGGCTGCGCACGAAGACCGTGACCGCATTGCCGAGGTCATCGAGGGTTCCGACATGCTGTTTATTACGGCCGGCATGGGTGGCGGTACCGGTACCGGTGCGGCACCGGTGGTGGCCCAGATCGCCAAGGAGATGGGCATCCTGACCGTGGCGGTGGTGACCAAGCCGTTTACCTTTGAAGGCAGCCGTCGTCTGCACGTTGCGCATAATGGCATCAAGGAACTGAGCCAGTTCGTGGACTCCCTGATTACCATACCGAACGAGAAACTGCAGTCGGTGCTGGGTAAGCAGATCAGCCTGCTGGATGCGTTCAAGTCCGCCAATGACGTGCTGCTGGGTGCCGTGCAGGGTATTGCCGAACTGATCACCCGCCCGGGACTGATCAACGTCGACTTTGCCGACGTACGTACGGTGATGTCCGAGATGGGCATGGCGATGATGGGTTCCGGCACTGCCAAGGGTGACGACCGCGCGCGTGAGGCAGCCGAGGCAGCCGTGGCCAGTCCGCTGCTGGAAGACATCGACCTGATGGGCGCCAATGGTATTCTGGTGAATGTCACGGCCGGCCTCGACCTCGGTATTGGTGAATTTGAGGAAGTCGGTAACACGGTGAAGGAATTTGCCTCCGAAAATGCCACCGTGGTGGTAGGCACCGTGATCGACCCGGATATGCGCGATGAACTGCGCGTGACCGTGGTTGCCACCGGCCTGGGCGTGGATGCAAATAACCCCGCCGAAAAGCCGTCACTGGTACACGTGAATCACGAGTCGGTGAGTACCGAGAATTATGACCGTCCGACCGTACTGCGTAATAAGAACAAGGCCGCGCAGCGTGCCCAGGCCGTGGGAGGAAACTCTGCCGAGGATATGGATTATCTTGATATCCCGGCATTTCTGCGCCGTCAGGCAGACTGACAGGCCGGTCGGTGGGGCGCCTGGCCG
Organism: uncultured Gammaproteobacteria bacterium; assembly: GCA_965544015.1. GTDB lineage: Bacteria > Pseudomonadota > Gammaproteobacteria > UBA9214 > UBA9214 > UBA9214. The sequence continues at coordinate 7,574 of CBEULV010000010.1, read as the reverse complement.
GATTCGGCCGGGTTGCTGCCTGCCGTGACCGGCCATATGGGGTGCTTATATGCGCATCAGGCTGGCTGATGCGCACTTTTGGACTGTCAATTCATCAGAATGTGACCATCTTCTAGGCAGCTTAATGAGCGTGTGCTAATATGCGCGCGGCTTTCCCGGTACTTGTCAGAGAATGCGGCTCATTATTTAGAGGAATTGCAAGGCCATGATTCGGCAACGTACTCTCAAGAACGTGATCCGCGCCACCGGCGTGGGTCTGCACACTGGCGAGAAAATTTACCTGACGCTGCGACCGGCGCCGGCAGATACCGGCATCGTGTTCTGTCGTGTAGACCTGGAACAGGTCGTGCAGATTCGCGCGCGCCCGGAAAATGTCGGTGACACACGCCTGTCGACTACGCTGGTCAATAACGGGGTCAGAATTTCCACCGTTGAGCACCTGCTGTCAGCCATGGCCGGGCTTGGCATCGACAACGCCTATGTTGATCTGAGTGCGGCAGAGGTGCCGATCATGGACGGCAGTGCCGGCCCGTTTGTGTTTCTGATCCAGTCAGCAGGCATCGAGGAGCAGAACGCAGCCAAGCGCTTCATCCGGATCAAACGCCCGGTACAGGTCGAGGATGGCGACAAGATTGCACGCTTTGAACCTTTTGATGGTTTCAAGGTGGGTTTTACCATTGAATTTGACCACCCGGTGTTCAAGTCCAACACCCAGCACTCCGAGATCGATTTTTCCACCACTTCCTTTGTCAAGGAGGTGAGCCGTGCGCGGACCTTCGGATTCATGCATGAAATCGAACAGCTGCGCGAGCGCCAGCTGGCGCTTGGCGGCAGTCTCGACAACGCCGTGGTGCTGGATAATTACCGGGTTCTGAACGAAGACGGACTGCGTTACCGCGACGAGTTTGTAAAACACAAGATTCTGGATGCGATTGGTGATCTCTACCTGCTCGGCCACAGCCTGATTGGAGCATTCAAGGGCTACAAGTCGGGGCATGCCTTGAATAACAAGCTGTTACGAGCGCTGGTGGCAGATGAGTCAGCCTGGGAAGAAGTGACTTTTGAAGATGTAAGCGAGGCCCCGATCTCCTTTCTTCAGCCCGTTCCCACCGGCTGAGACGATTCCTTGCTGCGGTTGCCGGGCACTGAGCCGTGTGGTTCAGTGTTTTTCATGGCGACTGGCCAGTCTCAGGAGTGAAGTTTTCAGCGCAGAGTTCGATACAGTCTCTGCGGCCTGCTGTATGGCGGCAGTGCCCCTGTGCCCACGGCGGCGCACTGGCTTGAGTGGTGGTGCTGTTGCTCCGCTGCCTTGCGGCGGACGCACCCGTACCCGGATCGAGCGCAGTCGCACGGACTGGGGCAGTGAAAGTCGCCTGACCAGTTGCGGGGCATGAAAGCGTAGCCGTACCGCCCAGACCGGCGAATCGGCTGCCAGCACCAGCACCGGCTCGCGCAGCGCCAGCACCCGGCAATGTTGTTGCAGGGGCGGTACCAGCAGGGCTTGCAACTGGGCGTCCAGGTCTGCCAGCAGACGAGCCCGTGCCAACAGCCGGGATTGCGTGCTGGATTTTATAATCTTATTGATTTTTAAAGGAATATTCATAACCCGGTAAAACGGCACCCAACATGAACATCATACTGTTTACAAACCGGCGGGGACAGGTCTGGAACTTCGAGTTCCAACCGGTGCGCGTGCTGGCTACCCTGTTTCTGAGTGCGCTGCTGGTCGTGGCCAGCACGCTGTATATCGGCGTCCGGATTGGCGAGGACGAACTGGATTATGTCGCTGAATGGCGTGACGCGGTGCAGCTTCAGCAGGACGAGATCGAGGATCTGCGCAAGCAGGCAGTTGCCGATCTGGATGCCCTGACGCTGCGTATTGGCCAGATGCAGGGTGAGATGCTGCGCCTGAATGCACTGGGCGAGCGCCTGGTCAGCCAGGGAGACCTGGACAAGGCGGAATTCAATTTCGACGCGCCGCCGGCCATGGGTGGCCCGCACGAGGCGGCAGCGGGCAAGTCAGCGGACTTCAATGACATACTGGATATGCTGGACGGGCTGGGTGCTGAACTGGCGGACCGTGAGCAGAAGCTCTCGGTGCTGGAGACCCTGCTGATGAGTCGCAGCCTGACGGAGCGGGTCATGCCGTCAGGGCGTCCGATACAGGATGGCTGGCTATCCTCCCGGTATGGCAAGCGCAACGACCCGTTTACCGGCAAGCAGGATTTCCATCATGGCCTCGATTTTGCCGGCAAGCAGGGTTCGGAGGTGGTTGCCGTGGGTGATGGCGTGGTGAACTGGGCCGGGAAACGCTCCGGTTACGGCAACCTGGTCGAGGTGAATCACGGTAACGGCTATGTTACGCGTTACGGGCACAACCAGAAGAACCTGGTCAAGGCCGGCGATACTGTCAAGAAAGGCCAGCTCATCGCGCTGATGGGCTCGACCGGGCGCTCGACCGGCCCGCATGTCCACTTCGAGGTGCTGCGCAACGGCAAGACCGTCAACCCTGCCAGATACACCGGCAAGTAAAGCTGCAACCGCCTGCTGAGCGGGTCCGCTAACCGCTCGTCTCATGATCGTCTCTGATACCTGCTAATTTGCAGGCACATGCGGTATCATTTCCGACTTTCAATCGTTTACCTGGCGTCAGGAATTCCATGGCATTCAATATTTTCAGCAAGCTGTTTGGCAGCCGTAATGACCGGCAACTGAAACGCATGTCGCGCGTGGTTGCCCGGATCAATGATCTGGAAGCCGGTATAGCCGACCTGTCTGACGAGGCGCTGCGCGGCAAGACAGATGAGTTTCGCCAGCGGCTGGTTGATGGCGAAACACTGGATGACCTGTTGCCCGAAGCATTTGCGGTAGTCCGCGAGGCCGCCAAACGGGCCCTGGGTTTGCGCCATTATGACGTGCAGCTGATCGGTGGCATGGTGCTGCACCAGGGCAAGATTGCCGAGATGCGTACCGGCGAGGGCAAGACGCTGGCAGCAACGCTGCCTGCCTATCTCAATTCGCTGAGTGGCGATGGCGTGCATATTGTCACGGTCAACGAATACCTGGCACGGCGTGACGCCGGCTGGATGGGCAAGGTATACGAATTCCTCGGTATGACTGTCGGGGTGACAGTTGCCGGTCAGCCTTACGAGGAGAAACGTGCGGCCTACCAGGCGGACATTACCTACGGCACCAACAATGAATACGGCTTTGATTATCTGCGCGATAACATGGCCTTCACCTCCCAGGACCGTTTCCAGAACAGCCGCAATTTCGCCATTGTCGACGAGGTCGATTCCATCCTTATCGACGAGGCCCGTACACCGCTGATTATTTCCGGCCCTGTTGACGAACGCTCCGACCTGTACACGAAAATGAATGTGCTGGTGCCCGGGTTGCAACAGCAGGAAGAGGAAGATGGCCCTGGCGACTACACCCTGGAAGAGAAAAACCGCCAGATCTACCTGACCGAAGCCGGGCATGAACATGTTGAGGCGCTGCTGGTGCGCAACGGCCTGCTGAAGGAAGGCGAGAGCCTCTACGAGGCCGCCAACCTGAATATCATGCACCATATCAATGCCGCGATGCGTGCGCACCTGTTGTTCAAGAAGGATGTCGATTACATCGTGCAGGACGGGCAGGTGGTGATCGTCGATGAATTCACCGGGCGCACCATGCCGGGGCGGCGCTGGTCAGAGGGCCTGCACCAGGCCGTCGAGGCCAAGGAAGGACTGCAGATCCAGAACGAGAACCAGACCCTGGCCTCGATCACGTTCCAGAATTATTTCAGGACCTACAACAAGCTGTCCGGCATGACCGGTACCGCGGACACCGAGGCATTCGAGCTGCAGCAGATCTACGGGCTGGAAGTGGTCGTGATCCCGACCCACCATCCAATGGTCCGCGAGGATCTGGGCGATTTCGTGTTTCTCAGCATGGAGGAGAAGTTCGATGCCATCATGAAAGATGTGCGCGACTGCCAGCAGCGTGGACAGCCGGCGCTGGTAGGTACCGCGTCAGTGGAAACTTCCGAGTACCTGTCCAGGCTGCTCGACAAGGCAAACATCAAGCACGCGGTGCTGAACGCAAAGCAGCATGCGAAAGAGGCCCAGATCATCGCCGAGGCCGGTCGCCCGGGCACCATTACCATCGCGACGAACATGGCTGGCCGCGGAACCGACATCGTGCTGGGCGGCAACCTGCAGGTCGAGCTGGATGCGATGGAGAGCCCGGATGAAGCGACGGTCAGTAAACAAACCGAAGAATGGAAACAGCGCCATGAACAGGTGCTCGCGGCGGGTGGGCTGCATATCGTCGGTACCGAGCGGCACGAATCACGCCGTGTCGATAACCAGTTGCGTGGACGCTCCGGCCGCCAGGGTGACCCTGGATCGAGCCGTTTCTACCTGTCCCTGAAGGACAACCTGATGCGTATCTTTGCCTCGGACCGCGTGGCCGGCCTGATGCAGAAACTGGGTATGCAGGAAGGCGAGGCCATCGAGCATCCGTGGGTCTCCAAGGCCATCGAGAACGCACAACGCAAGGTCGAGGCGCATAACTACAACATCAGAAAGACCCTGCTGGAATTCGACGACGTGGCCAACGACCAGCGCAAGGTGGTCTATGAACAGCGTAACGAACTGATGGAGACGGATGATGTCTCGGATATCGTCGAAAGTATTCGCGAGGACGTGGTGAATGCGCTGATCAGCACGTTTATTCCGCCGTCCAGCATGGATGACCAGTGGGATGTGCCGGGCCTGGAAGAGGCGCTGCAGCGCGAGTACACATTCGAGCTGCCGGTGCAGCAATGGCTTGATGAAGACGACGAACTGCATGAAGAGACGCTGCGTGAGCGGATACTGGAAGCCCTGGTTGCGGCCTATCGCGAGAAAGAGGCACAGGCGGGCGTGGAAGTGGTGCGGCACTTCGAGAAGGCCGTGATGCTGCAGGTGCTGGATGCTTCCTGGAAAGAGCACCTGGCCGCCATGGACTACCTGCGCCAGGGTATCGGGCTGCGCGGTTATGCGCAGAAGGACCCGAAACAGGAATACAAGAAAGAGGCCTTTGCCATGTTCGAGGCCATGCTGGACCGCATCAAGCACGAGGTGGTCAGCGTGTTGACGCGCGTGCAGGTGCGTGCCGAGTCAGACGTCGAGGCCGTCGAGGAGCAGCGTCGCAGTCATGCCCGGATGAATTTCCGGCATGCCGACGCCAGTGCCATGAAGGAAGAAACGTCGGGACAGGCGGAGGGAAGCGAGCAGCGTCCGTTTACCCGCGATGGCCGCAAGGTGGGCCGTAATGAGCCCTGTCCGTGCGGTTCCGGCAAGAAGTTCAAGCAATGCCATGGCCGGCTGACCTGATTGGCGCCGTGCGCCGCTGCTGCTGGTAGCCGGCCCGCCAGAAAAGGCTAACAGGGCTCAGTAGCCTTAAAGTCTCAGCACAATCAGGCAGGAATCTTCAGGGGGTTGCCCCCGTTTACCTTCTATGCGCCAGGGACCTGGATCATGAAAAACGCACCCTTACCCGAGCTACACCCGGTGGCGGGCTTCCGCCTCGGCACGACCGCGGCCAGTATCCGTAAGGCCGGGCGTCCGGACCTGGTGGTAATGGCACTGGCGCCGGGTTCCTGCTGTGCCGCCGTTTTCACTCGCAATGCCTTCTGTGCCGCACCCGTAACGGTTGCGCGTGAGCACCTTCAGCTAGGGGCTCCCGCCCTGCTGCTGGTCAATACCGGCAATGCCAATGCCGGTAACGGTGCGGCTGGTATAAAGGATGCGCGGCAATGTTGTGCGGCACTTGCAGAACATGCCGGCTGTGATGTCTCTGCCGTGCTGCCTTTTTCCACTGGCGTGATCGGCGAGCCGTTGCCAGTTGGGAAAATCATCGCCGGTCTGCCGGCAGCATATGCGAACCTGTCGGAACAGGGCTGGGCAGAGGCCGCCAGTGGTATCCTGACCACCGATACTGTTGCAAAGGGCGCATCACGGCGTGTCGAGCTCGACGGACAGCAGGTGACGGTGACCGGCATTGCCAAGGGGGCAGGCATGATTCGCCCCGACATGGCTACCATGCTGGCATTTATCGCAACTGATGCCGCGCTGGCACCGGAGGCCGTGCAGGATTGCCTGTCGAACGCGGTCGAGAAGTCATTCAATCGCATCAGCGTTGATGGTGACACTTCCACCAACGATGCCTGTGTGCTGGTTGCTACCGGCACGACCCCGGTTGCGCAGGTCGCGCAGGGCAGTGCGGCGTATGCGGCACTCTGCGAGGCCGTTACCGCTGTCTGTGTGGAGCTGGCACAGGCGATCGTGCGTGATGGAGAAGGGGCGACCCGTTTTGTCACCGTCAGTGTCGAGCAGGGGGCGGACAGTGCCGAGTGCCTGCAGGTTGCCTATACCATTGCCCACTCACCACTGGTGAAGACGGCACTGTTTGCCAGTGATCCGAACTGGGGGCGCATACTGGCCGCTGTAGGGCGCGCCGGTGTCAATGCTCTCGACATCAATGCCGTGGAAATCTACCTCGACGAGGTGTGTGTCGTGCGTGCCGGCACGCGTGCGCCTGAATATACCGAGGCGGACGGGCAGCGCGTGATGGACCGCACAGAGTACGAGGTGCGGGTTGTGTTGGGTCGTGGCGCGGCACAGGAGCAGGTTTGGACCTGTGACCTGTCTTACGATTACGTGAAGATAAACGCCGAGTACCGGACCTGATCAGTACCCCGGGCAGGTGATGTCGCTACAGGTGGTGCGAATCGTTTGTGCCTGACCCCCAATCCCTAAATTACCGGTTGCTTGACCGAAGTCAAGGCCTGTCAATGCCGATTGATCCAGTCTGTGCACCAGTATTTTCAGAAACCGTATAACGGAAATCGAGGTTTAACATGCAACAGCTATTAAGGTTTTTAGTTCTGGCCCTGTCAGTGGTTTCCATGGCCGGCGCCGGTGATTACAGCGCGGAAATTGATGCCAGCCGGGCAACAGCAAAAGAGTTCATGCAGACGCTCAAGCAGGAACTGATGGCGGGCATGCAGGATGGCGGGCCTGTCAATGCCATCAGTGTCTGTAACCTGTCCGCGCCGGCAATTGCGAATACCTACAGTGTTCGCAAAGGCTGGGACGTGGGCCGCACCAGTCTCAAGGTCAGGAATCCGGCCAATGCGCCGGATACATGGGAGCGCTCTGTGCTCGAATCATTTGAGCAGCGCAAGCGTGCAGGTGAGGACCCGGCGAAGATGGAACATCACGAGGTCATTACCCGGGACGGGGTCAGCACCTTGCGTTATATGAAGGCCATTCCGACCGCCCGGCTATGCCTGGCCTGTCACGGCGAACAGGTTGATTCAACGGTCAGGGAACGTCTGGGAAAACTGTATCCCAACGACCAGGCAGTAGGATACAGCGTTGGTGATATACGGGGTGCATTCAGCATCAGCCAGCCGCTGGACAGCGCGAGCAAGTAGGGGAAAAGAAGAAAGAAAAGGGGACAGATTTATTTTCCAGGGAAAAACCGGGGGGGCAGTCGTCAGGGCTTTCCGAAAAAATAAATCTGTCCCCTTTTCTCCCCTT
>CBEULV010000009.1:0-25777 GCA_965544015.1 uncultured Gammaproteobacteria bacterium | reverse complement strand
GTAGGAGCGGAGCTTGCTCCGCGAACAGCAGGGGTTTATTCAACCGGCAATTCCGGATCATTACCCCATTCCGACCATGAGCCCGGGTAGCCCTTGATGTCCGGGTAGCCCAGCTGCTTCAGAACAATGTATGTGTGTGCGGAGCGGTGGTGGGTCTGGCAATAGCTGATTATCTGTTTGTCCGGTGTGGCACCAACCTGTTCGAGCAGGGCGGTTAGTTCCGCGTCCGGTTTAAAACGCAGGTTACGCCCCGTGTCAATGGCCTGTGTCCATTCCATGTTGACGGCGCCGGGGATGTGGCCGGCGCGCTCGGCGTATTTTTTTACCCCAAGGTATTCATCCGGGCTGCGCACATCGAGCAGGCAACAGGCACTGTCACCCAGGTGTTCCCGTATGTAGTCACTGCGTGCGATCGGGGCATCCTTGTGTTGCACGGTAAATGACCTTGCGACCGGCGTGACAACAGCGCTGTCATAGCGGTGTCCCTCGTTGGCCCAGGCATGCAGGCCGCCGTTCAGCAGCGAGAAACGCTCGTGGCCGGCAGTCTCCAGTGTCCACAACAGCCGTGCGGCGCGGCCACCTCCCTCGTCGTCGTAGGCCACGACATGGGTGTCGGTATCGATACCGATTGCGGAAAACAGTTTTTCCAGTGTGTCGTCGTCCGGTAGCAACCCCATGACCGGTTTCCGCGCGGCAACGATCTGCGCGTAATCGATGTGTACCGCGCCCGGTACGTGCAGTTTGCGGTAGTTGTCGGGCTTGCTCAGGTCAACAATCAGGAGATTGTCGTAACCTAACGATTCTTCAAGGTATTCCGGCTCGACCAGCAGAGGCAGGCTGTCAGTGCTCATAATGCTCCCTGATGATTCAGCGCAGAGAGTAACTCAATCCAGTGTACGACAGGTACCCCGGCGTGCCCGGCCATGTGCGCTAGGCAGCCGATGTTGGCGGTGGCAATCAGTTCCGGATGTTCGGCCTGCAGTGCTGCCAGCTTGTTATCACGTAACGGGCCTGCCAGTTTACCCTGCAGGATGGAATAGGTGCCGGCCGAACCACAACACAGGTGCGCATCGGCAACCGGCACCAGCTGGTAGCCGAGCCGCGTGAGCATATCTTCTACCACACCGACAATACGCTGACCGTGTTGCAGGGTGCAGGGTGCATGAAATGCGATGCGCTTGCCGGATGCGGCAGGCAGTGTTTGCCAGGGTTGTTCGGCTGCAATGACTTCACTGATGTCCCTGGCCAGTTCGCTGACCTGTGCCGCCTTGCGTGCATAGCGGAAATCGTCCGCCAGCAGTCGCCCGTAATCCTTGACCATGGGTGCGCAGCCACTGGCCGTCACCACGATGGCCTCGGCACCGCGTTCAATATGCGGCCACCAGGCATCGATATTGCGGCGCATGAAGTTCCTGGCTTCCGCGTTTGCGTTGAGATGGAAACTGAGCGCACCGCAGCAGCCGTCACCGGACTCTCTTACCACGTTGATACCGAGTGCATACAGGACCTGTTGCGCGGCATGATTGATCTGTGGCGCCAGCCCCGGTTGCACGCAGCCGTTCAGCATCAGTACCGAGCGTTTACGACTGGGGGCAGGCGGCATAGCCTTGATGTTGCGGTAGGCCGGGATGCGCATCTTCAGCCGGGCCGGCAACAGCGGGCGCAGCAGCTGTCCGCCGCGCAACAGCAGGGCAAAGCGCGAGCGGTGCGCCAGCAGCTTGCGCAGTGCAACGCGCAGTAGCCGCTCCGTTAGCGGACGCTTTGCCGCCAGTTCCGTGAGTTCGCGTCCGATATCCAGCAGTCGGTGGTAGTCGACACCGGACGGGCAGGTGGTTTCGCAGGCGCGACAGGTCAGGCAGCGGTCCAGGTGCAGTTGGGTTTTGCGTGTCGGCGGTGTGCCTTCCAGCACCTGCTTGATGAGGTAGATGCGACCGCGCGGTCCGTCCAGCTCGTCACCGGTCAGCAGGTAGGTCGGGCAGGTTGCATTGCAGAAGCCGCAGTGCACACAGTTACGCAGGATCTCGTCCGCTTCACGGCCGGTGTCAGTCTGCAGTAATTTGTCAGGCAGCGTGGTCTGCATGGTCAGAATTCCCGGTACAGGCGCCCCGGGTTCAGGATGCCGGCCGGGTCGAAGGTCTGCTTGATGCGCTGGTGCAGCGCCAGCAACGCAGGCGGCAACGGGTGAAAGACATCGCTGTTACGGTCACCGCCACGGAATAGCGTGGCATGGCCGCCGGCTGCGGCAGCAGCAAAGCGGATGTCCTGTGCCGGCAGTTCGCTTGTCAGCCAGCGCTGCGCGCCGCCCCAGTCCAGCAGCCAGTGTCCGTCAAGCCCCAGTGGCGCGCTGGCCGGTGGCACCGAGAGGCGCCAGAGTGTGTTTGCCGAGGTAAAGAACGCCAGTTGCTGTTCACGCAATTGCTGCCAGAAGGTATTGCTCTCATCCAGTTGCTCACCGCCAAGTGTCCGGGCAGCGGCGCTGACACCGCGTGCACTGCCGGAAAGCCGGATCATCAGTTGTCCTTCGCTGTGGCAGGCACCACTCAGTGGCAATGCCTGCCCGGCCCAGCGATTGCAGCGTTTGATGGCCTCGTCAGCAGAACAGTCCTGGTAGAGCGTGATTTCCTGTTGCGGTTTTGGCAATACCTTGAGATGCACGTCGAGCAGCACTGCCAGTGTACCCAGCGAACCGGTCAGCATGCGTGACAGGTCATAGCCGGCGACGTTTTTCATCACCTGCCCACCCAGTCGCAGTTGCTCGCCACGGCCGTTGATGCAGTTCACCCCCAGCACAAAATCACGCGCCGCGCCGGCATACGGTCGCCGTGGCCCGGACAGGCCGCAGGCGATGGTGCCCCCCAGCGTTGCCGTGGCACCAAAGTGCGGGGGTTCAAATGCCAGCATCTGGCCCTCTGCTGCGAGGGTGCTCTCCAGTTCAGACAGTGTGGTGCCGGCGCGTGCCGAGATCACCAGCTCTGATGGTGTGTAATCGATGACCCCGCTGTATTGTGCAACCGGGAGCGGTGTGCCACTGCAGGCGCGCCCGTAAAACGCCTTGCTGTTACCGCCCTGAATCGCAAGCGCGGCGCCGCTGGCTGCCGCCTCGCGCACCTGCTCGCTGATCGTCTGTGCGTCATTCATGGCGGCGGTGGTCAGAACCGTTCCAGCTCGGGGTGTGGAAGTCGTCCCTGGTGGACATGCATGGCGCCGAATTCCGCACAGCGGTGCAGGGTGGGGATTGCCTTGCCGGGATTGAGCAGTCCGTGCGGGTCAAATGCAGCCTTGACGGCATGGAACTGCTGCAGTTCGGCGTTGTTGAATTGCACACACATCTGGTTGATCTTTTCCATGCCGACGCCGTGTTCGCCGGTGATAGTACCGCCCACGGCAACGCAGAGTTCAAGGATCCGGCCGCCCAGTTCCTCGGTGCGTTCCAGTTCGCCGGGCTTGTTGGCGTCGTACAGGATCAGCGGGTGCAGGTTACCGTCGCCGGCGTGGAACACATTGCAGATCGGCAGGCCGTATTCCTGCGACAGGCGCTCGATCTCGTTCAGTACCCGGGCCAGGTGCTTGCGGGGAATGGTGCCGTCCATGCAGTAGTAGTCCGGCGACAGCCGGCCCATGGCGGGAAATGCGGCCTTGCGACCGGCCCAGAAGCGTATCCGTTCGGCCTCGTTGTGCGAGACCTGCAGTGAGGTACAGCCGGCTTCATGAAATACGCTGCTGACCTGTTCGATCTGTGCCGCGACGTCTTCCTCATCGCCATCCAGTTCGCACAGCAGGATAGCGGCGGCATCGAGCGGATAGCCGGTCGACATGAACTTGTCCACCGCCCGGATGGCGGGGTTGTCGAGCAGTTCCAGTCCGGCCGGGATGATGCCGCTGGCAATGGTTGCCGTCACCGCAGCGCCTGCGGCATCGACCGAGTCAAAACCCGCCAGTACCACCTGTGCCGCTTGCGGGCATGGCAACAGCTTGACGGTGATCTCGGTAATAATGCCGAGCAGTCCTTCTGACCCGGTCAGTAATGCCAGCAGATCAAATCCGGGCGCATCGAGTGCCTGGCTGCCAAGGGTAAGCTGTTCGCCGTCAATAGTGAGCAGTTCGAGCGACTGGATGTTGTGCGTGGTCAGCCCGTATTTCAGGCAGTGCACGCCGCCGGCATTTTCCGCCACATTGCCGCCGATGGAGCAGGCGATCTGGGATGACGGGTCCGGTGCATAATATAGCCCGTAGGGTTCGGCCGCTTTGGAGATCGCCAGGTTGGTCACGCCGGGCTGCACCCTGGCAACGCGGTTATCGCTGTCGATGGCAACAATGCGGTTGAATTTTGCCAGGCTGAGTATTACGCCATCGGCCAGCGGCATGGCGCCGCCAGATAGCCCCGTGCCAGAGCCGCGCGCCACCACGGGTACCCTGTGTTCCGCGCACAGTGCCAGTGTGGTGCGCAATTGCTGCTCTGTTTCCGGGATGACTACCGCCATGGGTAACTGGCGATAGGCGGACAGCGCGTCGCATTCATACGGGCGCAGGTCCTCCGGTTCGAACAACACACACTCGGCAGGCAATTGCCCGCGCAGCCGTGAAATGATCGTATTGTCATGCATGAGCGGCCTATTATGTCAAGCGTTGACGGCTTATCAAGTAATGTTGATTATCGCCGATAGTGCTTGAAATACCAGCAGGCAGTGAATGCCTGCATTAGCGGTACCGTATTTTCACCATGTTATGATTCAACCATGCGATGCACTGTCAGACATTTTCTTCATCACGGTATCCCTGCGAAAAATTTCGCGGGTTTGATGGAGCTGTACGAGTGCAATTACATCCGTCTGCGTAACCTGGTGCCGGATGTTGATGACATTCCGGACAGCGTGATCTCACGGATTGAGAGTGTGCTGGACCTGCACTTGCGCGTGGTGGAGCGTTGCAAATTCACTACCACGCTCAATCTCACCTATTACTTTCACGATCGCGAGGGTGAGTTTCCTGCGCCGGACATGCAGGTGCGCCTGTACCATGATGCCCAGGTGGGCGAGGTGATTTCCTGTGGCCGCCGGCGCGGACAGCGTCATGCAGTCTACAATCGCATGTTCCATACCTACACACTGGTGGAGAAATGGCGCATGAACCGGTTTCTGCAGAAATGGCTTGGTTACTGTCTCTTGCAGGGTCACCGTTTCATTCCCGGCCGCGTGCTGGAGCTGGAACAGGCCGCACCCGGCGCCCAGCAGCACAGCGTGGCCAGCGTCGAAACCTGAACAGAATTTCCCCCGATATATCTCTATTGTGATAGTGCCCGGTGCTTGCATGCATCGCGTCACGCCCTCATAATATTTCCTGACTATTTTACTTGGTTATTATCCTGTGGGCAGTCATTTCCATGACTGCATTGTGGGAATTACATACCTATGCGGCTATCGACCAAAGGACGTTATGCAGTGACCGCCATGCTGGACCTGGCCATCCACCATGGCGAGGGCAGCGTGACGCTTGCTGACATCTCCGAGGCGCAGGGCATTTCCCTGTCCTACCTCGAACAACTGTTCGCACGGCTGCGCAAGAACGGGCTGGTCGAGGGCATTCGCGGCCCCGGCGGTGGTTACCGGTTGTCGCGTCCGCCGACCGAGATATCGGTTGCACACGTAATCGATGCCATTGGTGAGGGTGTCGACGTGACACTGTGCGGCGGCAAGGCGGACTGCCAGGAAGGCGAGCGCTGTCTGACCCACGAACTCTGGGCGCAACTCGGTGGCAGGATCCACGAGTTCCTGGAGGGCATTACCCTGGACAGCTTCCTGAAGCGGGAGAACGTCAACGCGGTGGTGCGTCGACAGCAGAACCAGCTCGCCGTCGAAGCGCCCAGCCTGCGCAAAACGGTGGCCTGAGGCCGGATTTTTGTGAACCAGGATTAACCTGTAGAGAAGGCAGATTGCATGAACATCAGCGTACCAATTTACATGGACTACTCAGCAACCACGCCGGTTGATGAGCGCGTTGCCGAAAAAATGATGACCTACCTGACCCGCCAGGGCAAGTTTGGTAATCCTGCGTCACGCTCCCATGCCTTTGGCTGGGCGGCGGATGAGGCCGTGGTACAGGCGCGTCAGGATGTCGCGGAACTGGTCAATGCCGACCCGCGCGAGATTGTCTGGACCTCCGGTGCGACCGAGTCCGATAACCTGGCAATCAAGGGTGTGGCCCATTTCTACAAGAAGAGCGGCAAGCATATCGTTACCCTGAAGACGGAACACAAGGCAGTGCTGGACTCCTGTCGTCAGCTGGAACGTGAAGGCTATGAGGTGACTTACCTGGAGCCTGAGGCCAACGGGCTGCTCGATCTCAAAAAGCTGGAGGCGGCACTGCGTGATGACACCATCCTGGTCAGCATCATGCATGTCAACAACGAGATCGGTGTTATCCAGGATATTGAGGCGATTGGCGAGATCTGTCGTGCCCGCAAGATCGTGTTTCATGTCGATGCCGCCCAGAGCGCAGGCAAGATTCCGATCGACCTGGGCAAGCTCAAGGTAGACCTGATGTCGTTCTCCGCGCACAAGATTTACGGCCCCAAGGGGATCGGTGCGCTTTATGTACGCCGCAAACCGCGTGTGCGCCTGGAGGCGCAGATGCACGGTGGTGGACACGAGCGTGGCCTGCGTTCCGGTACGCTGGCGACGCACCAGATTGCCGGCATGGGTGAGGCATTCCGTATTGCGCGTGAAGAGATGGCCGAGGAGGGCAAACGTATCCAGGCGTTACGCGAACGTCTCTGGAACGGGCTGAACGAGATGGAAGAGGTCTACCTGAACGGCGACCTGGAGCACCGTGTACCCGGCAACCTGAACGTCAGCTTTAATTATGTGGAAGGGGAAAGCCTGATCATGGCGCTGAAGGACATGGCTGTCTCTTCCGGCTCGGCCTGTACCAGTTCCAGCCTGGAGCCGTCCTACGTGCTGCGTGCCATCGGACGCAATGACGAATTGGCACACAGCTCCATCCGCTTTACCATTGGTCGTTTCACCACGGAAGAGGAAGTCGACTACATTATCGGCCTGGTCAGGGAAAAGGTCGACAAGCTGCGGGAGTTGTCGCCGCTCTGGGATATGTACAAGGACGGCATCGATCTGGATTCTGTCCAGTGGGCGGCACACTAGGAAGCGTTATGTCGATAACCCTGACTGAAAAAGCGGCGCAGCGCATCAGGAGCTTCATGGAGCAGCGGAGCAATTGTGTCGCACTGCGTCTTGCGGTCAAGACCACCGGTTGCTCGGGTATGGCCTACGTGATGGAATACGCCGATGTGATCGAGGATGACGATGTGCTGTTCGAGGATCGTGGCATCAAGCTGGTGGTCAATCCCAAGAGCCTGGTCTACCTCGATGGCACCGAGCTGGATTTCGCGCGGGAAGGCCTGAATGAGGGCTTCAAGTTCAACAACCCGAACGTCAAGGACATGTGCGGTTGCGGCGAGAGCTTCAACGTTTAATGTCAGCCGGACACTGACACCGCTTCTTTAGCGTTCTTCCCTTATGGCTGCGGAGTCTTCCTCATCCCACTTTGAGTTGTTCGGCCTGCCCCGGTCGTTCAGCGTGGACCGGCAGTTGCTGGATGCGCGATTCCGGGAACTGCAGCGCACGGTACACCCGGACCGCTTCGTCAATGCCACGGATACCGAGCGCAGGCTGTCCGTACAACAGGCGACACGCATCAACGAGGGCTACCAAACGCTGAAAGATCCGCTGCTGCGCGGGCGCTACCTGCTGGAACTGACGGGTATCGACCATAATGACGAACATCGCACCACCCGGGACGCACGCTTCCTGATGGAACAGATGGAATTGCGCGAGGCCCTGTCCAGGGTGCGTGATGCGCCGAATGTCTTTGCTGCGCTGGAGGAGATCCTGGCGCGTATCGGCACGGAGCTGGATAATCTCACCGGCGAGGTCGCCGGCCTGCTGGAGCACGATGATGCGGTCAGCCTTGCCGGGGCCGGCGAGGCATTGATGAAGATGCAGTTCTACCGGCGCCTGCAGGACGAGGCGGTGGAACTGGAAGTGGAACTGGAAGACGAGCTGGCCTGAACCGGGCACTCGACTGTTATTGACAACCCTGTTACCTGACTCAAATGGCACTGCTGCAAATCTCTGAACCCGGTCAGTCCAGCGCGCCGCACCAGCACCGGTTGGCCGCAGGTATCGATCTGGGCACCACCAATTCGCTGGTAGCGAGCGTGCGCAGTGGCGTGGCCGATACCCTGCCGGATGTCGACGGCCGTCACCTGTTTCCCTCGGTGGTGCGTTACCGTGCCGATGGTGTGCCTGTCGTCGGGCATGCCGCACTGGACGCGGCGGTGGAAGACCCTCTCAATACCATTGCCTCGGTGAAGCGCCTGATGGGGCGTGGTATTGACGACGTCAAGCACATAGGTTCACAGCTGCCTTATGAGTTCGTCACTGGCTCGAGTGCCATGCCGCTGTTGCACACCGCGGCGGGCGATATCAGTCCGGTCGAGGTGTCGGCGGAGATCCTGCGCAGTCTGAAGGTGCGCGCCGAGCAAACCCTTGGAGGCGAATTGCAGGGCGTGGTCATTACCGTGCCGGCGTATTTCGATGAGGCACAGCGCCAGGCGACCAAGGATGCCGGCCGACTGGCCGGACTGAACGTGCTGCGCCTGCTGAACGAGCCCACGGCGGCGGCTGTTGCCTACGGACTCGACAAGGGCGCCGAGGGCGTCATCGCGATCTATGATCTCGGTGGGGGTACGTTTGATATTTCCATTCTGCGTCTCGACAAGGGCGTGTTCGAGGTGTTGTCCACGGCCGGGGACACGGCGCTCGGTGGTGATGACCTGGACCGCGCCATTGCGGAATGGATCATGAAGCAGGCCACGATAGCGGATGATGCCGGGCACAGTGCCATGCGTCACCTGTTGCAACTGGCACGCCATGCCAAGGAAATGTTGACCAGCCAGGACAGTGTTGAGCTCAACGTTACGCGGGCTGATGGTAGCGAGTGGGGCGGCATCCTGTCACGCGAGACATTCGACCAACTGGCCACTCCGCTGGTGGAAAAAACGTTGGGACCATGTCGGCGTGCCTTGCGTGATGCCGGTGTACGTGCGCACGAGGTACAGTCCGTGGTGATGGTTGGTGGTTCCACGCGGATACCGCTGGTGCGTGCGCGGGTGGCAGATCATTTCAAGTCCGAGCCCATGGTCGATATCGACCCGGACAAGGTGGTTGCCGTGGGTGCTGCCATCCAGGCCGACATCCTTGCCGGCAACAGGCCGGATGAGGAAATGCTGTTGCTGGACGTGATCCCGCTGTCACTGGGGCTGGAGACCATGGGTGGCCTGACGGAAAAGATTATTGCCCGCAATACCACCATCCCGACGGCACGCGCGCAGGAGTTTACTACCTTCAAGGACGGCCAGACGGCCATGTCATTGCACGTGGTGCAGGGCGAGCGTGAACTGGTCGATGACTGTCGTTCACTGGCGAAGTTCGAATTGCGTGAGATTCCGCCGATGGTGGCCGGCGCCGCGCGCATTCGCGTAACCTTCCAGGTCGATGCAGACGGATTGCTCAACGTCACCGCCGAAGAACAGACCACGGGGGTGAAGAGCAGTATCGAGATCAAGCCGTCTTACGGCTTGAGTGATCGCGAGATTGAAACCATGCTGAAGGACTCCATGGAGTTTGCCGCCGATGACCGTGATGCGCGGCGCCTGCGAGAGGAACAGGTCGACGCCGACCGCGTTCTGGAGGCGTTGCAGGCAGCGCTGGCAGCGGATGGCGATGTGCTGCTTGACGAGCAGGAGCGGGCCAGCATTGATGCGGCAGTTGCGGTCCTGACGGAACAACGCAAGGGCAGTGACTATCGCGCCATCAGGCAGGCAATCGAGGCCGTCGAGCAGGCCAGCAGTGCCTGG
The DNA here is from genome assembly GCA_965544015.1 of uncultured Gammaproteobacteria bacterium. GTDB lineage: Bacteria > Pseudomonadota > Gammaproteobacteria > UBA9214 > UBA9214 > UBA9214. The sequence continues at coordinate 15,846 of CBEULV010000009.1, read as the reverse complement.
GTGGAGCGGCGCATGAACAACAGCATCCGCGCAGCCATGGCCGGGCACAGCGTGGATGAATTCAAATCCTGAATGTAATGAACCGTTTTACGATGAGATCCTGAACATCATGCCGCAAATCATCTTTCTGCCCCATGAAGAGATCTGCCCGGAAGGGGCAGTCATCCAGGTAGAGCCGGGCACCAGCATTTGTGATGCTGCCCTGAAGGAGGGTATCGAGATCGAGCACGCCTGTGAAAAGTCCTGTGCGTGTACGACCTGCCATGTGTATATCCGCGAGGGTGGGGAATCCCTCGATGAGTCGACCGAAGATGAGGATGACTTGCTTGACAGGGCCTGGGGTCTGGATCCGGATTCACGGCTTAGTTGCCAGACCGTGGTTGGTGACTCTGACCTGGTGATCGAGATACCGAAATACACCATCAACATGGTGTCAGAGAGCCATTGATTGTTTATTGCCACAGAGAACACAGAGGTCAAAGAGGTCAAAGAGAACTGTGTTGTCTGTTCGCAAGTTCGATTTATGCATTCTGTATCCCGTGCCTTTGTTTTTTTAGCACTCTGGATGCTGATGTTTTTCTCTGAGTGCTCTGTGAACTCTGTGGCTGGCTTTTGTTGGAGGAAAACATGGCGCTGAAATGGACAGATACCCTCGATATCGCCATCGAACTGGATGAGGCGCACCCGGACACGGATCCGCTCAAGGTCAATTTCGTCGACCTGCGCAACCGGGTGATGGAGCTGGAAGCATTCGATGATGATTCAGAACACTGTGGCGAGCGCATCCTGGAGGCAATCCAGATGGCCTGGATCGAGGAGCGTGACTAACACGGCCACAATCTTGAAGAATGCCTTGTAAGTGCTTGAATAAAAGTCCAATGGCCTGCTGCTGACCGCAAGCTGCCGCGCCCGGCTGCAGTTCCCGGTGCAGGCTATCCACTGCGCTACATTCCATTAACTGCGTCAACCTTGTATATTACGCGGCCTTGTTCCTGCCGGAGTTTCCGCTGGAGAGCTCACCCGACCATTCTCATGGCCGGGTATCCCTGTTTTTATAAATCAGATAGATGAGGTAATCCATGGCTGTAAGAAATCGCCTCCACCGTAGTGAATTGGCTGTCCCTGGCAGTAATGCCCGCATGCTCGAGAAGGCTTCGACGGCGGGTGCCGACATGGTATTCCTGGACCTGGAAGATGCCGTGGCGCCGGATGACAAGAAGCAGGCACGCAAGAATGTCATCGAGGCGCTCAATGACCTGGACTGGTCAAATTGTGCCGTGTCGGTACGCATCAACGGGCTGGATACTCATTATTGCTACCGCGACATTGTCGAGGTGGTGGAGCAGGCCGGCGACAAACTCGACACGATCCTGATCCCCAAGGTCAATACGCCATCCGATATCCTGTTTGTTGCCACCCTGCTGGAGCAGATTGAAGAGGCAAAGGGTTATGAGCCGATCAACCTGCACATCCTGATCGAGACCGCCCTGGGAATGGCAAACGTCGAGAGTATTGCCCAGACCTGCCCGGAACGCCTCGAGGCCATGGTGTTCGGCGTGGCTGATTACGCCGCCTCCACCCAGGCGCGCACCACCAGCATGGGTGGCGCCAACCCCGACTATTACATGCTCACGCACCCGGACAACGAGGGTGCGCGTGAACGTCACTGGGGTGACCAGTGGCACTTCGCCATCTCGCGCATGGTGGTGGCCTGCCGGGCCTACGGCCTGCGCCCGATCGACGGACCGTTTGGCAATATTTCCGACCCGGATGGTTACCTTGCAGTATCGCGCAGCGTGGCCGCGCTGGGGGTGGAAGGCAAGTGGGCCATCCATCCCTCGCAGATCGAACTCGCCAACCAGGTGTTCACGCCGGCCGCGACGGAAGTGGACCGTGCGCGTCGCATCCTGGTTGCGATGGATGAGGCCGCGAAGGAAGGCCGTGGCGCGGTGGCGCTGGATGGTCGCCTGATCGATGCCGCCTCGATTCGCCAGGCACAGGTGCTGGTCGACAAGGCCAGCCAGATCGAGCGGTCGCTGTCGGCGCGTCAATAATTCAAAGACTGGAGATAAATACGTGGATATTCATGAATACCAGGCCAAGGAACTGCTCAGGGGTTATGGCGTTCCGGTCCCCGGTGGCCGTGTCGCACACAATGTGGACAATGCCGCGACCATCGCCGAGGAGCTGGGTGGCGAGCGCTGGGTGGTCAAGGCACAAATCCATGCCGGTGGTCGTGGCAAGGGCGGCGGCGTCAAGGTTGCCAATTCCATTGATGAAGTGCGCCAGTACACCAACCAGATGATCGGTAGCCAGCTGGTGACGCCGCAGACCGGCCCCGATGGGCGGCTGGTGCAGCGCGTGCTGGTGGAAGAGGCCAGCAATATCGAGAAGGAATACTACCTCGGCATGGTCATCGATCGCGCCAGCCAGCGCATCACGGTGATTGCATCGGCCTCCGGTGGCATGAATATCGAGGAAGTGGCGCAGCAAACCCCCGAGCGTGTGATTCGTGAACCGGTCGACCCGGCCGTAGGGCTGATGAGTTTCCAGTGTCGCAAGATTGCCGCGAAAATCGGGCTGCATGGCAAGCAGATCGGCGAGGCAGCAAAACTGATGCAGTCGCTGTACCGTGCCTTCCGCGACAAGGATGCGCTACTGGTCGAGATCAACCCGCTGGCTGAAGTGGATGGTGGTTCGCTGATCGCGCTGGATGCCAAGATATCGTTTGACGGCAATGCGCTGTATCGCCACCAGGATATTACCGAATTGCGTGACTTCGACGAGGAAGACTCCAAGGAGGTCGAGGCCACCGCTCATGGTCTGAACTACATCGCGCTGGATGGTGATGTCGGCTGCATCGTCAACGGCGCCGGGCTGGCCATGGCGACCATGGACGCTATCAGTTTTCACAAGGGCAAGCCGGCCAATTTCCTGGACGTCGGCGGCGGCGCCTCGCCGGAGAAGGTTGGCAACGCATTCCGTATCGTGTTGCAGGACCCGAACGTGAAAACCATTCTGGTGAATATATTCGCCGGCATCAATCGTTGCGACTGGATTGCCGAAGGCCTGGTGCAGGCCATGCGTGACCAGGAGATCAAGGTGCCGATCGTGGTACGGTTGGCCGGTACCAACGTGGAACTGGGTGCGCCAATCCTCGAACAGTCCGGTTTCCCGTTCATCATGGCTGACAACCTGGACGATGCGGCCACCAAGGTCATGGCCTCACTGGAGGCATCCTCATGAGTGTGTTCGTACACAAGCATTCGCGCGTCATTATCCAGGGATTCACCGGACAGCACGCAACCTTTCATTCCGAAGAGGCGATGAAAAACGGCACCACCATCGTAGGTGGAGTGACGCCGGGCAAGGGCGGTCAGGAGCACCTGGGGCTGCCGGTATTCGACACCGTCAGCCAGGCGGTCGAGCACACCGGTGCCGATGTCGCCGGTATTTTCGTACCGCCGCCGTTTGCCGCGGATGCCATTATGGAGGCGCTGGAGGCCGGTGTTGGCGTGGCAGTGGTGATCGCAGACGGCATCCCGGTGCAGGATATGGTGAAGGTGAAACGCTATGCCAAGGACCGTAATGCCGTCATCATCGGACCAAACACGCCGGGCATTATTACCCCGGCCGCATGCAAGGTCGGTATCATGCCTTCGCACATCTACACCCCGGGACGCATTGGCGTGGTATCACGCTCCGGTACGCTCAATTACGAGGCCGTACAACAGATGTCTGAACTCGGCATGGGCCAGTCGACGTCGGTCGGTATCGGCGGCGACCCGGTCAATGGCACTGACTTTGTTACCGTGTTGCGCGCCTTTGAAGAGGACCCGGAAACCGATGCCGTTATCATGATCGGCGAGATCGGTGGCCAGCAGGAAGTCGAGGCGGCCCGCTGGGCGCGTGACAATATGAAAAAGCCGGTGGTTGGATTTATCGCCGGTGTTTCCGCGCCGCCGGGACGGCGCATGGGGCATGCCGGTGCGATCATCTCGGGCCAGGCCGATACCGCCAATGCCAAGATGGACCTGATGGAGGAGTTGGGCGTGAACGTGGTGCGTAACCCTGCGCTGATCGGCGAGACTGCCCACCGGGTGTTTTCCTGACAGCAGATCGCTGAAATAGCCATTACCACAGAGGTCACAGAGCTAAAAAACACACCATTTTCATACGCTGTGCGCTCTGTGACCTCTGTGGCAGAAAAAGCCAGTCGGAATCGGCTCCCGGAGCGGGTGTATTTTTCTGAAAAGTGCTCCGCTGTCATTGCCTGAGCGCCTCCTTGCGCTTAAACTACACGATTGAAATTATTCACTAAGCTCCCGTTTTCTGGCGGGTTTCTTGTTATCTTATGAGTTAGTACGGAGTATGGCATGGCAATTGAACGGACCTTTTCCATTATCAAACCCGATGCGGTCGCCAAGAACGTGATTGGCGAGATCGTAAGTCGCTTTGAGAAAAACGGCCTGCGCATCGTGGCAATGAAAATGCTGCAGCTTTCCAAACAGCAGGCGCAGGGCTTCTATGCCGTGCACAAGGAGCGTCCGTTTTACAACGACCTGGTCGAGTTCATGACCTCTGGCCCGGTGGTGGTGCAGGTGCTTGAAGGTGAAGATGCAATCCTGAAAAACCGCGAGCTGATGGGTGCCACCAATCCTGCCGAGGCCGCGCCGGGCACCATCCGTGCCGACTTCGCCAAGACCGTGGATGAGAACGCCGTGCACGGCTCTGATGCGCCGGAGACCGCTGCTGAGGAAATCAAGTTCTTCTTCAGTGACGGCCTGTGCCCGCGTACCCGCTAGCCAGCGACCGTCTGTAGCCACATGAGTGCCGCTCCCCGAACCAACCTGCTGGATCTTGACCGCGCCGGACTGGAGGCGTTCTTCACCGTACTGGGCGAAAAAACCTTTCGCGCCACACAGGTGATGAAATGGATCTATGGCCAGGGAGTCGAGGAGTTTGCGGCCATGACCAACATTAGCAAGGCGCTGCGGGTACGCTTGCAGGAACAGGCTACGATCAGCCTGCCGGAAGTTGCCTCGGACAACCTGTCCGATGACGGTTCACGCAAGTGGCTGTTCCGGCTGAGCGACGGCAATTGCATCGAAACGGTATATATCCCGGAGGCGGAGCGTGGCACGCTGTGCGTGTCGTCGCAGGTCGGCTGCATGCTCAACTGCAGCTTCTGTTCCACTGCACAACAGGGATTCAATCGTAACCTGTCCACTGGTGAGATCATTGCCCAGGTCTGGATGGCAACACAATTGCTCGGGCAGCGGCCAGGTGGCGAGCGGCTGATATCCAACGTGGTGATGATGGGTATGGGCGAACCACTGCTTAATTATGACAATGTGATTTCTGCCATGCGCATCATGCTGGATGATTTCGGCTATGGCCTGTCAAAGCGTCGTATTACCCTGAGTACCGCCGGTGTGGTGCCGGCGATCAGGCAGTTGCGCGAAGACTGTGATGTCAGCCTTGCGGTATCCCTGCATGCGCCGAATGATATGCTGCGCAACGAACTGGTGCCGCTGAACAAAAAATATCCGATCCAGGAATTGCTGGATGCCTGCAAGTCCTATGTCGGAGAGGGCCGTCGCCGGGTAACTTTTGAATACGTCATGCTGGCCGGCATCAACGACAGCGACCAGCATGCACGTGAACTGGTGCGCTGTCTCGAAGGGGTTCCGGCCAAGCTCAACCTGATTCCGTTCAACCCGTTTCCGCAGACGCGTTATCTGCGTAGTTCGAACAATCGTATTCAGTGTTTTTTCGAGATTCTCAACCGGGCCGGTATTGTGACTATTACCCGCAAGACACGCGGTGATGATATCGATGCCGCCTGTGGGCAACTTGCAGGGCAGTTTCACGACCGTACCCGGCGTCGGGCACGCAGTCAGTCGGCTGGCCAGGTGACTTCCGCATGATCAAAAAATCATTGTACGCCTGTGTATGGTCTGTACTGCTGTTGTCCGCCTGTGCAAGCAATACCACGATGGATAATGACAGAAGCAAACCCGCCGTTGCGGCCAAGGCAAATACCCAACTCGGTATCGAGTACCTGCGCAAGGGTGAATATGACCTGTCACTGAAGAAGCTGCAAAAGGCTATTGATGTTAAACCGGACTATGCCATGGCCCACAATGTCATTGCGGTGTTGTATGACCGGGTTGGCAACAACGAACTGGCCGAGAAGCACTACCGGCGTGGACTGAAACTCAACCCCGGCAATGCCGACAGCCATAACAACTATGGTCAGTTCCTGTGCCGCACCGGGCGCCACCAGCAGGCCGAGGAGGAATTCCAGGTTGCGGCCAGTGATCCATTCTACAAGATGCCGCAACTGCCACTGCTGAATGCCGGCATGTGCATGGCGGGAATCAACGAGGTAGAGCATGCGGAAAAGTATTTTCGCAGGGCACTGGACGGGAACCCTGAATTCGGACCGGCCCTGTTGCAGATGGCGAAACTTGCCTTTAAGACGCAGGACTACCTCAAGGCGCGCGCTTACCTGCAGCGCTTCCTGGCCGTGGAGCAGCATACACCGGAAAGCCTGTGGCTGGGCGTTCGCACCGAGTACGCGCTCAAGGATAACCAGGCCTGGGGGAACTATGCGCTGCAGTTGAGAAATCTGCATCCCGATAGCGAGCAGGCCGCTCTGCTGATGGAGTGGGAGAATGAGCGTCGGGCCGGAAACTGAAAATGCTCCGGAGCAGGGGGTCGGCGCGGCTGCGTCGATTGGTGCACAGCTGGCAGCGGCCAGAAAGGCGCTCAAGCTGGATGTTGACAAGGTGGCACGCGAGCTGAAGCTTAATGTGGCAGTGATCGAGGCGCTGGAGAATGACGCCGCCGCCGCCTTGCCGGCGCCCATCTTTGTCAAGGGTTACCTGCGCAGCTACGCACGACTGGTCGGGTTACCGGAAGACGCGCTGGTCAGCAGTTATGCGCAACAGGCGGGCGAATTGCCGCCATTGACGGTTGCGGGCACCAGCCGGCCGGTGCCGTTGCTCAGGCTGCCTTCGACCCGGCTGTTGAGAAATGTCGTGCTGTTGCTGTTGTTGCTGATCATGCTGTGGCTGGCCTGGCCGTTTGTCGAGCGGCTGCTGGAATCGCGCGACGGTCAGCAGATCGAGCAGACCCCGGGGCAGCTTGAATTGCCACCGGCGGGGCATTGAGTGGCACATTTGATTGTTCTGGAACAGGTATTCACGGTAATCCATGGCGAAGACAATACAGGCCGTCAGAGGCATGAACGACATCCTTCCGGGGGCATCCTCCGCCTGGCAACACCTGGAATCCGTGTTGCGCGAGGTCGTCCATGCCTATGGCTATACCGAGGTGCGCCTGCCGCTGCTGGAAAAGACCGAGTTATTCAAACGCTCGATCGGCGAGGTCACCGATATTGTCGAAAAGGAAATGTATACCTTTGAAGACCGCAATGGTGACAGCCTGACTCTGCGTCCCGAGGGTACGGCCGGTTGTGTGCGTGCCTGCATGGAGCACGGACTACTGCACAACCAGGTACAGCGGCTCTGGTACAGCGGTCCGATGTTCCGCCACGAGCGCCCGCAGAAGGGACGCTACCGACAGTTCCACCAGCTTGGCGTTGAGTCCTTTGGTATGGCCGGACCGGATATCGATGCCGAGATGATATTCATGACGGCGCGCATGTGGCAGCGCCTGGGGCTCAAGCATACTGTACTGCAGGTCAATTCGCTGGGTACACCGCAGGCGCGTAGCAGCTACCGTGCGGCACTGGTTGAATACCTCAGGGGCCGTTACGACGAACTGGATGAAGACAGCAGACGTCGGCTGGAGTCCAATCCGCTACGTATTCTTGATAGCAAGAATACGGCGCTGCAGGCAGTTGTGGATGCGGCGCCGGTACTGCCGGATTATCTGGATGAGGAATCACGGCAGCATTTCGCAGGCCTGCTTGCCTTGCTGGATGCGGCCGGGATCGACTATGAAGTGAATCCAAGGCTGGTGCGCGGACTGGATTACTATTCGCGAACGGTGTTTGAATGGGTGACCGACCAGTTGGGTGCGCAAGGGACCATCTGCGCCGGCGGTCGTTATGACGGACTGGTGGAATACCTGGGAGGACGTCCGACCCCGGCGTTCGGTTTCGCGGTTGGTCTGGAACGTCTGCTGGCACTGTTGCAGGAGTCCGGTGTGGACCTGCCGGACGGATTCCCGCACCTGTACCTGGTGCTGGTTGGCGAACAGGGCCGACTGCGCGGACTCGTGTTTGCGGACGAATTGCGCGATGCGCTGCCCGGTCTGCGCGTGCAGTGTAATTGTGATGGTGGCAGTTTCAAGAGCCAGTTCAAGCGCGCAGACAGGAGCGGTGCAGAGTTTGCGCTGGTGCTGGGGGATGATGAGGTGGAGCAACAGACGGTTACCCTGAAGCCGTTACGTACCGACGCCGGGCAGGAGGTACTGCAGCAGCAGGATGTTGCTGCACACCTGCGCGAGTTGCTGGAAAGTACCCCGGGCTGAAGTGCAGGATATAATTCATAGTATAAACAGGAGTTGTTGATGGACACGCACGCTACAGAAGATCAGCAGATTGCCGCGCTCAAGAAATGGTGGAAGTCGAACAGTGGTTCGATTATCACTGGCGTTATTCTGGGTTTGGCCGCCTTGTTTGGCACCAAGGCATGGTATGCATGGCAGGACAAAATTGCCCAGCAGGCCTCTGATGTGTATGCAGTAATGATGACTGCACTGAAAAACGGCAATAACCATGCAGTTTCGGCAAAGGCCGGCATGTTGATTGCCGATTACAGCAATACACCATATGCCGCCCTGGCGGCTCTGTCGCTTGCCAAGCTGCGCATTGAAGACGGGGAGCTGGAGGCAGCCGCCACCCAGTTACAATGGGTGCTGGATAACGGTGGCACCGATTTCGTGCGCGATACCGCACGCCTGCGGCTTGCGCGTGTTGAACTGGCGCAGGGTCATCTGGATGCCGCCGAATCGGCGCTCGGTCATGCCGGCAGCAGCAGTGCTGCCGAGGCCCTGTTTGCCGAGATGCGGGGTGATATACACCTGGCGCGGGGTGATCGCGATCAGGCACTGGTATCCTACCAGCGGGCGCTGGCGAGTATGAGTGAAGATTTTATCGGCCGTGCGCTGTTGCAACTCAAATATGACGACCTGGCAGCCAACACGGTAACGACAGGTGATGCACAGTGATACGTGTTCTCGTCATGCTCTGGCTGACCGGCCTGCTGGCCGGTTGCTCGACCATGTCATCCTGGTTCGATGGTGTCCTCAGTGGCGAGGATAACTCTGCACCGCTGGCGCCGCTGACCAGGATAGAAAACCCGGTAACACTCATGAGGGTATGGAGTGAAAGCATCGGTGTGGGCCGCGACGAGCAGTTCGTCAACCTGGCCCCGGTGGTCGATGACGGCCGCCTGTACATAGCGGATCGCAAGGGGCGGGTAGTTGCCCTGGATGCCGCAACCGGCAAGGAATTCTGGTCGGTGAAAACCGGGGCTCTATTGTCAGCCGGTCCGGCGGTCGGTTCCGGGCAGGTGCTGCTGGGCAGCAGTGATGCGGAAGTGATCGCGCTCGATAGCGGGGACGGTTCGTTGCGCTGGAAGGTGGAGGTCAGCAGCGAGGTGCTGTCGCAGCCACGGCTCGATCTTGACCGGGTTATCGTACAAACCGCCGACGGCAGCATTGCCGGTCTGGATGCGGAAAACGGCGAACAGATATGGGTCATCGATCGTACGGTTCCGGTGCTGACCCTGCGCGGCACCAGCACCCCGGCAGTACAACACGGCCTGGTCGTTGCCGGGTTTTCCAATGGCAAGCTGGCTGCGTTCAGTGCCGAAAAGGGTTTCATAGTGTGGGAGAAAAGCATCGCCATCCCGCAGGGTCGCTCGGAGCTTGAGCGAATTGTAGATATCGATGGCAGTCCGGTTATCGCCGGTGGTGCCGCCTATGTCACCACCTACCAGGGACGTATTGCCCGGGTCGATATCCAGGATGGCAATACGACCTGGGAGCGTGACATGTCATCCAGCGCTGGACTCGGGGTGGACTATTCCCAGGTCTATGTGACAGATGACAAGAGTCATGTCTGGGCGCTGTCCAGGAACAGCGGCGCCTCCGCCTGGAAACTGGAGACACTGGAAAACCGCGGGTTAACGGCGCCGACACCGTTTGACGACTATGTCGTGGTTGCCGATACCGAGGGATACGTGCACCTGTTGTCCCGCTATGACGGACACATCGCGGGACGCATCGAACTGGACAGCAAGGGCATCAATACCCCGCCGCTGGCTGTTGGCGATATGCTGTATGTCTACGGGAACTCAGGCAAGCTGGCGGCTTTTTCAATCCAGGAGAGCCGGTAATCCCGCGGACGCCCGAACGCATATCGCTCAAGGTGGTCTTCTGCGCCTCCTTGTAGCGTGAGCAAACTGATTTCATGTTACCGGTTATTGCAATTGTAGGTCGTCCAAACGTGGGTAAGTCCACGTTGTTCAACCGCATGACACATACGCAGGATGCGCTGGTTGCCGACTTCCCCGGTTTGACGCGTGATCGAAACTACGGTGATGGCAAGACCGGGGGCCGCCCCTTCATTGTAATCGACACAGGCGGCCTGTCCGGTGACGATGCTGATCTGACCGGCCTCATGGCACAGCAGGCATGGCAGGCCGTGGAAGAGGCCGACCTGGTGTTTTTCATGGTGGATGCACGTGCCGGTCTCAATGCGCTGGACGAAATGGTCGCGACTGCGTTACGCCGAACCGGAAAGCCGCATATCCTGGTTGCCAACAAGACCGACGGGATCGATGTGGACAGCGCGTTGGCTGACTTCCATCGCCTTGGGCTGGGTGATCCGGCTCCCATTTCTGCGAGTCATGGCCGTGGACTGGTGCAGCTCATGCAACTGGCCATGGCGAAGCTGCCAGCGGAAGAAGCCATCCCCGAAACAGATGTACCGGCAGATGACAGTATCCGCGTGGCGGTCGTCGGGCGGCCAAATGTCGGCAAGTCGACATTGATCAATCGCATGCTGGGCGAGGAGCGCGTGCTTGCCTGGGACATGCCAGGTACCACGCGCGACAGTATCTTTATCCCGTTTGAGCGTGATGCGGTGCGCTACACCCTGATCGATACCGCCGGCGTGCGGCGCCGCGCACGCGTACAGGAGACAGTAGAAAAATTCAGCGTGATCAAAACGCTGCAGTCTATCGATGCGGCAAATGTGGTGATCCTGGTGCTGGATGCCCGGCTGGAGATCAGCGAGCAGGACGCGAGCCTGGCCGGTTATATCGCAGAGAAGGGACGTGCGCTGATCCTTGCCGTCAACAAGTGGGATGGGCTGGATGATTATGCGCGGGATCGTATCCGTGGCCAGCTGGAACGGCGTTTGCCTTTTCTTGAATTTGCACAGACGGTATTCATTTCGGCCCGGCACGGTACCGGTGTGGGTGAATTACTGCCACTGGTGCAACAGGCCTATGCTGCGGCCATGCGTGAGCTGCCAACACCGGAGCTTACCCGTATTCTGGAACGGGCGGTGCTGGAACATCAGCCGCCATTGACCCGCGGGCGGCGTATCAAGCTGCGTTATGCCCACCAGGGTGGACGCAATCCGCCGGTCATCGTGATTCATGGCAACCAGGCCGAGCGTGTACCACGCAGTTACCAGCGCTACCTGGTTAATACCTTTCGTTCCGCCTTGAAGCTGAGGGGTACCCCTGTGCGGGTTGAGTTCAAGACCGGGAGCAATCCCTACCAGGGACGCAAGAACAAGTTGACGCCGCGCCAGGTTAAACGCAAGGGCCGCCTGATGCGGCACGTGAAGAAGAAACGCTAGGGTAATGAGAAAACCGGATTAGTGCCGCTGCTGTTCTATCCGACTCCCTCTCTCAGGGGCGACTTGCTATTCCGCAAGCGCCCGCTGGCGCTTTTTCCCCTGTTGTTTGGCAGTACGGTTCTGCTGAACGGTTTCCGCAACACCTGATCCCATATGTGCCTGGCCGCGTCCACTGGCCAGCTGCATCTGTTTCTCGCGCTCGGCAAAACGGCTGCGCTGTGCAGCAGACAGGCTGTCGATGCAGTGCGGGCATGATATGCCAGGAGAATAGCTGTTGCCCGCCATATCGTCCCGGGTAATCGGCATGCGGCAGGCGTTGCACTGTGCGTAGCTGCCCTTTTTCAGTGCATGGTCTACCGTTACGCGTTCGTCGAACACGAAACATTCGCCTTCCCAGAGTGATTCGGATGCCGGTACTTCCTCGATATATTTCAGGATGCCTCCCTTGAGGTGGTAGACCTCGTCAAAGCCGAGCTGCTTCAAGAGGGCGGTGGATTTTTCGCAGCGGATACCGCCGGTACAGAACATGGCGACCTTCCTGTGTCGTGCCGGATCGAGGTTTTGTCTTACGTATTCCGGGAATTCACGAAACGTTGCCGTCTGCGGATTGGTGGCGTCGCGGAAGCTACCGATGCGGGCCTCATAATCATTGCGTGTATCGATCACCACGACGTCCGGGTCGCTGATCAAGGCATTCCATTCTACGGGGATGACATAGGTACCCACTACCCGGTTCGGATCAATGCCTGGCACGCCCAGGGTGACGATTTCCTTCTTCAGCTTGACGCGCGTGCGTTTGAAGGGGCGACGTTCGGTGAATGATTCCTTGTAATCGAGTCCGGCCAGGCGCGGGTCACGGCGCAGCCAGTCAAGCAGGGTATCGATGGCCTGGCGTGAACCGGCCACGGTGCCGTTAATGCCCTCATTGGCCAGCAGCAGGGTGCCGCAGATCCGGTTGTCAGTCATCACCCCGAGCAGGGGTTCGCGCATTGCCTGGTAATCCTCCAGGCGTACAAAGCGGTACAGTGCGCAGACGACAACAGGGTTGGTAGTGGTGTCCATGGGGTGTGATGCTCCGTGATAAGCGGGGCACTATTATAGTGCGCGAGTGTTCTAGGATGCCATCATGAGGGCCGGTCCGTAAGAAATAACGGGTATATGCAGCCACGACGGGTCTATACTTTCCTGAAGTATCATCCGGGAGAATCCAGTGAAATTACCTAAACGCTACAGGCAGATATTCTGCAGTTGTATCAGCGTCGTGCTGCTTGCTGTCACTGGTGCGGTTATCGGCGGTGATGTCGAGAAAAGCATCTTCCTGGTGAAGGAGGACAAGCGGGTTACCGCGGTGAATACCAAGACCGGCCAGTTCTTCGATCTCGATGTCAGCGCGAAAGAAGTGATCCAGCAGCATATCGTGGCAAAGGGTGTGGCCGTGGTGGTGACCAATCAGCGCTTTGCCGGCGTGGGCGTCTGGCCGTCGGGCTGGTCAAGTATCCGCAGGATGGCCGGGGAGCGGCTGATTAGCGTCGAGGCGGAGGACTCATCAGCTGTCATCATCACATCGGGCCGGGTGCTGTCTTTCAACGGCAATACCGGCGCGTGGGCCGAGAAACGGCGCTGATATCCCTGCGGTTGCAAATTGCCTAGTCCAGGTACTCGAACAGCTTTACGATCTTCTCGGCACCACCGACCTGGCGTGCCTGCTCGCCGACCGCGTCGGCCTCGTTACGATAAAGCATCCCCATCAGGTAGACCACGCCGTCTTCCGTGACAACCTTGATGCGCGTGGGGTCGAAACCCTCGACGCCCTTGATTTTGAACAGCGAGGTCTTCACCTTGGCGGTAATCAGCGTGTCACTGGAACGGGTCAAGAGCGAGTTCGGCGCGGCGATGCTCATTTCATTGTGCACCAGTCGGACCTTCTCGGTGGCGGCGACAATGTCCTGGGCCTGCCGGCTCAGTGCCTCGGTCGGGGCCTGCCCGACCATTAACACGACACCGTTATAACTGATGATGTTGATATGAATCTGGCTGTTGAGCTCCTTGTTCTCCAGTACGGCGAGGCGTGACTTGAGTTCAATTCCCTGGTCGTCGACAAATGTCCCTACCGTACGGCGGCTGTGCAGGGCAGCACCGGTAGTGGCGGCGCCGCCAACGACTACGGCCGCGCAGCCGTAAAAGGAGGTTATTGCCAGGGTTACAATCAGCAGGGTTCCGAGCAGTTTCATGTGGGTGCATCTCCTCTCGATAATCTTTATACGTGGTTGATTCTGTATGCGACCATTGCGGCGGTGAGCGGTTCCCGCGCTTCAGTCGCTGCTGTCAAAGGCATTCCTGATCCAGTCCAGCGAACCGTCCCTGCCGTTGATTGCAACGACGTCAAAACGGCATGGCAATTGTGCCATGTGCGGATAGCTCTGCAGGTAGTGTTGCGCACAGGCAATCAGTCGTTTTTGCTTGCGCGGGTCGACGCTTTCTGCGCCGCTGCCGTAGTCCGGGTTTCCGCGATATCGTACCTCAACAAACACCACGCTGTCCCGGTCTTGCACGATCAGGTCGATCTCGCCGCGCCTGCTGCGGAAATTGCGCTGCAGCAGTCTGGCACCGTGTGCCCTGAGGTGCTGCCAGGCACGCTCCTCGGCATCCGTGCCGCGCTGTCGGGCATCCATGCTCAGGGCATTATCGGTCGCACCGCTATGCTATCGGCGGACTGTTCGAGCAGTACCGGCAAGCCGTTCTGAAAGCGTGCGCAGCGCAGCGTGCGGTTGATTTTCCCCCGGCGCCCCAGTGTCAGGTTGCCGCTGACCCCATGGTAGGAGCCGAACAGACTGTTGTCTGTGGCAAGGTAGGGAATGATGCGGTAGGCATCGATGCCCAGTGCGTACAGCCGTGCATAACGGTTGCTGCTGCCCGGCCACAAATCGCTTATGGACTGCTGCAGGTGGACCCAGTTCTCCCGCTTTTCCAGTGTCCATGGCATGTCGCAGAATACGATACCGTTCATGTCACTGTCCCTGGAGCGGTCGGGGTTGCCGGTAAACACGCGTGAAGTGGCATAGACCGGCAGGCTTGATGCACGGTAGAAACTGAGTTGCGGGCGGATCAGCCTGGCCTGGCGCGGTGATGCAACCAGGAACACGAAGTCGACGTCCTGGCGGCGGCGAGGCTCGAACGCCAGCCGGGTACCCAGTACATTGGCCAGTTGTCGGTGTCGTGCCTTGCTGGAATCCAGGTTCAGCACGCTGCTGATGGCCTGGTTATGATCGGTCTGGCTGTCATCGTAGCGTTGTGCCTCAAGCAGCCGGCCACCCAGTGACTGCCATTCTGCCGCGAAAGCGGCGTATACCCGTTCACCCCAGTCGGTGTCCGGCAGCAGGGCGATACCGCGGTTCAGGCCGTTGCGCCAGGCAAGCCGGGCCGCCTCGCGCGCCTCGTCTTCCGGTGCAAGGCCAAACTGGAACAGCGCCGGGTTGGTCAAGCCAGGGTTTTCCAACTGGTTCAGTCCCAGCACGGGGACCGGCAGGGGGTGCGGTTGCGCCAGTGCTTCGACCGACTCCTTGAGAAGTGGGCCGATGACAAAGTTTGCGCCATTCGATACCGCCAGTTGGTAGGCGGCAAGCGTGTTGTCTGCTGTCGCCCCGCTGTCATAAATGCGCAGTGACGGCCGCCGGCTGCTGTCCGGGGTATCGTAATAGGCGGCCATGATGCCGTCACGCACGGCCTTGGCGACGCTGGCAAGCTTGCCCGTCAGTGGCAGCAGGATGGCGATGTGTTCGGGTGTTTGCCCGGCGGCGCGCAGGCTTTCGAGCAGCCTGCCGAGAAACAGTTGTCCGGCCGGGTGTCCCGGGTAACGCTGTTGCCAGTGCGGGATCACGCCGGCCAGGGTGTCCGGCTGTTGCAGGTACAGGCGTGACAGTTCGACCAGTTCCATCCAGCCGCTGAGCGGATCGGGTGGTGGCGCAGTACGCAATGTCTGCAGCTCGCCATCAGTG
>CBEULV010000008.1:0-25906 GCA_965544015.1 uncultured Gammaproteobacteria bacterium | reverse complement strand
CGGGTAGCAATGGGTGGGCAACGGAGTCAGGAAGTTCGGACAGCCGTGTATTTGGTGGGGCAGCGCCACCAGCCAAGCCGTGCAATACCGGGGCGTTTCTATTTGAACGACAATAATAATGAACAGCGCCGGGTAGACCTACCCCAAAATAGCTTTGTAACCGCATTCGGCTTTGTATCTTATTCCATTGATGGGTAAAAAAATGTTCCTTGTCTTCATGCCCGGGCGGCAGCCTGCAGCATTGCCTCCAACGGCGCCATGACCACTTCGGCGCGGAACAGGATTTTATTCCCGGCCAACAGACCAAAACAGCGATGTAATTGCTGGGGAAATCGCTTTTTCCCCAGTCCTTTGCCAGCGGGCACTGTCTCCGGGATTGTCACAAGCAGGTGCAAGCGGTCATTGCTTTTCAGTGTTTGCAGCAGTCTCCGGTCCACGGAAATAAGGTGACTGGTATACACAACCGGGCTGGTTTCAAAGGCGTAGTTGTCCTGTTTTGCTTTTTCCAGCAGGGCGCAGGACAGCAACGCAACCGGGAACATCGCCGGAAACTGCACGCGCTCTTCCATTTCATCAAAGTAATAGTGCTGATCAACCAGCGAGCCGGCCAGAAAGTTTTTCCCGTGGCCGGTATTCATGAATTTTCGCTTCAGGAAATAGCGGTGTTGCGCTATCCAGCTTCTGTCTTCAACAGAATCGAGATTTCCGAGTTGGGAGAAATCAGCATCAGGCATGCATAACGGGGCCGTCGACTCACGCTGAACGCCCAGCAATACCAGCCCGCCCTGTTTCTTTACCGCAATACGATTGGAAAGCTGCCCCGATTCACTGATCCGGTTAACCGTCTTTTTTATCTCGATATGGAAAGGTTCGCCAGGCCGAACCACATCGGCAAAGGTAAACTGGAAGTTGGAAAAATGCAGGTGACGATGATCTATCAGTGCCTGCTCACCGGCCTGCTCACGAAATAGCGCGACCAGGTATTCAATCAATGCTTCAATCTGGAAGCCCAGCGCGATCGGCATTCCAAATGGATTGCCGTGAATTCTGTGCCACTTCTTCTGGTCATGAAACGGGTTGAAATCATCTGTGGCATTACGTGCAGCATCAATATGAATCTGCTGGAAGCAATAATCATGTTGCCCGGCGCTCATTGATGCAATCACTCATGCTTCCGAAAATTACTTTCGAGTCTATCAGACTGCCACATGACCACAATAGCGGCAGTCTGAAGGCCGCCATTTTTTGTTTGCGCCCGACTCGGTGAGATGATTCGGCGCCACTCGCCACACCCCTTCTGGTCCGCTGGCACTGCATGACGGCGTCTCGGCAACTGCGCCATGCATCGTCTATATGGATGTGAGTGAGGTGCGTGAACAGGAGCGGAAGCTTTGCTCTACTTTCTGCATCCATGCGACCGTGCGTCGCCTGCGCTCGCTTGTCGAGTTCAACCATGTATAAGTCGGGAGTTCGAACCTCTGGTATACCCATAAGCAAGAAGGCCCGCGCAAGGCGGGCCATCTTGTTTATATGGCGCGCCCGGAGAGATTCGAACTCCCGACCGCCTGGTTCGTAGCCAGGTACTCTATCCAACTGAGCTACGGGCGCATTTAAATTGGAGTGGGGATTATACAGAAAACCGTTGCGGAGTCATGGCAAGTTGGCGGAGAGGGAGGCCGTTCCCGCACATCCATGTGCTCCACGGCACCTGCACATCCCTGTGCACTGGGATTCTCGCCTGTTTCATCATCGAGGGTTCGAATCTTGATCTCGACGCGTCAATATCAAAGCAGGCTTGCAGCCTGCTTTGATATTGATATGGCGGAGAGGGAGGGATTCGAACCCTCGATGGGCTTTTAACCCATACTCCCTTAGCAGGGGAGCGCCTTCAGCCGCTCGGCCACCTCTCCGGATAAAATGTTTTCGGGATTATAGCGGGAAACCGCCCAATTGCACTCCGTTACGCAACCACCCCTTTCAGCATCAATATGCAATGCGCAAACCACGCATCGGCGCAAAGAATACCTGCGTCGTGCCGGCGGGTAAAGAATCGTGTTGGGTGCTGGTTTGCTAAGCCGTGTTGGTGCCGTCTTTACGACTCTGCTCTTCCTTGATCCGTTCGTAGATTTCCTCGCGATGGACAGCTACATCCCTGGGGGCGTTGACCCCGATCCTGACCTGGTTTCCCTTCACGCCCAACACGGTAACGGTAATCTCGTCACCGATCATGAGCGTTTCTCCTACTCGTCGTGTGAGTATCAACATCTCGCTAACTCCTTTATTACCACCAACCCCCTGTCGGGGTTTCCTTCTTCTTGATTATTTGTTCCATTGTAGTTGACAGAGAGCACATTGTGACTGGTCAGTGGTTGGCCATGTATTTATTACTGGAATGATTCTATGTTTCTGGGCCAACCGTCTGTTTTTCTCGATATTCACTATACCGTCTTTGGCTGGTCGAGCGCAAAGGCATCATGCAGGGCGCGCACCCCGAGCTCCAGGTACTTCTCGTCCACCACCACGGAAACCTTGATCTCGGAGGTGGATATCATGCGGATATTTACCCCTTCGTTTGCAAGGGCTTCAAACATGGTCGAGGCAATCCCGGCATGTGAGCGCATACCGACACCAACCAGGGAAATTTTGACAATGCTGTCATCCCCGGTGACCTGCTTCGCCCCCATCTCGTCTGCCGTGGCCTGCAGGATCTGCATGGCACGGGCGTAGTCATTGCGATGCACGGTGAAGGTAAAGTCGGTGGTCGCGCCATCCGGTGCAACATTCTGCACAATCATGTCCACCTCGATATTCGCATCGGCAATCGGTCCAAGCAGCTTGTGTGCAACACCGGGAGTGTCCGGCACACCCAGCACAGTGAGCTTGGCCTCGTCCCGGTTGAACGCAATACCGGAAATCAATGCATTTTCCATCTCTTCGTCCTCGTAGGTAATCAGCGTGCCCTCGCCTTCCCCGAACGAGGAAAGCACCCGTAACGGCACGTTGTAACGACCGGCAAAGCTGACCGCGCGAATCTGCAACACCTTGGAGCCCAGGCTCGCCATTTCCAGCATTTCCTCGAAGGTAATACGCTCCAGACGGCGCGCCTTCGGTTCGACGCGCGGATCCGTGGTGTAGACCCCGTCGACATCAGTATAGATCTGGCATTCATCTGCGTGCAGTGCTGCAGCCAGCGCCACGGCCGTGGTATCCGAGCCACCGCGCCCCAGCGTGGTGATATTGCCGTCCTCGTCCGCACCCTGGAAACCGGCCACGACCACCACGCGTCCGGCAGTGAGGTCGGCACGCATGCGTGCATCCTCGATCTCATGGATGCGCGCCTTGTTGTGCGCACTGTCGGTGCGAATATGCACCTGGGAGCCGGTATAGGAGCGTGCCGCGCAACCACGTTGCTCCAGTGCCATGCTGAGCAACGCAATCGTGACCTGCTCGCCAGTTGCCAGCAGCACGTCCAGCTCGCGTGGCACCGGGGAATCGCTGATCTGGCTCGCCAGCTCCAGCAGCCGGTCCGTTTCGCCACTCATGGCAGAAACCACCACCACGACATCGTTACCGCGCTTGCGCCAGTCAATGACCCTGTCCGCCACCGCCCCGATACGCTCGGCTGTCCCCACCGAGGTACCGCCGTATTTCTGAACAATCAGTGCCATGTATCAGTCATTCTCTTGATCATTGCCGGCTTGCTGCATCAGGCCTGCAGTTGCCCGCGAACCCAGTCCGGTACGGAACCCAGCGCGGCATCGAGATTGCCCGGCTGGTTACCTCCGGCCTGCGCCATGTCCGGGCGGCCGCCACCCTTGCCACCGACCTGGGTCGCAACCATGTTGACCAGTTCGCCGGCCTTCAACCGCTTGGTCTGGTCACGGGTCACACCCGCCACCAGGCTGATCTTCTCACCATCGACCGTTGCCAGCACCACTACCGCCGATGCCAGCTTGTTCTTTAACTGGTCGAGCGTCTCGCGCAGCACCTTGTTGTCGGCACCGTCCATGCGTACGGCCAGCACCTTGATACCGTCGATTTCAACTGCCTGCGAGGCCAGGTCACTGCCCTGGCTGCTGGCGAGCTTGCCCTTGAGCTGTTGCAGTTCCTTTTCCAGCTGGCGGGACTTCTCCAGCATCTGGCCGACCCGTTCATCGACATCTTCCCGGTTACCCTTGACCAGTTCGGCTACCCGGGCAAGCCGTCGTTCATTCTCGTGCACCCATTGCAGGGCGCGCGCGCCGGTAACGGCCTCGATTCGCCGCACGCCGGAGGCAATACCGGTTTCCGAGGTAATTCTTAACAGGCCAATATCGCCGGCATGAGCGACATGCGTGCCGCCACACAGTTCCACCGAGAAATCCCCGATCGAGAGCACGCGCACCTCATCACCGTACTTCTCACCAAACAGGGCCATGGCACCCGACTCCATGGCCTCATCCATCGACATCAAGCGGGTTTCGGCCTGCGCGTTGGCACGGATCTGGTCATTGACCAGCGTCTCTATCTCCTGCAATTGCTCCGGCGTCACCGGCTCGTAGTGAGAAAAATCGAAACGCAGGCGTTCCGCCTCCACCAGTGAACCCTTCTGTTGCACGTGGCTCCCCAGCACCTGGCGCAGTGCGGCATGCAGCAGGTGGGTGCCGGAATGATTGAGAACCGTGGCCTGGCGCCGTGCGCTGTCCACCAGTGCATTGACGCGATCTCCCTTGCGCAGCACACCTTCTGTCACCGTGCCGACATGCACAAACACGGCAGCGCCCTGTTTGCGTGTATCCTCCACCTCGAAGCGCGCACTGGCCGATTCGAGCCACCCCCGATCACCGGCCTGGCCGCCGGACTCGGCATAAAACGGTGTCTGGTCGAGGATTATCTGCCCTGACTGGCCGGACTCAAGCTGATCCACCAACTCACCGTCACGGATCAGCGCACCAACAGTGGCCTTGCCCTCGAGCTGGTCGTAGCCGGTAAAACGGGTCACCCCTTCCACCTGCACGCTGCCGGAATAGTCCGCGCCAAACTGGCTGGCGGAGCGCGCACGTGTGCGCTGTGCCTCCATGGCGACATCGAAACCCTGTACATCAATCGTCAGACCACGCTCCCGTGCAATATCGGCCGTGAGGTCACTCGGAAAACCGTAAGTGTCATACAGCTTGAACACGGTGTCACCGGGAATCACCGTACCCTTCAGGCCGGCCAGGTCATCCTCCAGGATGCGCATACCCTGTTCCAGGGTCTCGGCGAAGCGTTCCTCCTCGAGCTGCAGGATACGTTCAACATGTGCACGGTTCTTGACGAGTTCCGGGTAGGCCTCGCCCATCACCTCGCACAGGGCCCCGACCAGCCGGTTGAAGAAGGGCTGCTTGACGCCCAGCTGGTAACCATGACGGATGGCGCGACGGATTATCCGGCGCAGCACGTAACCGCGACCTTCATTGGACGGCAGCACGCCATCAACGATCAGGAAGGTACAGGAACGTATATGGTCGGCAATCACGCGCAACGAGGTCTGTTCCAGATCGCTCGTGCCGGTGATCTCTGCGGCGGCCTTGATGAGGTGCCGGAACAGGTCGGTTTCGTAATTGGAATGCACGCCCTGCACGACGGCAGCCAGGCGCTCCAGCCCCATGCCGGTATCGACCGAGGGCCTGGGTAATGGCTTCATGCAGCCGTCGGCATCGCGGTCATACTGCATAAATACCAGGTTCCAGATTTCCACGTAACGGTCAGCGTCCGCCTCTGGCGTACCGGGCGGTCCACCGGGCACCCCGGGGCCGTGGTCATAGAAGATCTCGGAACACGGCCCGCAGGGACCGGTATCGCCCATCGACCAGAAATTGTCTTTGGCGCCGATGCGGCTGAAGCGTGCCGGATCCACGCCGATTTCGTGCAACCAGATATCCGCGGCCTCGTCATCGTCTTCAAACACCGTAATCCAGAGTCTTTCTGCACGCAGCTGCATAACCCCGGTGAGAAACTCCCAGGCATAGCCAATCGCTTCACGCTTGAAGTAATCGCCGAAACTGAAATTACCCAACATCTCGAAGAAGGTATGGTGACGCGCGGTATAACCGACATTTTCAAGATCGTTGTGCTTGCCACCCGCACGCACACAGCGCTGGCTGCTGACCGCGCGCGGTATGGCACGCGTCTCCTTGCCAAGGAAGACATCCTTGAACGGCACCATACCGGCGTTCACAAACAGCAGCGTCGGATCATTTACCGGCACGAGCGAGGCCGAGGCCACGACTTCATGGTCGCGCTCCTTGAAGAAGTCCAGAAATGCCTGGCGAAGTTCTGCGCTGCTACTCATCAAACTGCTTGTTATCTGGCCGGATGGAGACGTTATTATTCAGGGATTTGGAGCGGATTGGAACACCTGTTTGCAGGAATGACGGGGAATCGTGCCAGCGTTGTGCCGGACGCCAGCCGTTGCCGGTATCAGGGATTTTTATTCATCATCGCGCAGTGCCCGGGCGATCTGCTCGGCACTGAAGCCACGTTGCTGCAGGAATCGCATCTGCCGGCTGCGCTCGCGAAAATCACCGGGCAGCCCGGCGCCGAATTTTTTCTCGCGCACCTCACGCAACCGGGCCTGCCAGTCCTCATCCAGCACCTCGAAACAATGGTGGATCAGCGTATCGTCGATACCCCGCTCGCGCAGTTCGGCACGGATCTTCTGCGGCCCCGCCCCGCGCTGGAAGCGCGAGTAGACAAAGGCCTCGGCAAAACGCTCATTGCTCAGCAGGCCGTCAGAAACCAGCAACGGCAGGGTATCGTCGATGGCGTCTGTCTCAAACCCGCGCGCGCGCAGCTTGCGCACCAGTTCCTGCTCGCTGTGTTCGCGGCGCGCCAGCAGTCCCATGGCAGTTGAGCGGATGGCCGCGGGGTCTGCGGCCTGTTCAGGCTTCAGCTTCAAGCGCCTCCTCTTGTTCCACCTCGGCCTGGCCGGGCAGTAGCAGGTTGCGTAGCTTGGCCTCGATCTCGTCAGCGATATCGGGATTTTGCAGCAGGAAGCCTCGCACGTTGTCCTTGCCCTGGCCGATACGGTCTTCCCCGTAACTGTACCAGGCGCCGGACTTTTCGACGAAACCGTGCTGCACACCCAGGTCGATCAGCTCCGCCTCGCGGGAAATGCCGGTCCCGTAGAGAATCTGGAACTCGGCCTTCTTGAACGGCGGCGCCATCTTGTTCTTGACCACCTTGACGCGGGTCTCGTTGCCGAGAATCTCGTCGCCCTTCTTGATGGAACCGATTCGGCGGATATCCATGCGCACAGAGGAGTAGAACTTGAGCGCGTTACCGCCGGTGGTGGTTTCCGGGTTGCCGAACATGACGCCGATCTTCATGCGAATCTGGTTGATAAAGATCACCATGGTATTGGAACGCTTGATATTGCCGGTCAGCTTGCGCAGTGCCTGCGACATCAAGCGTGCCTGCAGACCCATGTGCGAATCACCCATATCACCCTCGATCTCGGCCTTCGGCGTCAGCGCCGCAACCGAGTCGATCACCACGACATCAATGGAGGCGGAGCGCACCAGCATGTCGGTGATCTCCAGCGCCTGCTCGCCGGTATCCGGCTGCGAGACCAGCAGCTCGTCGACATTGACGCCGAGCTTTTCCGCGTATGCCGGATCGAGTGCATGCTCGGCATCGATAAATGCCGCGGCCCCGCCGGCCTTCTGCGCCTCGGCAATCACCTGCAGGGTCAGCGTGGTCTTGCCGGAAGACTCCGGGCCATAGATCTCGATCACGCGGCCGCGCGGCAGGCCGCCGATACCAAGCGCGATATCCAGCGCGAGCGAGCCAGTCGAGATGGCGTCCACCGCACCCACGGCGCTGACATCGCCCATGCGCATCACCGCACCCTTGCCGAACTGCTTTTCGATCTGCCCCAGTGCTGCACTCAGTGCCTTGCGTTTGTTGTCGTCCATTCATTTCCTCCGGATTGTGTTCGTGGCATGCCCGTCCCTGGCCTGCCGGACGGGCGGATTATCCCACAGAAATTATTCACCCTCTAGCGGCCACGACCGCAACGGCAAATAGCGTACACCATTTTCGGTGGCAACTGACTCGACCAGGCAGAAATCGCTGACTGGCCAGTCAATCGGCGCGAACGGCCGTTCCGGCACCCCCTGGCTGTACTTGCGCGCCACGGTCATATGCGCCTGGAAGGCACGCGACTCGGGACTGATGCCGCAGTCGACCAGCACCTGGCGCAGCGCACCGGCCAGCTCACACAACCCGGCCGGTACCTCCTCGGGACCGATCCACAGGATGCGTGGCCGCGGAAAGCAACCGGCATGGTTAATGGTCAGTGCAAACGGCGTCACGCGAATCGCTGCCGCCTGCTGCTCCAGGCAGATCTGTATCGATGCCGGCACGGAACCGGGAAACGCCAGCGTCAGGTGCAGGTTGTCTGCCGCTATGCGCCGGATCCGTTTGCCGGTCAGGGTCTGCCCGGTCTTATCCAGTGCCGCGCGCACCGTATCGCCAGGCCAAAGTGCAAAGAACAGGCGCCGCGTGGGTTCAGTCATCCTGCAGGATCCTGACCAGCCGCGCGAGGGCATGAACTACGGCCTGGTGGCGCACGGCGTCGCGACCACCCTCGAACCGGCAGGTCTCGGCCTGGCGGTAACCGGGACGAATCGCCCATGCAAAACACACCGTACCGACCGGTTTTCCCGCTACCGCGCCACCCGGCCCGGCAATGCCGCTGATAGCCAGCGCCACGTCCGCATTACTGTGAGCGAGCACACCCTCCGCCATCGCCAGCACGGTGTCCTCGCTCACCGCACCGTGATCCCTGAGTGTCGCTTCCGGCACACCCAGCATGTCCTGCTTGGCTGCATTGGTATACGTTACGAAACCGCGGTCGAACCAGCGCGAACTACCCGCCAGGTCGGTCAGGCACTTGGCCACCCAGCCACCGGTACAGGACTCGGCCACGGCCAGCATCTGGCTGCGGCCAACCAGCAGGTCGGCCAGTAGCGCAACCTGTTCATGTGCATCGGTCATGCGCCTAATGTACCCGATCTGCCTGCTGTCTTTCATGTCACCGGCAAAGTGCATCGATCCAGCTTGATAAACCGGCTTAGGTAATTGCGCCAGCCCACGGTTTTTAGGGCAATCAGTCCGGCGCGTCCGGCTGATCATCGGACACCCTGCGCAAATCCGCATCAATCGGGTAGACTTGCCGGCCATGACCAGCACCGCACCTGCCCACACTCCGATGATGCAGCAGTACCTGGGCATCAAGGCGGAACACCCCGACATCCTGCTGTTCTACCGCATGGGCGATTTCTACGAGCTGTTCTTCGCCGATGCCCGTCGCGCCGCCAGCCTGCTTGATATCACCCTCACCTCGCGTGGCAAATCCAATGGCGAGCCCATTCCCATGGCCGGCGTGCCGGCACACGCCATCGACCAGTACCTGGGCCGGCTGGTGCGCCAGGGAGAATCGGTGGCCATCTGTGAACAGGTTGGCAACCCGGCCACCAGCAAGGGACCGGTCGAGCGCAAGGTCGTGCGCATCATCACGCCCGGCACCCTGACCGAGGAGGCCCTGCTCAACGAGCGCCAGGACAACCTGCTGGTGAGCATCCAGCTAACGGGTGAGGACTGGGGACTGGCCTGGCTGGACCTCGCTGCAGGCCGTTTCTGCGTGCAACAGGTCCGGGGTGAAGAGGCCCTGCTCGGCGAACTGCAGCGACTCAACCCGGCGGAACTGGTGGTCAACGAAGCCATCTCGCTGCCACCCGGCGTGGAGAGAAACCACCAGCTACGCCGCCAGCCACCGTGGCTGTTTGACGCTGACAGCGCACGCCGCCAGCTGAATGCTCAGTTCGGCACCCGCAACCTGGACGGGTTTGGCTGTGAACACCTGACTGCCGCCATCGGTGCGGCGGGCGGGCTGCTGGAATACGTAAATAACACCCAGCGTACCAGTCTGCCGCACCTGCGCGGTCTGCGTGTCGAGTCGCGTGATGACAGCCTGGTACTGGATGCCGCGACGCGGCGCAACCTGGAACTGGAACATGCACCATCCGGACGACCGGAGCACACCGTCACCGGCGTGCTCGATTGCAGCGCCACCGTCATGGGCGGGCGCTTGCTGCGCCGCTGGCTGCATCGCCCGTTGCGTGACCACGCCCTGCTGAAAGACCGCCACCAAAGCGTCGGCCAGCTGCTGGAAGGAGAGCATCACGACGACATTCACACCCTGCTGCGCGGCTGTGCCGACATCGAGCGCATCCTGTCACGCATTGCCCTGAAGTCCGCGCGACCACGCGACCTGTCCGGCCTGCGCGACAGCCTCGCCCTGCTGCCGGAACTGCAGGCACTACTGGACAACATCAATGATCCGCTGGTGGGCCGACTGGCTGAGCAGGTCGGCGTCCATGCGGATACCCATGATTTGCTGCGCCGCGCCATCAAGGAACAGCCACCCCTGCTGATCCGTGATGGCGGTGTGCTTGCTGCCGGTTACGATGCCACACTCGATGAACTGCGCCAGCTCAGCGAGCATGGCGACGAATGCCTGCTCGCCATGGAAGCGAGCGAGCGCGAACGCACCGGTATCGGCAACCTGAAGATCCGCTACAACAAGGTGCACGGCTACTACATCGAGGTCAGCCGACTGCAGGCTGACAGGGTGCCGGATGACTACCAGCGCCGCCAGACCTTGAAGGCGGTGGAGCGCTACATCACGGCGGAGCTGAAGGCACACGAGGACAAGGTGCTGAGCGCGCATGAACGGGCACTGGCACTGGAGAAGGCCCTCTACGAAGCCCTGCTGGACACGCTCACGGAGGCACTGGAACCCTTAACGCTGTGTGCCGACGGGATTGCGGAACTCGACGTGCTGGCAACTTTCGCCGAACGCAGTCGCACGCTGAACCTGAGTCGCCCCGAACTGAGCGAGCGTTCCGGCATCCACATTAGCGGCGGCCGCCACCTGGTGGTCGAACAACTCATGGATGAGCCGTTTATCCCGAACGACACGCAACTGCACAACCAGCAGCGCATGTTGATCATTACCGGCCCGAACATGGGCGGCAAATCAACCTATATGCGCCAGACGGCACTGATCGTATTGCTGGCACATATCGGCTGCTTCATCCCGGCAGACAACGCCGTGATCGGACCGGTTGACCGCATCTTCTCGCGTATCGGTGCTGCCGACGACCTGGCGGGCGGGCGCTCAACCTTCATGGTGGAGATGACCGAAACAGCCAACATCCTGCACAATGCCACCGAACACAGCCTGGTACTGATGGACGAGATTGGCCGCGGCACCAGCACCTATGACGGACTGTCGCTGGCCTGGGCCTGTGCGGTCGACCTTGCCACGCGCGTACAGGCCTATACCCTGTTTGCGACTCACTACTTCGAATTGACGCAGTTGCCTGAACAGTACCACGGGATCAGCAACGTGCACCTTGATGCCACCGAACACAATGACCGCATCGTGTTCCTGCATGCCGTCAAGGAAGGGGCTGCCGATCGCAGTTATGGATTGCACGTGGCCGCGCTGGCCGGCGTCCCGCCACAGGTTATCCGCCAGGCACAGGCCCGCCTGCAGGTCCTGGAACAGCAGCAGCACACCGCGGCGGACAACACTGCCGCGCAGATGCCATTGTTTCAGTCGAGGGCGGAACACCCGGCGCTGACTGCACTGGAGGCACTGGATATCGACAGCCTGTCCCCGCGCGAGGCCTTGCAGGCGCTCTACCAGCTGCACGACCTGGCCAAACAGGAACTGCATTCATAATCTGCGTCAATTCCGGGTATACTCCATACCCAAACCCGGAATACAACTCATATTTCTTGATTAACAGCAAGTTGCCCGCCTAACCTGAGAATCTGCATTGGTCGTATCATGCCCGGCATCCAGGTTCGGCCAACAACCAAGCGGAGAATTGCATGACATTTGTCGTCACTGAAAACTGCATCAAGTGCAAATACACGGATTGTGTGGAGGTCTGCCCGGTCGATTGCTTTCACGAGGGCCCCAACTTCCTCGTCATCGACCCCGACGAATGCATTGACTGCACCCTGTGCGAACCGGAGTGTCCAATCAACGCCATTTTTGATGAAGGCGATCTGCCGCCCGGACAGGAGCATTTCCTGGAACTGAATGCGGAGCTGGCAAGTGAATGGCCGGTCATCACGCAAATGAAAGCCGCGCCGGCCGATGCAGACGACTGGAAAGACAAACCGGACAAGCTGAAACACCTGGAACGCTGATATCGAGCGGCATGCAGGATCTCAGACAGGCTACAACTCCCGAACCGGGTGAGGTGTTGACGTGGCCTGCAACGGCCCGTCCTTCCATTCCCCGCCTCAGTGCGGCAACGGCATGACCCGTACTGCACCCGTCATCCAGCTGTGCGGCCACGAGGACATGCTGGCCAGCGCCGCGGCGCAGATCATTGACCAGGCCGGCACCCTGCCGGACCTGACGCAGCACGTGGTGCTGCTACCCGAGCTGATATTCACGGCAGACCTGCGCCGGCAGCTGTTGCAGGCCGCTGCTGGACAGGGCTTCCCGGCGCTGCTTGGCCCGCACATCAGCACGCCGGAACAGTGGCTTGCCACGCACGCCATACCGGAAGCCGCGGTGCCCGGCCGCGCCCGCCGCGAACTCATGCTGGTCGAGGCCATTCGCCAGCACCCGGGGGTGTTCGGCAGC
This sequence comes from uncultured Gammaproteobacteria bacterium, assembly GCA_965544015.1. GTDB lineage: Bacteria > Pseudomonadota > Gammaproteobacteria > UBA9214 > UBA9214 > UBA9214. The sequence continues at coordinate 13,209 of CBEULV010000008.1, read as the reverse complement.
CATGATCCGTGGCAACTCGCTGCCAGCCTGATCACGCTGTTCGACGAACTGACACTGCAGCGCATCCGTATACCGGCTGAGCTGGATGCCTTCACTGCCGAGCTGCAGGCCGCCTACGGCATCAAGGACAAGCTGCCGGAGCCGCTTGGCATGGAAGCGCGCATCGTGCACAGCCTGTGGCAGGCCTGGCATATCCAGTTGCAGGAAGAAGGCCTGCTGGATCCGGGCATGGCGATGCTGCAATGTCTTGCCCGGCACCAGGCAATGGATACGGAACGGCAGTTCTGGTTCGTCGGCTTTGACGACATGAATGCACTGGAACTGGAATGGGTGCAGCAAACGCTGCAGTCCGGAAACGGCCACTGCATCCTGCCACGACCGCTGCCGCTACCCGAAGAATTCCCGCCGCCGTCAACCGCACCCTTGCTGGCACTGGCAACACCGGCAGCAGCACCGGCACAGCCACTGGGCATCTGCCTGGACGCTGCCTTCACCAGCACGGTGGCTCCGCTGGCGGAACGCGCCCGCCAGTTGTCCCGGCAGCAGCCGCATTCCCCGCTGGCTTCCGTCCTGCGCAGTTTTGCCGCCAGTTCGGCGGAGCAGGAGGCACGCGCCATCGATCTGCAGGTGCGGCGCTGGCTGATCGACGGGCACCAGCCGATCGGCATTGTTACCGAGGACCGCCGTCTTGGCCGACGGGTACGCGCACTGCTGGAACGTGCCGGCATTACGCTCGCTGACCCGGGCGGCTGGGCCCTGTCCACGACCAGCGCGGCGGCAGCCCTGGAGCGCTGGCTGCAAACCGTGGAGGAAGATTTTGCCCATGAGCCGCTACTGGATGTACTCAAGTCAGTATTCATCTTCCCTGACGACGACCGTGAACAGCTGGCCAACACGGTGTATCGCTTCGAGACCGATATCATCCAGCACGAAAACATTGCGCGCGGACTGCAGCGCTACCGACACCAGATCAACACCCGACTGGAACACCTCAAAACGCGCTGGAGTGCGGCGACGGCCGAACGCTTGCGTGAACTGCTGAACATCCTGGACCAGGCAGCGGACCCGTTGCGCGACTGCCTTGACGGCGAACACACACCCGTTGAATTACTCACACATCTGCGCACAAGTCTGCAGCGCCTCGGTATCTGGCAGTCTTTTGAGGGCGATCCGGCCGGACAGCGCGTACTTCATGAATGGCGCCTGTTGCGGGATGCCGCGCAACACAGCGATATCGGCATGAGCTGGAGCGAGTTTCGCCGCTGGCTGGGCAGCGCCCTGGAACGGCATGACTTTAAGCCGTCTGCCGGGCACAGCCCCGTGTTGTTGCTCAACCTGCAACAGGCCCGGCTCGGCCGCTTCGCCGGGCTGATCATCGGCGCCTGTGACAGCAAGTATCTGCCGGTGACAACTGCCGGTTCACCCTTTTTCAACGACCCGGTACGCGGAGAGCTGGGACTGCCGGTTTGGTCACAACGCTATCGCACACAGCTGGACCGCTTTCGCAACCTGCTGGAAAGTGCACCGCGGGTATTACTCACCTGGCACCGGGAAGACAAGGGAGAAATTCGCCGGGAGAGCCCGTGGCTGGCCCTGATCGAGACCTTTCAGCAACTGGCCTGGCAGACAGCGTTGCACGACGACCTGCTGGAGCAGTTACTGGAACAACCGGGCACGCGGGTTGCCGGCAACCACCCGCTGCCGTTGCCGAAGGTAGCCGCCGCGCCGCGCCCCACACTGCCTGCGGCAAGGCTCCCGGCACAACTGAGCGTCAGCGCACACACCACCCTGATCGACTGCCCGTACCGGTTCTTTGCCGCCAGCGGCCTCAAGCTGAAGGCGCGCGAGGAAGTCAGGCGGGAGCTGGAAAAGGCTGAATACGGCACACTGGTACACCGGTCGCTGGAAATCTTTCACCGGGGCGGCAAGGGCTACCCCGCGCCGTTCAGTGGAAAGATCAGCGCCGACAACCATGCCGCTGCCATTGCACAGCTTGAAGCCGTATCCCGACAGGTATTCGGGCAAGAGCTGGAAGACAATTTTGAGAACCGCGCCTGGCTGCGCCGCTGGCTGGTGCTGGTACCGCTCTATATCGACTGGCAAGGCCGGCACCAGGCCGATTGGACATTCGCAGACGGAGAATGCAGCGGCGAACTCGAACTGCTGCCGGGCATCACACTGAAAGGCAGGCTTGACCGAATGGACAGTGGCCCGCAGGGCGAGCTCATCCTGGACTACAAGACCGGCCGTTTCCCGAAACAGGATGCCATCGACAGTGGCGAGGCTGTTCAGCTGCCCTCCTACGCCCTGCTGGCACAACGCATACCGGCGCGCGTCGAATATGTACAGCTCGATCGCAAGGTGTGCAGCGGCAGCGCACTGGAAGGTGAAGCACTCGCCGAATTGACACAGGCGGTACGCGCACGCCTGGTCACGCTGCTGGAGCAACTGGCAACCGGTGCAGAACTGCCGGCCTGGGGCGATGATGACACCTGCGCGCACTGCGATATGGACGGACTGTGCCGCAAACAGGCGTGGCCGGAGTTGCCACGATGACGGCTAACGGTCAGGACAACGCCCTCAAGGCGACCGATCCGCACAGCAACGCCAGCGTGCATGCCTCCGCCGGTACCGGCAAGACCTGGCTGCTGGTCACGCGCATCATTCGCCTGCTGCTGGCCGGCGCGCAACCCGAAAGCATCCTGGCCGTCACCTTTACCCGCAAGGCCGCCGGCGAAATGGAACAGCGCGTCATGGAGCGCCTGCACGAACTGATGTGCGCCGAACCGGAGCAGCTGGATAAACTGCTCGAGCAGGCCGGCATGGCCCCGGAAACCGGGCTGCGGCGTCACGCACGGAAACTCTACGAGCAGCTGCTGTTCAATCCCTGGCGCCTGCGCTGCACCACGTTCCACGCTTTCTGCCAGGAGTTGCTGCAACGTTTTCCGCTGGAAGCCGGGATCGCACCCGGCTTCGAGATCAGCGAAAGCACCGGGCTGCTGGAACAGGCAGCACGCGACGCACTGCTGGCCGCGACAGCACAGGAGCCGAATGGACGGGCCGCCAGCGCGCTGGACAGCTTGGTCGAGGGCTGTGACGGCCTGCATAATGCGCAGTCCGCGTTGCACTCGTTCCTGGCCCAACGCAGCGACTGGTGGGCCTGGACACAGGGCGAGCGTGAGCCGCTGGCATTCACCAGCCGCAAGCTGGCGGCATTCCTGGCGATCGATCCGGACAGTGATCCGCTGGGCGATTTCCCGAATGACGACCAGCAGGCACGCATTGCGGAATATGCCACCCTGCTGCAAAAAAACGGCACGAAAACCACGGCCAATCAGGCCCGCGACCTGGGCGAGGCACTGAATGAAGAAGATCAGCCTGAGGTATTTCTGGACGCCATCAAAGGGGCATTCCTGACCCAGGCAGGTACGCCGCGCGCAGTGAAGGAAAGCGCCGCCCAGCGCAAGCGCATGGGGGCAGATACCGAGCAACGCATGCTCACGCTGCACGCAGAAATCGCCGCAGAGCTGCTGGCCCTGAATGACGCACGCGCACGTCACCACAACTGGCATACCACGACCGCCTGGTATACCGCGGGATCGGCATTGCTGGAGCATTTCCAGCGCCTCAAGCGCGAGCAGCGCATACTGGACTTCGCCGACCTGGAATGGCTGGCCTGCGAACTGCTCAACCGCAGCGAACACGCCAGCTGGGTACAGTACAAGCTGGACGCACGCATTGACCACCTGCTGGTCGATGAATTCCAGGATACCAACCCGACCCAGTGGCACCTGCTGCTGCCCCTGCTGCAGGAGCTGGCGGCCGGCGGCGATGAACGTGAGCGCTCGGTGTTCCTGGTCGGAGATACAAAACAGTCAATCTACAGCTTCCGGCGCGCCAATCCCGCACTGCTGGACGAGGCATCCAACTGGCTGGAATCGGACATGCAGGCAAGGCGCTACCCGCTGGATGCATCGCGGCGCTCGGCCAGCGCCATTATGGATTGTGTCAACGCCGTATTCAGCCAACCGCCCCTTGATGGGCGTCTCGCCGGCTTTAATCCGCACACCACCCATCTGCCAGACATGTACGGCCATGTCGAACTGTTACCGCTGCAAGTAGATGCCGGTAACAGTGACGACGACACGACGGCGGATACTTCCATGGAACTGCGCAACCCGTTGCTGGCTCCGCGCATCGTCGAGGAGGATGCACGCTATGCCGCTGAAGGACGCATGCTTGCGCAGCAGATCCAGGCATTGATGACCAGCCAGACCCCGATCATGAAGGGCGGCAGGGTGCGAGCGATGAACTACGGTGACATCATGATCCTGCTGCGTCAGCGCACCCACGCCAACGCCTATGAAACGGCACTGCGCGACGCGGGCATCCCCTGCCTGGCCGCCAGCAAGGGCCTGTTGCTGGAGAACCTGGAAGTACGCGACCTGGTCGCATTGCTGAACATCCTGATTTCGCCCTATGACAACCTGGCGCTGGCACAGGTAATGCGCGCACCGCTGTTTGGCCTGGCGAGTGAACAGCTGATTCCGCTGGCAGCTGACAGCGGCGGTCATTGGTATGAACAGCTGGCGCAACTGGCCGACCGCGGTCAGTCTCCCTATCGTGAGGTCTATTCACGGCTGGAACACTGGCGCACACTGGCCGGACGGGTCCCGGTACATGACCTGCTCGACCGTATCTTCCATGAAGGCGAGATCGTGCAACGTTACGAGGCGGCTTTTCCGCCGGCCCTGTTACCACGGGTTCGCGCCAGCCTCACGCGGTTTATCGAACTGGCGCTGGAAATCGACAACGGCCGCTACCCCAGCCTGCCGCGCTTCCTGGACCAGTTGAACCGCCTGCGCCAGTCAGACCAGGACCAGCCCGACGAGAGCGCACCTGACGATGCCGGTAGTGACCGCGTGCGCCTGCTCACTATTCATGGCGCCAAGGGCCTCGAGGCGCCGATCGTTTGGCTGGCCGATACGGCAGTCTCGACACGCGACCGCAGCGCCCACAGCACCGTGGTGGACTGGCCGCAGGACAGCGATCGCCCCGCCCTGATGTTGCTGGCCGGCAACCGGGCTGCACGCGATGCCGCAACAGAGGCCCTGCTGGAGCAACAGGGAACAGACAAGCTGCGCGAGGATGCCAACCTGCTGTACGTGGCACTGACCCGCGCCAGGCAGTACCTGTTCATCTCCGGCAGTGGCACTGAGAAGAATGTCGACTCCAGCTGGTATGGCATGATCCGTGCCGCCATGCAGGACTGTGAACGCAATGAACGGGGTAACCCGGTATACCACTCCGGCACGCCCCTGTCCTGCCCGGCCAGCCCACCGGAAGATCGGCCGGTCGTTGCAGTTGACCCGCGGCTTGCGCAGCCGGTCAGGCTGTCTCCCGCTCACATACAGATTGCACCCAGCAGGCAGGCGGCCACACTGCTGGCATCATACGGTGATATTGACGGCCGCGAGCGCGGCATCGTGATACACGCCATGCTGGATGCACTCACGCAAAAAGGCCGACCTGACCCTGACGCCCTGCTGTCACAACTGGCCGCATCACAACAACGCGAGCCCGATGATGCCGAATTCCTGCAGTGGTGGCGGGTTGCCCGTACCACTGTCAGTGATCCGCGCCTGGCAAACTTGTTTGACGATACCCGTTACACGCAGGCCTTTAATGAAGTACCCGTGCAATACCTGGACGGCAAGCGGCTCGTCCATGGCGTCATCGACCGGCTCGTGGTCGCTGCGGAAACGGTCATGCTGGTGGACTACAAGACGCATGCCCATGCAGACGCGGCATCGATCCCGCGCCTGGTCGAGCACTACCGCGACCAGCTGCGTTACTACACCCGGGCAGTCGAACAGCTGTGGCCGCAACATCATGTCAGGCCCTGCCTGCTATTCACCGCCTGTAATGAACTGGTGTGCCTGGATGGGTTACAATCCGGCCCGGACAGCCCCCAATAACAGACTTAATACACTATGGATATTAGTGAGTTACCGAATATTACCGATGTAACCCTTGAATCCTTTCCAGCACTGGTACTGGAACGGTCACGGCAGGTGCCGGTGCTGGTCGACTTCTGGGCGGAATGGTGCGGCCCCTGCCAGATGCAAATGCCGGTACTGGGCAAGCTGGTGGAAGACTATGCCGGCAAATTCGTACTGGCCAAGGTGAACACCGACGAACAACGGCAGCTAGCCACTCAACACAACATCCGCAGCCTGCCGACCATGCATCTCTACAAGAACGGTGAACTGGTCGAGGAAATCCTGGCCGCGCAAACCGAATCAACCCTGCGCAACCTGCTGGACCGCTATATTGAACGGGACTCTGACCGGCTGATTGTGCAGGCCCGCGAACAGTTCAATGCCGGCGCAACGGAACAGGCACTGGCGCTGCTGGAAACCGCGCACGCCGCAAACCCGGATAATCACCAGCTCACAACGAATTACAGCGAGTTGTGTGTGCACAGCGGGCAACTGGAGCAGGCCGAACGGTTGCTGGACAGCCTGCCGCACGATGTGCGCAATGAACCCGAGGCACTGCGCGTGCGCACTCTGCTCGACTTTACCCGTAGCGCCGGCGCGAACACGGATATTGCGGCACTGGAAGAGACCGTGGCGGACAGCCCGAAAGAAAGCGCACTGCGTTACCGGCTGGGAGCGGCACAGGTACTGGCCGGCAACATGGAGGCGGCGCTGGAGAGCTTCCTGCATATCCTGCAACACGACCGGCAGTACAATGACGATGCCGGACGCAAGGCACTACTTGCGGTATTTGAATTGCTGGGCAACGAGCACGAACTGACCGGCCGTTACCGGCGCCGCATGTTCACCGCACTGCACTAGCGGTCAGGAGCGCTTTTCTATCTCGCTGGCCAGCTTGACGGCCGGCAGGTATCCCGGCAGTAACTCGCCATTCTCCAGCAGGATGGCCGGGGTGCCCCGGATGCCCAGCTGTTGACCCGTGTCGTAGTGGTCCCGAACCGGGTTGTCGCAGCTGCCATTTGGCAGCGTCTCGCCGGCCTTGGCACGCGTCAGTGCCTTCTGGCGGTCCTCGCTGCACCAGACCGACACGGCCTTGTCGTATGAAGGGGTATCCGGACCGGAGCGCGGGTACATCATGTACTGCACGGTGATACCGAGCGCGTTGTACTGGTCAATCTCCGCGTGCAGTTTCCGGCAATAGCCGCAATCGATATCGGTGAACACGGTAACCACGTGACGCTGTTCAGCGGCCGGGAAAATGATCATGTCTGATGTCTTGAGATCCTTCAATACAGCCAGGCGGATACCGTCCAGACGTCTCTCGCTGAGGTTGGTTCGGGTAGCCATTTCGATCAGGCTCCCCTGCATGAGATACTTGCCATCGTTGGAGACGTAGAACAGTTTTGAGCCGACAATGACCTCGGACACGCCTGCCAGCGGGGATGGCGTGATTTCATTCACCTGCACGCCGGGCAGGATCTTCCCGAATGCCGCGCGAATCTGCTTGTCGGTATCGTCTCCGGCCAGCGCCACAGGGGTCAGCTGGACGGACGCCAGCAACAACAATAACAAGGTAACAATGCGTTTATTCATAATATACATTCCATTCGCTATCAGCGGGCACGCAGTGTCTGACAGCAGATTAGGCAGTGAAGTTTCAGTTAATTCAGACAGACACGAAACAGTGCGACAGCGGCTCAACCGCGTGGATGGTGTTGTGCGTGCAGGTCTTTCAGGCGCTCACGCGCCACATGAGTATATATCTGCGTGGTCGACAGGTCACTATGCCCCAGCAACATCTGCACCACGCGCAGGTCAGCCCCGTGATTCAGCAAGTGCGTTGCAAATGCATGACGCAGGGTATGCGGTGACAGATGCTTGCTGATCCCGGTCACCTGCGCATACCGGCGCAGACGGTGCCAGAAAGTCTGACGGGTCATGCCCCGCCCCAGCCGCGACACAAACAGGAAGCTGACGGCCTGCTCATGAACCAGCTGTGGCCTGCTCTCGTCCAGGTAGCGTTGCAGCCAGTCAATGGCCTCCTCACCCAGCGGCACCAGCCGTTCCTTGTTCCCCTTGCCCGTCAGCCTGACCACACCCTGGACAAGATTGACCTGCTCGGCTGCAAGGCCTACCAGTTCCGAGACACGCAGACCACAGGCGTATAGCAGCTCCAGCATGGCGCGGTCACGCAGGCCCAGTTTGTCGCCGGTATCCGGCGCGTGCAGCAGCGCATCAACCTCCTCCTCGGTGAGCGAGTCCGGCAGTGGCCGGCCGATGCGCGGTGTGTCGATACGCACGCTCGGATCTTCCCCGATCCGGCCTTCGCGTACCAGGTAGCGGTAGAATCGTCGCATCGATGACAACAGCCGCGCAGTGGTGCGCGGCCGTGCGCCGGCAATAACCCGGTGCGACAGGTAATCCAGCAAGTCGGTACGCTGTGCCGCGCAGAGCGTCCGGCCGTTCCCCAGCAACCAGCTGGCCAGCCCGGCAAGATCATTACGATAGGCGGCCAGGGTGTTGTCGCTCAGACCACGCTCCATCCACAGTGTATCGGTAAACTGTTCGATTTCCCTCAGCTCGGCCTGCAAAGACGGATCCGGCGTACCAGAGGGCGCGGTTTGTCTGCGGGTTTTCTTCATGCTGACGGAATGGGGTTACCCGTTTAATTGACTGGACAGGGATTTACATTAGCATAACGACCAGCATGAACGCAGCGCATGACAAAGACACCAACAGGCAAGCGCCGGAAATGGGCGATCTGCTTGCAGTGATCCGCCAACTGGTCGGTGAGGTGCACCCACACTGGAAGAATCTCCATTTCAGGCCCCACACCCTGCTTGAACAGGAACTGGGCCTGGACAGCATGGCGCGAATGGAACTGCATGTACGCATCGAACAGGCCCTGAACGTCTCACTGCCGGACGGGGCCGCCGTGTGCTCGGCGACACCCAACGACCTGATGCAGGCCATACACGCCGGACTCGCCGAAAACAGCACGTACCGTGCCTGCCCGGAAGACACGGGCGCAAGCGCCGCCGCCGACCTGTTGATGGGCTCGTTTGGCCAGGCAAATAACGTGGCGGCGAATGGCCGGCACAGTGCCGGGGAATGGCTTTACGCGCTGTATGCATGGCCGGTATTTATCGTACTTGGCCTGCTAACCTGGATCCTGGTGGTGTTTACCCCGTTTGAGCATGGCCGCCGCAAGATGGCGCACTGCTGCGCACGTGCACTGTTTGCCTGCACATTCACGCCATTGAAGGTGAGCGGGCACGAACACCTCGATTCGAAACACGCACAGATCATCGTCGCCAACCATGCCAGCTACCTGGATGGCATTATCGTCACCGCCGCGCTGGATATACCGATACATTTCATCGTCAAGGGCGAACTTGCCGGCAACATGCCAATCCGGGTGCTGCTGCAACGCTTCGGCGTGGAATTCGTGGACCGATTCAATGCCAACAGGGGCGCCAGTGACGTCACACGCATCGCCAGCAAGTCTCGTAATGGCCAGTCCATCGTGTTTTTCCCGGAAGGCACCTTCACGACCTTTGCCGGGCTGCAACCATTTCGCATGGGCGCCTTCGTCACCGCCAGCCGCGCAAAAGTACCGATTGTGCCGGTTGCCATCCGTGGCGCACGCAGCATCATTCGCGGTAACAACTGGTTCCCGCGCCGCGGACAGATCGAGGTCACCGTATGCCAGCCGATCATGCACGAGGGCGAAGGCTGGCAGGTAGCACTGGATTTGCGTGATGCGGCACGCCGTGAGATCGCGGAATACTGCGGAGAACCGGATTTGGTGGAGGAGTAATTAACATTTACCCATCACACTGATCACACCATCTCAGTCGTCGTTCCCGCGCAGGCGGGAACCCAGCCTTAAAGAATCGTCGGATACAAATCATCCCACTCCGGGTTGACTCTCTCAATAAGCCTTAACTTCCATTGCCACTCCCATTTCTTCAGTCGCTTTTCTCGCTGGATTGCACTTAGGATATCCGGACAGACTTCATAATAGACCAGTCGATGGACACGATACTGCTTTGTAAAACCATGAACGCATCCAAGCCTGTGTTCATATACCCGCTTTATCAGGTCACTGGTTACGCCAATATAGAGCGTTCCATTTCTCCTGCTGGCAAGGATGTAAACGCAGGCCTGTCTCATTGTTTGGGACTGGGTTCCCGCCTGCGCGGGAACGACGGGGAAGTAGAGCCGGATTATCAGTCCGGCCAACCTGTGGTTACATCAGAGAATCTAGAGTGATCGTGTAAGAACACACCGCTAGCGGGCATTGATAGGCGTCAGACGCAACCGGGTATCGCAGTGAAAACCGGTAAACGGTTAGGGCATCACTAGCTCGACAGTACCGCTCACCAACACGCGCACCTCGCTCTCGCCCGTCTCCACGGCTACCGCGCTATCGGCTTCCATCGTGGCCATGGCCATGCGCGATTTGTACATGATCGGTGGTGGTTGTGCAGATGTGCCGATGTTCAGGTTCACAATTCGGTAACCGCCGGCCTTGAGATTGCTACTGACTATCTGCGCACGCGTCTTGAAGGCCTCCAGTGCAAGGCCAATCAGGCGATTCTCGACACTCTCACGTCGTTCATCCGAGACGGTGAAGTTCATCGACTTGATCTTCAGGCGCTCCTGCAACAACCCGGTCAGCTGGCTGAGTGCCTCGCTGTCGCGACTTTCCAGCTGCAGGCTCTGCTGACCGCGCCAGCCACGCGTGACGGTATTGTCTTTCGAACTCAGCGGCCAGGTCTGGTAGCTGCCCGTGCCGGCCTTGACCGCTGCATGCTGCCTGGCCTGTGACAGCGCCCACTCCATGTCGCGGTTGATCTGTACCGCCAGTTTCGCCGCATCACGGTGCTCGCCCCAGCTCTCCAGGCTGACATGCATGGTGTCATTGCCGACCTGCTCGCTGACTTGCGCATCCAGATGGACCTGGTTGTAACGTGCTTCGTTATCGGCGTTAACAGCCTGTGCTGCTATCAGGGCGAACAGGAACAGGTAGCGCAAAACCGTCTTCATGCCTCGCCTCCCTGCTCTGTGACCTGCTCACTGACCTGTTCAGCCACATGGCGACGCACATCGTCCATATCCAGCGCCCTGGCCTTCTCGATCACGGACTCCAGCCCGGCTGGCGGCAATGAACCCGCCTGTGAGAACACGATGATCTGCTGACGGAACACCATCAGGGTAGGAATCGAGCGAATCTGGAAGTGCCCGGCCAGCGCCTGCTCCTGTTCCGTATTGACCTTGGCGAACGCGATATCGGGATGTGACCCGGATGCGGATTCGAACACCGGTGCAAACTGGCGACACGGTCCGCACCATGACGCCCAGAAATCCAGCAACACGATGTCGTTGCCGGTGATGATGCTTTCAAAATTATCGCTTGTGAGTTCAGTGGTCGCCATGCTGCATACCCCGCTCGTGATCCATGGCGCAGATTATACAGCCTGAGCGGTGAAAAACCGGTGACTGCCGGGTTTGCTTGCTACGGGTCGGAACTACGCCGACGTGGCGCGCTTTCCTCACCGTCCTTGTTGTAGGTCATATCCAGCTCGATGCGATTACGGCCCAGCCGCTTGGCGCGATACAGGGCCTTGTCGGCGCGCTCGATGAAGGCATTGGCGGATTCGCCGGGCTTGTACAGTGACACACCGGCGGAAAAGGTGGGTACCTCGGCTACCGTGCCATTGACCTGCCAGCGTGTTTCTCCGGCACGGCGTTTTACCTTGTTGAGCGCACGAATGGTACCGTCGGAATCCGTATTGGGCAGCAGCACGGCAAATTCCTCACCGCCGTAGCGCGCGACCATGTCATGGTGACGGAAGATGGACAGGATGTTCTTCGAATACACGCGCAACACCTCGTCACCGGCCGCATGGCCGTGTTCGTCATTCACCGACTTGAAGTGATCCAGATCGATCAGCACGAATGACAGCGGGAAACCGTAGCGCTGTACCCGGGCGACCTCGTCTTCCAGCCTGCGCATGAAGGCGCGCCGGTTGGGCAACCCGGTCAGCTCGTCGGTAAGACTCAGCAGCCGCACACGCGTCAGCTCATCGGTCAGCTGACGGCTGTCGGATTCGTACAGCTGCAGGTAATGATGTGTACTGTCGAGCTGGTCGGCCAGGTCATGATGGCCGCTCATGAGTTTTTCCACCTCGCGGATCAGCGTCCAGCGGATATTTTCCAGTTCGCTGCCATCTTCTGCCTGGCGCAGCTCGTTCAGTACCACTTCCAGGATGACGCCAAATTCCTCGTTTTTGCTGATGGTCTTGACCACCTGTTCGCCCAGCATGCCCTCCAGCTTGGCGATATCCTCGCGGCGTGCTTCCAGCTCGCTGCGATTGATGGCATTGAGATCCTGCCCGGCAGGTATTTCCTTGCTGATGTAGTCGTCGTCAGCCCTGGCGCCCTGCAATGCCGCATGCACGGCCTTGTCGACAGGTTGTTGCTGCACGGTTGCGGCATACTGAGCATAGTCATCGTCGCCAGCCGCGGGTAAAGGCTTATCGTGCGCAGTCACCTGGCCGGCGCCAGCCGCTGCGTCGCCGGCAAAACTTTCCACTTCCGGGTAGCTCTGTTTGGCTTCCGGCACGGAATCGATACCGAAGGCTGCCAGCAGCGGGCTGACGGCCTTGAGCATGACTGCCGGGTCCTGGTCTTCGGCGCTGCGGATCTGCTCGCCACATTGCCCGACAAACTGTTCCAGGCTGGCAAGCTCGGTGGAAGTCAACGGTGGTTGCAGGCGCGCCTGCAGTAACTTGATCTGAAGGTACGGCGAACTGCCGGGGGAAATATGTGCGGCAAATGACTCCAGCAGGATATTCACGAAGCCGGAATAGGCCATCTCCGCCTTCAGGTGGCTGGAGACGATATCTTCCAGCATGCTTTCAACCTGCCGGTAGATGACCGTGCCGGCGGCAGAATCACGCAGCGCCCCAAGCAGCCGCAATAACTTGCGTACACTGCCGGGGTCGATTTCCTCCGGTTTATTCAAGCCCGCTACCATAGTGACTCCTGCCGTCCCTATGCACTTCGGGTGCTCCGCACCCGGTTTCTTCTTTTCAACGTAACCCTGCAGGCTGGGGGAATCCAGCGCCCGGCCAGCGGGTTGGTGTGTTATTTTATATATAAAACAACAATGTATCTCGTCGGAGAACAGGGAATATCA
>CBEULV010000007.1:0-26080 GCA_965544015.1 uncultured Gammaproteobacteria bacterium | reverse complement strand
TAAATATATCAATATCAGAGTTATTCAGAAGCGGCAATGGCTTCGGGGGCGTCAAAAATCATGTACGGTTTCGAGCCGCTGAGAATAACATTCTCGTCGATGACCACTTTTCTGACGTTTTCAAGTGATGGCAAGTCATACATGGTGTCGAGCAGCACCTGTTCCAGGATGGTACGCAGGCCACGCGCGCCGGTCTTGCGTGCCATTGCCTTGCGCGCCACGGCACGCAGTGCTTCACCACGGAACTCGATTTCGCAACCTTCCATATCAAACAGTTTTGCGTACTGTTTGGTAAGTGCGTTTTTCGGTTCGGTAAGGATCTGGACGAGCGAATCCTCATCCAGTTCTTCCAGTGTTGCAACGACCGGCAGACGACCGACAAACTCCGGGATGAGTCCATACTTGATCAGGTCTTCCGGCTCTACCTCGTAGAGAATTTCTCCCAGGTTGAGCTTCTCGTCCTTGCTCTTGACCTCGGCAGCAAAGCCGATGCCGCCCTTTTCCGAGCGACCACGAATGATCTTGTCGAGCCCGGCAAATGCGCCGCCGACGATGAACAGAATATTGGACGTATTGACCTGCAGGAATTCCTGCTGCGGGTGCTTGCGACCACCCTGTGGCGGGACCGAGGCGATCGTCCCTTCAATCAGCTTGAGCAGTGCCTGTTGTACGCCTTCGCCAGATACATCGCGGGTAATGGATGGATTGTCTGACTTGCGTGAAATCTTGTCGATTTCATCGATATACACGATGCCTGTCTGCGCCTTTTCGACATCATAATCACACTTCTGCAATAATTTCTGGATGATGTTCTCGACATCCTCGCCTACATAACCAGCCTCTGTGAGCGTGGTCGCGTCGGCAATGGTAAAGGGAACATCCAGAAACCGTGCCAGGGTCTCGGCAAGCAGTGTTTTACCGGAACCGGTCGGACCTATCAGCAGGATATTGCTCTTGGAAAGCTCTACCTCATCTTTCTTGAGCTTGGCTTCCAGCCGCTTGTAGTGATTGTATACCGCAACGGACAGGACCTTCTTGGCGCGGGACTGACCGATAACATATTCGTTCAGGGTGTCGTTGATATCCTGCGGCTTGGGGAGCTTCTCGCTACCGGAGGCAGTTTTCTCCTGCATCTCCTCGCGGATGATATCGTTGCACAGTTCGACGCATTCGTCACAGACGAACACGGATGGCCCGGCAATCAGTTTGCGGACTTCGTGCTGGCTTTTCCCGCAAAAAGAGCAGTAGAGCAGTTTTCCGTCTTCGCCCTTGCCGTTTCGATCGTTGCTCATATCAAACCCTCACGCTTAACAACAATATACCCACCCGTCTTTTGTATCACTGTTAGTTGTTATCAATCAACTCCTTCGGCCGCCCTGCCCGAATATTTAGGTCAGGAAATACAGGGTTTTTGCAGGAATTCTGCTCATCCGGCCGCGAAAACTGCCCGCAACCGGAGAATCAATCAGTCATCCTTGGTCTCAGAACTAGCCAGCCGTTGTTCGAGAATTTCATCGATCAGGCCATATTCCCTGGCAGCCTCAGCTCCCATGAAGTTGTCGCGGTCGGTATCCCGCTGGATTGTTTCCAGTGACTGTCCGGTATGCCTGGCCAGAATATTATTCAGCCGTTCACGCACCTGCAGAATTTCCCTGGCATGAATATCTATATCGGTTGCCTGCCCCTGGAAACCTCCGAGTGGCTGATGAATCATCATGCGTGAATGGGGCAGGCAGACGCGCTTGCCTTTTGCACCACCGGCCAGCAACAGTGCACCCATGCTGGCAGCCTGACCGATACACATGGTACTGACATCTGCCTTGATGAATTGCATGGTGTCGTAGACCGCGAGCCCTGCAGTTACCGAACCGCCCGGCGAGTTGATATAGAGGTGAATATCCTTGTCCGGGTTTTCGGATTCCAGGAACAGCAACTGGGCAACGATGACGTTGGCCATGTAATCCTCGACCGGTCCGACCATGAACACTACCCGTTCCTTGAGCAGGCGCGAATAGATATCGTAGGAACGTTCGCCACGGGCGGTCTGTTCAACAACAATGGGTACCAGGTTCAGTGCCTGTATATCGTTTGCGCTATTCATGTTCCTCATATCGGGCCCGGTTGATTATCCTTGAGTTTGCCGGGCTTCCTCGACAAGCTCGTTGAAAGATGTTGGCTGATCCTTTACCTCGATTCCACTGTGCTCAATTACCCATTCCACAACCTGTTGTTCCATCACGGATGACTGAACATTGGCAAGCATTTCCTGGTTGCCATAGTACCACTGGATCACCTCTTCCGGTTTTTCGTAGGAAGCCGCAAGCGTCTCCACCATGGTGCGAACACGGTCCGGGTCGATCTGGATCTGGTTGAGCCTGGCAAGCCCTGATACCAGCACACCCAGCCTGACGCGCCTCTCGGCATTGCTACGCAGGTCCTCGTCTGACTGGCCCTGGAAGGCATGCTGTTCACGCAGCTGCTGAACCTCACTGTCAACCATACCCTGCGGCACATCGACAGGGTTCTTCCCCAGCAGCCCCTCGAACACCTGGGCCTTCAGTTTTGAGGCAACCAGCCCGGTGAGTTCGCGCTGCATGTTACCGGTCACTTCTGCTCTCAAACCGGCCATGCCACCGGTTGCAACGCCAAAACCCTCCGCAAAACTGTCATCCAGTTCCGGCAGCATCATTCCCGAGACATCATGCACCTTGACGATGAACTCTGCCGGCTTGCCGGCAACTTCCGGCGACGGGTAGTCATCGGGGAACGTGACGTGCAGTGTCTTTTCATCGCCAGCGGACAGCCCTTCCAGCTGCTCCTCGAACCCCTTGATCATACTGCCGGAACCCAGCACGACGGGCATATTCTCCGCGGTGTTTCCGGAAAAGGCCTCACCATCGACAGTTCCCGTGAAATCAATGGTTGCCTGGTCACCGGCTTGTGCCGCGCGATCTGCTGTCTTCCAGGTGGCGCGCTGTTTCCTGAGGGTCTCCAGCATGGCGTTGGCATCCTCGTCCGTGATCTCGACAACCGGCCGGGTAACACTGAAATCAAAGCTGATGTTGGCACCCAGTTCCGGAAAGATCTCGAACGTCACCACGTATTCCAGCGGCTCTCCAGATGTTGATTCCTTTGGCTCAATACTGGGGGAACCGGCCGGCTGCAGGCTCTCCTGTGTGAGAGCCTCCTGCATGGTTGTGCTGACCACCTGGTCGATGACTTCCAGGCGCACCTGCTTACCGTATTTCTGCGTAACCACCTTGAGTGGCACCTTGCCGGCCCGGAAACCATCGAGGCGAACTGTGCGCGTCATCGATTGCAGGCGTGACTCCACTTCCTGGTCAACGCGTTCCGCGGGAACCTGCACGGTCATGCGGCGGGCCAGCCCCCCGGTATTTTCAACTGAAACTTCCATTCCTTCACCTCATTACAGATATTTTTACATATTTTCGGCTATTTAACGATCGGTTCCCCGCTCTCGTCTATGCCGAATATTGCCTCTGGGAACCTTGCTGGATACGGGTACTTTGGTGCGAAAGGAGAGACTCGAACTCTCACGGGTTACCCCACTGGTACCTAAAACCAGCGCGTCTACCAATTCCGCCACTCTCGCCCGGACGGCAGCTTCCTGCCTGAAGCTGACCATATTACCCAAATTCAACTTTAATTATAACGATTTATGCCATCGTTTCGCACCCCTGTCTTGACCCGATAGCCAACTTACCCACTACCGCATCCTGGATGCATTGCTGCATAAAAAAGCCCGTGCACAGCACGGGCTTATCTGGTGGGCCGTGAAGGAATCGAACCTTCAACCAATGGATTAAGAGTCCACTGCTCTGCCAATTGAGCTAACGGCCCGAAGGAGCGGTATTGGACCACAGCGACCTGCGTGGTTCAAGCCGTCTGCGCGCGGTCCGGCCGGCCGGAACGGGTTGTTATGGGGTGGACGATGGGACTCGAACCCACGACGACTGGAATCACAATCCAGGGCTCTACCAACTGAGCTACGCCCACCATTGAAAATCGTTAATCTGCACATACCCGGCCGGCCGTTAATATATGGCGCGCCCGGCAGGATTCGAACCTGCAACCGTCGGCTTAGAAGGCCGGTGCTCTATCCTGTTGAGCTACGGGCGCAAGTTTTGACCCGAGCCTGGAATGTTCGTGCCTTGCTGTATTTGGTCGGGGTAGAGAGATTCGAACTCCCGACATCCTGCTCCCAAAGCAGGCGCGCTACCAGGCTGCGCTATACCCCGAGTACCGTGACAAGTTCATGGCTACCCTGCACAGCCAAATAATGATACGTGCTACCCCGGAGGTGGTCAACGGCTGGGTGCACGGGCCGTTTGTTTCATCGCCAGGGTTCTCTGCTTGTCCCCGGCCACGGCAGCATGCGAGAATTCGCGTCCAATGAACAGGGGCACTTCCAACACCAGATGATGGCGAAACTGATCGACGGCAAGGCCATCGCGGCAGATGTAAGACAATCCGTAAAACAGCGGATTGACGAGCGTCAGCGCAAAAAACTACGTACCCCGGGGCTGGCCGTGGTCCTGGTGGGCGCAGACCCGGCTTCAGAAATCTACGTGCGCAACAAACGCAAGGCCTGCGAAGAAGCCGGTGTAATATCCCGTTCTCACGACCTGCCGGCCGAAACCAGTGAGCAGGAACTGCTCGATCTCATCGACCGGCTGAATTCCGATGAAACGATTGATGGAATCCTGGTGCAATTCCCATTGCCCGAACACATCGATGCGGACAAGGTGACCGAGCGCATCCTGCCCGACAAGGACGTGGACGGGTTCCACCCCTACAACATCGGCCGCCTGGCCCTGCGGCGCCCGTCGTTACGCTCCTGTACCCCGCGCGGTGTCATTACCCTGCTGGAACATACCGGCGAGCCATTTTACGGGCGCATGGCGGTCGTGGTGGGTGCATCGAATATCGTCGGGCGCCCGATGAGCCTGGAACTGCTGCTGGCTGGCTGCACCGTGACTATCTGCCATCGTTTCACGCGCGATCTGGAATATCACGTTGCACAGGCAGATATCCTGGTGGTCGCGGTCGGCAAACCCGGAATTGTCGCAGGTCAATGGGTCAAGCCAGGCTCAACCGTTATCGATGTCGGCATCAACCGGCTGGCAAACGGCACGATTGCAGGCGATATAGGAGAATTCGAGGTGGCCCGCGAACGTGCTGCGTGGATCACGCCGGTACCGGGTGGCGTTGGCCCCATGACCGTTGCCACCTTGCTTGAAAATACCCTGTTCGCAGCCGAGCACCTGCACGACTGATCTTCATTTTGAACCAGGCCAGCATTCAGTTGCGCCGCCAGCTGGTACCGGTAGCCCCGTCTTCCAGTACGATTCCCTGCTGCTCCAGTTCAGTGCGTATCCGGTCGGCCTCCGCCCAGTTCTTCTGCTCGCGCGCAGCGATACGACTGGCGATCAACGCCTCGATATCTTCATCTGAAAGACCCGCGTCATCATCACCTGCTGTCGCTGTCTCACGCAGGAAATGCTCAGGATCAGCCTGTAACAGACCCAGCACGGCACCCAGCTGACGCAGGCATGCAGCCAACCGGCTTGCCCGGCCGGGGTCAGTGTCACGGCTTTTGTTAATCTCTCGCACCAGTTCAAATAGCACCGCAACGGCCTCAGGCGTGTTGAAATCATCGTCCATTGCACGACTGAAAGCCGCCGAAGAACTTTCACAGTCCGCGCCTGTCGCAGCAGGCCTGATACCCCGCAAGGCGGTATACAGCCGGGTCAGTGCCGCCTTGCTGTTCTCAAGGTTTTCCTGTGAATAATTCAACGGGCTGCGATAGTGGCTGGCTATGATGAAATAACGCACTTCCTCTGCACGGTAACGCTTGAGGATTTCCCGCACGGTAAAGAAATTACCCAGCGACTTGGACATCTTCTCGTCATCGACCCGAACGAAGCCGTTATGCATCCAGTAGTTCACGAACGGTTTGCAAGTGGCCGCCTCGGACTGGGCGATCTCGTTTTCATGGTGAGGAAACTTGAGATCCATGCCGCCACCATGAATATCAAAATGTGCGCCGAGGTGGCGCGTCGACATGGCTGAACACTCGATGTGCCAACCGGGCCGCCCTGCGCCCCAGGGAGAATCCCAGCTGGGTTCGTCGGGTTTGGCGCGCTTCCATAGCACGAAATCAAGCGGATCATGTTTGGATTCATCCACCTCGATACGCGCCCCTGCCTTCAGGTCGGCGGTATTCTTGCCGGACAGGCGACCGTATGTCTCAAACCCGCTGACATCGTAATAGACATCGCCGTTATCACCCTGGTAGGCATGCCCGTTGTCGACCAGCGTGCCGATCATGGCAAGGATGTCGTCCATCGATTCGCTGGCCTTTGGCTCAAGGTCAGGCCGGACCACACCCAGCGCATCGGCATCTTCATTCATGATATCTATGAAGCGTTCGGTCAGTACGTGAAAATCCTCGCCGTTTTCATTGGCGCGCCGGATGATCTTGTCGTCGATATCAGTGATATTGCGGACATAGGTAACATCGTAGCCCAGCGATCTCAGGTAGCTCACTACCACATCGAACACCACCATCACACGTGCATGACCGAGGTGACAGTAGTCATATACAGTCATCCCGCAGACATACATTTTAACCTTGCCTTCCTCGATCGGCACAAAGGTATCTTTCTGATTGGTAAGGGTGTTGTATATCTTCAGCATGAATAGTTTCCTGCAACCCGGCTGTACGGCGGGTAATCATGGCAATCCCTGCCCCGCTGACAGGGTTCCGGCCATTTAAGCGTCAAATCCAGCACAGCAAGACATCCGGCGCTTGCTTTGAATGGCAGAGCTTATATCATTGGCGAACTCGAATAATCAACAGGAGTACAACCGATGAAATCTCTGTATGGTCTTCTACTGGCCATTTTCGCTGGTCTTGCACCGATCAACGGCTCTACCGATGAAACCAACCCGGACAAGAAAGGAACAGGCATGGTTACAGTGACAATGGAAACCAGTATGGGCGTGATCACCCTTGAACTCGATAGCGATAAGGCACCCGAATCCACGGCTAATTTTGTTGCGTACGCGAAATCAGGACACTACGACGGGACCATCTTTCACCGCGTCATACCCGGCTTCATGATCCAGGGCGGTGGTTTTGATGTAAATATGCAGACGAAACCGACCAACCCGCCGATCAAGAACGAAGCCGCGAACGGCTTGCGCAACCTGAACGGTACCATTGCCATGGCGCGCACTAACGACCCGCAGTCCGCTACATCACAGTTTTTTATCAATATCGCAGACAATGCCTTCCTTGACCACAAGTCACCAAGCCCGCAGGGTTGGGGCTATGCCGTGTTCGGCAAGGTCACCGACGGCATGGGCCCGGTCATGGCCATCGAGAACGTCCCCACCGATAACAAGGGAGGACACGAGAATGTGCCGCTGGAGCCCGTCATCATCAACAAGGTGACTGTCGCGGAATAACATAAACTGCTTGCCCGCCCGTGGCACACACGCTATTTGTCTCGGATCTGCACCTGGACCCCGAGCGTCCGGCAGTCACCGAACTGTTCCTCGACTTTCTGGCACGTCGGGCAGGAAAGGCCGATGCCATATATATCCTTGGCGACCTGTTCGAGGCCTGGATCGGCGATGACGACACGTCCTCGCTGAACCAGGCCGTCTGCGCAGCTCTTAAAGACTGTGCGAGCGCCGGTTCACCGGTATACGTCATGCATGGCAACCGGGACTTTTTACTGGGCGAGCGTTTTGCCAGATTGGCCGGTTGCACCCTGCTGGAAGACCCGACAGTAATCGATCTGTACGGTATGCCTACCCTGCTGATGCACGGCGACCTGCTGTGCACCGACGACACCGACTACATGAAATTACGTAATACGGTACGTGACGCGACCTGGCAGTCAACACTGCTCGCCAGGCCACTGGAGGAGCGCCGCGCGATAGCCAGGGAAATGCGTCAGGCCAGCCGCGAGCAGAACAGCGGCAAACCGGAGGCGATCCTGGACGTAAATGCGCAGGCGGTGATCGACGCCATGACCAGACACGGGGTCAGGCGCCTCATCCATGGACATACTCACCGGCCCGGCATCCATGACCTGGCTATTGCCGGAGAACCGGCACAGCGCATTGTAATGGGTGACTGGTACGAACAGGGCAGCCTGCTGGAATGCAATCTGCAGGGGTGCCAATTGCAGACTCTCAGCCTGCCGCGGAACTAGCCACCGATGTGGAAAAGCGGGTAGGACGCAGGTACCACAAACAGTGACCGGCTTACCTTGTCGTGTTCGCTGAAATTCACCAGGGCGCGCCGATAACCGGCATCATCCCATTCCTGCACAGGTAACCCCTGTCGATAGTGGCGGTCCGGCAGATAGGCATAACGCAACAGGAAACACGGTGTCTGTATCTCCACCGGCACATCCTGCAGGCTGTTCAATTGCCGGTCCCCCAGTGTGCGTGCATATTCCGCCAGGGCACCCGCCGCTCCCTCCAGCAGGCCGGGCACGACGATGGCCTCGTAACAGGTGGCGCCATTGGCTGTTAGCTTGATGTGCTGCGGCTTTTTGCCGCCGATTGCCGGTGCGTTGGTATCGGCCTGCACCTCCACGGCCAGGTGAATGCTGTCCGGGATATCAGCCTTGGCTGGATGATGCACCACTTCCATAGTGGTCTGTTCTTCGTGGCTTACACTGTATACGACCCTCGTACGACGATCCAGCAGGACAAAATCACTGTCGTCGATGCCATCATCGATGCGTACATGCCCGTTTGTTACCAGTATCCTGACCGGGTAGACATCCGTGCCCGGCTCCTGCTCTTCGTACCAAAGCACGCCGGCATCGACCAACCCATCCTGCTCGTTTGCGACAACCAGCGACATCCCCGCAGCAAGCATGACCAGCATGACAGCAACAGGCCGCAGGTATCCGGAATATTTCATGACTCCTCCTCGGTGGCACCTTCCAGCAGGCTGATCTCCTCATGACTGAATCCGGCCTGCCGGCGCGCGGGAACATTCATCGGTTTGCGTACCGGCCCCAGCTGGTACTCATCCAACAGGCGGCCGAATGTCAGCACGGGATCCAGTTTCCGTTCATGGCAGACATGCTTGAACCAGCGCGAGCCGATTTCGACATGCCCGATTTCATCGTGCAGTATCTTAACCAGAATGTCGGCACTGGTGTCGTCACCGGCGGCCCTTAACCGCTTGATCATACCCGGGGTGACATCAAGGCCGCGCGCTTCCAGCACGCGCGGTACCAGTGCCATGCGCACCAGTACGTCATGTGCCGTCTTGGTAGCCATCTCCCAGAGCCCGTCATGGGCAGAAAAGTCCCCGTAGCGATAGCCCAGTTCCTGCAAACGGTCGGACAACATAGTGAAATGCTCCGCCTCCTCGCCGGCCACCCGACTCCAGTCGCGGTAATACCGGTCTGGCATGCCGTCGAATCGACACACGGCGTCCCAGGCCAGGTTGATGGCATTGAATTCAATGTGTGCAAGGGCATGCAAAAAGGCTGCCCTTCCTGCGTCAGTGGTCAGCTTGCGGCGTGGCACCCTGGAATAATGCACCAGCTCGGGATGTTGCGGTCGCCCCGGCGCCAGCTGCTCCGCCAATCTGGCGGCCTGCGCAGCGTCACAGGTACCCGACTTCACCGCCGCGGCAGTTTGCAGGGTGAGCGCAACTTTCTCTGCTGGATCGACCGTTTCCAGGCAACTGCGTGCCAACTGTTGCAGGTTATTCATATCTCGCCAGCATCCGGTAATTTCAATCCGATTACCATATCCATGACATTGGTACCGGTCGGCCCTGTTTCCAGCAGGTCACCACTGGCCGCAAGACAGCTGCCGGCATCGGCAGCACGGAGGCGGGCCTCGGCATCCAGGCCCCGCGCGGCTATGCGTTTCGCAGTGCCGCCATCAATGATGGCACCGGCGGCATCCGTCGTGCCATCGTTGCCATCGGTACCGGCTGCCAGCAGCAATACCGGGCAGTCTGCCAATGCCAGTGCAGCGCTCAGTGCGAGGTGCTGGTTGCGCCCGCCCCTGCCTGGCCGTTCCGGCAACACGACACTGGTTTCTCCCCCCCACAGGTAGACACCAGGCTGCGCCCCTGACAGGTAACCGGCAATGGCCGCCGCGACCGATTGCGCCGTACCGGACAAGCGCTCCGCCATGACCTGTGCCGGGTGTCCCTGCGCCCGACCGCGTTCGGCTGCCGCAGCCAGCGCCATATCCAGTGTTGCAACAACCCGGTGCTCAACCGGGACCCCGTTCGGTGCAGTGGGCAGCGCAGCGTTGACCAGGCGCCGCAACCAGCCCGGCAGTGGTGGCATCCCGGACGTAGCGGTACGTGGCGAACACAGCAGCCCCGAACCAATTACATCCGGCGCATCACCCGGTACATCGGAGATCAGCAGTGCCGTTGCAGCATGCTTGCCCAGCCGTTGTGCCAGGCGCCCCCCCTTGATGGTGGAGAGCGCGCGCCGCACGAGATTAATAGAGACTATGTCCAGGCCACTACCCAGCAACCAGTGATTCACGCGCTGCAGGGTTGCCAGGTCAACATCCGCGCGCAGTACCTCGACCAGGCTCGAGCAGCCGCCGGAGAGGAGAAACAACAGGTGATGTTCAGGCGTGGCGGCATCGATGAAGGCCAGCAACTGTTCGCCGGCTGCCAGGCTGTGCGCATCCGGCAGCGGGTGCCCGCCATGCAGACAGGTGATGCGCGAATCCGCATGTGTGGCCTGGCTGATGAAACCGGGTTTGCTGATCAGCAACGCACGGGACAGTTGCGCACCAAGTGACTCCATGGCCCCGGCCAGCATGGCATCAGCGGCCTTGCCAATGGCGATCACGGATACCGGGCCATTGACTGGCCGGGCAGTCAGTGCGTGCCTGACGACCCTCGCCCCGTGCACGGCGGCCAGCCCGGACAGGAACATATCCTCAAGCTGTTGTTTTGCCTGGGGGGTGACGGACACAGTCACGCTGTGGCCCTCAGCAACCGTGGTGATGAGCTGTGCAATCAGTTTGCCAGCACGGCAAAACCACGCTCCAGGTCCATGCGCAGATCACTGACAGATTCCAGTCCCACCGCGAGCCTGATCAGCCCGTCGGAAATCCCGGCCTCCATGCGTTGTTCCGGCGTCAGCCGGCCATGCGTCGTCGTGGCCGGGTGTGTCACGGTGCTCTTGGTGTCGCCCAGGTTGGCGGTAATCGAAAATAGCCGGGTAGCATCAATAAAGCGCCAGGCATCATCCTTGCCACCTTTGAGTTCATAAGAAAGCACACCACCAAAACCCTGCTGTTGCTGTTTGGCCAGCTCGTGTTGCGGATGGGATGCAAGCCCGGGGTGATACACGTGCTCCACGGTCGGCTGCTGCTCAAGCCACTCCGCCAGTTGCTGTGCATTGTCGCAGTGGGCACGCATCCGCAGCGACAGGGTCTCCAGCCCCTTCAGGAACACCCAGGCGTTGAACGGACTCATCGTGGGCCCGGCCGTGCGCAGAAAGCCGTAGACGTCCTTGCCGACCTGCTCGGCATTACCGACCACGGCGCCGCCGATACAGCGCCCCTGTCCGTCCAGGAACTTGGTGGCCGAATGGATAACGATATCCGCACCCAGCGACAGCGGTTGTTGCAGGGCCGGCGTGCAGAAACAGTTATCTACCGCAAGCAGGCAGCCACGACTGCTGGCCAGTTCCGACAGGGCTCGAATATCCGCCAGTTCGGTCAGCGGGTTGGAAGGCGTTTCCAGGAACATCAGTCGTGTCTCCGGGCGGATGGCTGCTTCCCATGCCGGTATTTCCGCCAGCGGCACAAAGCTTGTCTCAATTCCGAAGCGGGCGAGATACGTGGTGAACAGTACGGTGGTAGTACCGAAGATACTGCGTGATGAAACAATGTGGTCACCGGCCTTCAACAGGCCGGCGCAGGTAGCGAGGATTGCGGCCATTCCGGACGAAGTCGCCACGCAACACTCGCCACCTTCAAGAGTGGCAAGCCGCTCTTCGAAGGTGCGCACTGTTGGATTGGTAAAGCGTGAGTATATATTGCCGGGCGAATCACCGGCAAAACGTGCTGCTGCTTCGGCTGCGCTGCCGAACACATAACTGGAGGTAGGGAATATGGCTTCCGCATGCTCACCCTCGGCGGTGCGTGTCTGCCCTGCCCGTATCGCGCGGGTCTCGAATTCAAACTCGTCGTATGTCATTGCAAATCTCCCGGCCAGGAACAATCACTCGGCTTGCTGCGGGCACAAAAAAACCCGCTTGCAGTAATGCGAAAGCAGGTGCTATCACTTTAGCTGCATTTATCAGGCGCCCGCAAGCTGATTTCAAATCGGCGCAATACAGTTCGAGACTAGTCCAGCGCGTCGTGGCTGTCAATACGACAGGAACAACAATCAGGCCGTATTGTGCAGGTCAATGACCTCATCGTCGTTTTCCCGACGTTCTTTCTTGGCTGCGTCGCTGCGCGATGCCTGCAGGTCATTCAGGTAGTCACTGCTGACATCCCCGGTAATGTACTCGCCGGTAAATACCGAGGCGTCAAAAACCTCAATATCCGGGTTCCCCTTGCCTACCGCCTCGATAAGATCCTGCAAATCCTGAAACACCAGCCAGTCGGCACCGATTTCAGCACCGACCTCATCCTCGGTCCGGTCGGAGGCGATCAGTTCATTATTGCTTGGCATATCGATCCCGTAGACATTCTGGTAACGCACCGGCGGCGCAGCAGAGGCGAAATACACTTTCTTCGCACCGGCGTCGCGCGCCATCTCAATAATCTGCGATGAGGTTGTCCCACGTACAATCGAGTCATCCACCAGCAGCACGTTCTTGTCACGGAACTCGAGTTCAATGGCATTGAGTTTCTGACGCACGGATTTCTTGCGTTGCTGCTGGCCCGGCATAATAAAGGTCCTGCCGATGTAGCGATTCTTGATAAAGCCCTCGCGATACTTGACACCGAGGTTATAGGCCAGCTGCAGTGCAGAGGTTCGGCTGGTATCCGGTATCGGGATCACCACATCAATATCATGATCCGGCCACACGCGGCATATTTTCTTGGCCAGTTTATCGCCCATGCGCAGGCGCGCCTTGTACACTGAAACCTGGTCGATAATCGAGTCCGGCCTTGCCAGGTAGACATATTCAAAGATGCATGGCGACACCGAAGAGTGTTCCGCGCACTGCTGTTTGTGAATCTGTCCGTCCAGCGTAACAAATACGGCTTCACCCGGGGCAACGTCATCGATCAGCTCGAAATCCAGCACATCCAGCGCCACGCTTTCCGATGCCATCATGTAATCGACACCTTCTGCTGTTTCACGCTTGCCGTATACGAGAGGGCGGATGCCGCAGGGATCGCGAAATGCCACCACGCCATAACCGGTGATCATCGCTACCGCAGCGTAGGCGCCGCGGCAGCGTCGGTGCACACCAGCCACGGCTTTAAAGACGTGGCTGACGTCCATCTTCAGCTCGGCATGACGCTGCAATTCGTGGGCGAACACGTTCAGCAACACCTCGGAATCCGAATCGGTGTTGATCTGGCGCAGGTCTTCCTGGAACAGCTCCTGCTTGAGCTTGTTGGCATTGGTGAGATTGCCGTTATGCGCCAGGCTGACACCGTACGGTGAATTGACGTAGAAAGGCTGCGCTTCAGCCGAACTCTCGCAACCGGCAGTCGGGTAACGCACATGCCCGATACCCATATTGCCGTACAGACGGTGCATATGGCGGGTATGAAACACGTCACGCACCAGGCCGTTGCCCTTGCGCAGATGCAGGCGCTCGCCATCACAGGTAATAATGCCGGCAGCATCCTGGCCACGATGCTGCAGCACGGTCAGTCCGTCATAAATTGCCTGGTTAACAGGACTGTGGGCAACGATGCCTATGATGCCGCACATTTTCTATCCTCTGTGAACAATTCTGGCCTGTGTCAGACGTAGGTGATGTTATCGGCAATTTCGCCGGGCAGGAAATTACGCATCCAGAGGGCGAACTCTTCAAAATAGCCAAGAAACTGCGAGTCCTGCCACCAGGGGTCCTGTGGAAACGGTGTCAGTCCGGCAAGCAATACCAGTATCGCCACGATGACACCCCCGCGCGCAACACCGAAAACGACACCCAGCATTTTGTCGGTGCCGGTCAGGCCGGTTTTGGAAACCAGCTTGCTGGCCAGGTAATTAAACACGGCACCAATCAGCAACACACAGACAAAGAGTACCGCGAAGGCGGTAATCTTCTGTGCGGAAACAAGCGTAATCCATTGGGACAGCCATACCGCAAGCGCTTCGTAGAATGTCATGGCCACCCATAGCGCCACCAGCCAGGTCGCCAGCGCCATCGCTTCCTTGACGAAACCCCGAAACAGACTCAGCACTGCCGACAGGGCAATCAGAGCAAGAATCACGACATCTATCCAGGCAATCTCCATAACGTCCTCGTTCTTCTCAGGTCGATATAACCTGGCATGTCCGCCCGTTACCAGGCTCTTCTGTAAAAACAGGATTTTACCAGATCTGTACCGGTAATCGCCATTTGGTATTTACTGCTCCGGGACAGCTATACCGATCACTATACCGGTACTTTTCAACGTCTTGCCCAGCTTCCCAAGTAGCTGCCCGGCATGCTCGCGCGAGGACTCAGGGCCTACCAGCACACGGTAACTGGTGCCCTTCGCGGAAGCAACTTGTTGCAGGTGCGCGCTGAATCCTGCCTTGTTTATGCTGTCGCGCAACCCCCGTGCATTCGCGGGCTGGCTGAAACTGCCAACCTGGGCGTACCAGCCGGACTCCAGCTTGCCCCCGTCGGGGGCCGGCGGGTCCGCGGGTTTCGTTTCCGGCACAGGCTTCACTGGCGATTTGACGGACAGCTCCTGTTTGGGAGCTGTTGCCGGTTCGGGCTCCAGCCGCGGTGGTTCCGTTACGGCTGCCGGGGCGGCCCCCTTGTCAGGCTGCACCTCAGGCAATGGCAGTTCCATCGCCGCGCGGTAATCGACGCGTGGCGGTTCAGGGATGGTGTGGTCACGCGGCGACCACTCATCATCCGGTCCTTCCAGGATAACCGGGATAAAGATTACTGCCAGAGAAACCAGTACGACGGCGCCGACCAGTCTTTGTTTAAGCTGCTGTTCCATGAAAACTCCGTGCAAACCGGGTTGCTGGCAACCCAACCATTCATCACTGGCGAGACTATACCTGACATTCGAGCGCTTCTGCCACGCCGAAAAAGGAACCACACACCACAATTCGGTCCCCCGGGCTTGCAAGCTGCTGCAAATGCTTCATGGCTGCGGTAACCGTTTCAAACAGCATACTCACATGCCCGTCAGTTACATCGCAGCTGCGTTGCTGCAACCCGGCTGCGGAAAGACCGCGCTCCACCGACAGGCCGGCCAGACACCAGACATCTACACAATCCTCAAGTGCACCGGCAAATCCTGCAACATCCTTGTCATCCAGCATGCCAAGCACCAGCCAGGTACAGGCTGCGGGCGGACGCGTACGCAGGACCCCGGCAAGCGTGGCCGCCGCCGCCGGATTGTGGGCGACATCGACAAGCAACTCGACATTCCCCGGGATAATCTGGCAGCGCCCCTCCAGCCGTACCATGCGCAGGCCCTGCTCGATCGCATCGTGCCCGACCGGGCAAGCATCCTGCATTGCCTCGATTACGGCCAGCACGCCGGCCGCATTGTCCAGCTGATGCCTGCCGGGCAATGCCGGCAGCGGCAGCGCCTCGCAGGTCATCGACTTGCCGAACCAGGACCAGCCATCGGAACTGGCACGATAATCATAACCGTCCCCGCGCGCGCACCATTTCGCGCCCAAATCAACAGCGGCCTGCAGCACACTGCCCGGTGGTGCCGGATCCGAGCAGATGGCCGGGTGGTCAGGCCGGAATATTCCGGCCTTTTCATGGCCGATGCTGTCACGTTCGTTCCCCAGCCACGCCCTGTGGTCGATGTCGATGCAGGTCACCAGCGCCACATCGGCATCGATGATATTCACGGCATCCAGCCGGCCGCCCATACCTACTTCCAGGATAGCGATATCCGGCCGCGCCCGGTCGAACAACTGCAGGGCTGCAAGTGTGCCGAATTCAAAGTAGGTCAGGGAAAGGTCGCCGCGCGCCGTGTCGACTCTGGCAAATGCCGCACACAACTCCTCGTCACTGACCTCGGCACCGTCGATACGTATGCGTTCGTTATAGCGCCTCAGGTGGGGCGAGGTATAGGTTGCGGTGCGGTAACCGGCAGCCCGGTAGATGGCATCCAGCAGGGCCACGCTGGAGCCCTTGCCATTGGTGCCGGCCACACTGACCACCCGCCCTGCCGGCTCCAGCAGACCCATGCGGCCCGCGACTTCAGCCACCCTTTCCAGGCCGAGGTCGATGCTGTCCGGGTGCAGGGTTGTTTGCCAGTCCAGCCAGTCGGACAGCTTGGTAAAACGTGTCATGTGAGGTGAACCGGATGAGTTACTGTAGCTGGACGCCATGCCGGGTGCAGGGCACAGCCAGGATGGCGTTAATGGTCAGTCGGTCGGTAGCGCCTGTCCGGTAAGCATGGCCAGGATACTGGCTATGCGCTCACTCATCTCGCGGCGGTCGACGATCATGTCGATTGCGCCATGTTCGAGCAGGAATTCGCTGCGTTGAAAACCTTCGGGCAGGGTCTCCCGCACTGTCTGTTCAATCACGCGTGGCCCGGCAAAACCGATCAATGCCTTCGGTTCCGCTATATTGACGTCGCCCAACATGGCAAAGCTTGCCGATACACCACCCATGGTCGGATCAGTAAGCACCGATATGTACGGGATACCGGCTTCGGACAGTTTTGCCAGTGCAGCACTGGTCTTGGCCATCTGCATCAGCGAGAACAGGGCTTCCTGCATACGCGCTCCGCCACTGGCAGAGAAGCAGATCATTGGACGCTTTTCCTTGAGGCTCAGCTCGGCGGCGCGTGTAAATCGCTCACCCACGACTGCGCCCATGGAGCCGCCCATGAACTTGAACTCGAATGCGACGACAATAACCGGCAGACTGCGCAGGGTGCCACACATGGCAACCAGGGCATCGGTCTCGCCGGTGGCCTTCTGGGCGGCATTCAGTCGGTCGCGGTATTTCTTGCTGTCCTTGAACTTGAGGAGATCCACCGGCTCGATATTCTGGCCAATCTCCTTGCCGGAACCGTCATCGAGAAACAGCTTCAGACGCAGGCGTGCCCCGATACGCATATGATGACTGCACTTCGGGCAAACATCGAAATTTCTCTCCAGCTCGGAGCGGTACAGGACCGTGCTGCAGCCGTCACATTTGATCCACAGCCCTTCCGGGACGGTACGCTTGCTGCCGCCGACAGTACGGATCTTGGAAGGGACAAGTTTACTGAACCAGCTCATGACGTGGATTGTACACGCATGCTGCAGCGGTATGAAATTCCCGCGACGTTCCGGTCAGGCCGCATCGATCGCACTACGCATGTCGGCAACCGTAGCAGCCAGTGCGGCGGGAATGTCAGCAGGCCGTTCAGCAAGATCCGCAATCTTTCCGACCAGCACGCTACCGATCACCACCGCATCGGCAACGCTGGCGACACGCGCCGCAGACTCGGCATCCCGGATACCAAAACCCACACCGATCGGTAATGCCGTGTGCTTGCGCAGTTCCTGCAGTTTGTCTTCAACGGACTTCACATCCAGCCGGTTTGCCCCGGTCACACCCTTGAAAGAAACATAGTAGAGAAAACCGCTGGCAACCTCGCTGACCAGTTCCATACGCTGCACGTCACTGGTCGGTGCAAGCAGGAAAATGGTATCGATGTCATGACGGCGTAACTCCGCGGACAGCGCGCTAGCCTCTTCCGGCGGCATATCCACGGTCAGCACCCCGTCGACGCCGGCGCCGGCGGCGGCAGCCGCGAAATCGGCGTACCCCCAAACCTCAACCGGGTTCAGATAACCCATCAGGATAATCGGCGTTGACGGATCCGTGGCGCGAAAGTCCTTTACCATGTCGAGTACCTGGTGCAGCGTGACATGGTGCTCCAGCGCTCGCTCACAGGCGGCCTGGATGACCGGGCCATCCGCCATCGGGTCCGAAAACGGTACACCGATTTCCAGCAGGTCGGCGCCCGCCTCCACCAGCGAGTGCAGCAGGGGGACGGTGACATCTGGCTGCGGGTCACCCGCGGTAATATACGGGATCAGCGCCTTGCGTTGTTGCTTTGCGAGTTCTTCAAAACGCCCTTTGATGCGACTCATACGGTAATTCCTTCCAGGGCAGCGACCGTGTGAACGTCCTTGTCACCCCGCCCGGACAGGTTGACCACGATGGTCCTGTCGCGGTCCATGCCGGCCGCGAGTTTTACCGCATACGCCAGCGCATGACTGGACTCCAGTGCCGGCAGGATGCCTTCCACCCGGGTCAACTGGTGAAAGGCCTGCATGGCCTCGCTATCGGTGATGGCGGCATACTGCGCGCGCCCGGTATCTTTCAGCCAGGCATGCTCGGGACCGACGCCCGGGTAATCCAGGCCTGCCGAGATCGAGTGTGTCTCGATGATCTGGCCATCGCTGTCTTCCATCAGGTAAGTCCGGTTTCCGTGCAGGACGCCCGGCTTGCCGGCACACAGCGGTGCCGCGTGGCGCCCGGTTTCAATGCCGTCGCCACCGCCTTCCACTCCGTGGAATGCAACGCCGCTGTCATTTATAAACGGGTAGAACAGGCCAATGGCATTTGACCCGCCGCCCACACAGGCTACCAGTGCGTCTGGCAGACGGCCGGTCATGTCCAGTATCTGGCGGCGTGTCTCGCGTCCGATTACGGTCTGGAAGTCACGCACCATGGCCGGATAGGGGTGCGGCCCCGCCACGGTTCCGATGATATAGAAGGTATTGTCAACATTGGTCACCCAGTCGCGCATGGCCTCGTTCAGCGCATCCTTCAGGGTTCTTGAACCGGAGGTCACCGAGACCACCTCCGCACCCAGCAGTCGCATGCGGTAGACATTGATGGCCTGGCGGTGGATGTCCTCTTCACCCATGTAGACAACACATTCCATGCCCATGCGTGCTGCCACCGTCGCCGATGCGACACCATGCTGACCGGCACCGGTCTCGGCAATGATGCGCCGTTTGCCCATGCGCCGGGCCAGCAAGGCCTGCCCGACCGTGTTGTTGATCTTGTGCGCGCCGGTATGATTCAGATCCTCACGCTTGAGAAAGATGCGCGCACCACCAACCTGTTCGCTCAGGCGTTCGGCAAAATACAGCGGTGAAGGCCGGCCAACAAAGTGTGCGAGATCAGCATCCAGTTCTGCCTGAAAATCCGGGTCCTGCTTGTATTTCCGGTAGGCTTCATTCAGCTCATTAAGTGGTTGCATCAGGGTTTCCGCCACAAAGCGGCCGCCATAAATGCCAAAATGCCCGCGGTCATCCGGCAGCGACGCCTCGCCCGTTGCCCCCTCAGTTGGCCGTGTCTGTTCCACTACTGTGTACTCCTTGCATGAATGCATTGATTCTTTCTGCCGACTTGATACCCCTGGACGACTCGACACCGCTACTGACATCCACGGCATAGGGGCCAACGGCATGGATAGCAGCGGCCACGTTTTCCGGTGTAAGGCCGCCGGCCAGGATCATCGGCTTGCGTGCGTACCCGGGCACCGCATCCCAATCAAAGACCTTGCCGCCACCGCCATGGGTATCCGGTTGCCAGGCATCCAGCAGGAAGCCGGCGGCATCCGGATAACTTTCCATCATTGCCACACTATCGAAACCGGGACGCATCGGAACCGACTTTATAAACGGTAATCCAAAGTGATTGCACTCGCCGTTCGTCTCCTGACCATGAAACTGTAACAGGCCAAGCGGAACCGATGCGAGCACCTCGTTTACCGCATCTTCGGCCGCGTTTACGAACAGTCCGGTCACCGTCACGAACGGTGGCACCGAGCTGGCAATCTCACACGCTGTAGCGGTACTGACAAAACGCGGGCTGTCCGGGTAGAACACCAGCCCGATGGCATCTGCGCCGTACTCGACTGCCGCCAGCGCATCTTGCCGCCGGGTAATGCCGCATATCTTCACTCGGGTACGCATCCGGACTATCAAGCCATATTATCCACAGAATGACAAATGTAACAGAACCCGCAGCCCGGCAGTTGTTTCACCAGGCGGTTCAGCCATACACCGGCAGCCAGCCCGCGCGTGGCAGCACAAACTCACTGGCATATTCAACACCCGCAAGATAGAGACCGCCAGGTGGCGCATTGACGCCGGCCTGCGTCCGGTCACGCGCATCCAGCACTGCCCGCACCCAGTCCGGCGCCTGCTCTCCGCGGCCCACGCTGATCAGCATGCCGGCAATACAGCGCACCATGTGGTGCAGGAAGGCGTTGGCAACGATGTCGAGATAGACCCACTCACCGGAGCGCGACAGGTCGAGCCGGTAGACGGTGCGCACCGGACTGTTTGCCTGGCAGGCCGCTGCCCGGAACGACGTGAAATCATGCTCCCCGAGCAGATACTGTGCCGCGGCCTGCATCCGGCCGTCATCCAGCGGCAGCCGCTCCTGACAGACTCTATGCCTTAGCAACGCGGAAGGTGCGGCGCCATTGTGGATGACATAACGGTAATGGCGTCGCCGCGCCGAAAAGCGCGCGTGAAAATCTTCCGCGGTCTGCATGGCCCACTGTATGCGGGTATCCTCCGGCAGATGGGAATTGGCGCCACGCACCCAGTTACCCGGGTTGCGCATGGCGTCGGTATCAAAGTGGATCACCTGTGCCGTGGCATGGACGCCGGTATCGGTACGCCCGGCACAGACTACATGAACGGGATGGTCCGCCACACGCGCCACGGCGGCCTCAACACAGCCCTGTACCGTGCGCCCACGACTCTGACGCTGCCAGCCCAGAAAACCCGCGCCATCGTATTCGACTCCCAGGGCAATACGCATTTACTTGACTGGCAGATTATCCGTGCTGGCAGGCTGGCTGGAGAGGTTGGCAGGGAGTGCCGGCGAAACGGTTGCAACAGTTTGGCTGGTACCGCAGTACACGGGCTCAGGCAAGCCGCGCAATAATCATCTCTGCTTCCTGTTTCTGGCCCGCGTTGCCCTCCTGAATGACCTCCCCGAGGATACTGCGGGCACTCTCCTGGTCATCCATGTCGATATAGGCGCGGGCAAGATCAAGCTTGGTGGTTACCTCGTCTTCACTCGCAAGTATGCCCTCCTGCAAGTCTTCGTCATTGGCGACGGTATCATCCATACCGAATTCAATGCTGCCCGGGAGGTTGTTGTCGCCCCCGCCCGCTTCCGGCAAGTGATCCATGCCGGACAGATCCATATCAAAATCAGCGCTACTGTCAGCGTCCGTTGCGAACAGCTCGTTGCGGGGGGCCAGTGCGCGCCCCATATCCGCCACCTTCAGCCAGCGGCTGTCATCGGCCGTTACACTGTCGCGATAATCACTGGCTGCCTGTTCAAACGCTGCAGCGTTTCCGGCTGCATGGTAAACCTCCAGCAGCTTCAGCTGGTAGGCGTCATTGCCAGGATCATCCTGCAGGGCCGCCTGCAACACATCCTCGGCCTGCTGAATTCTGCCATAGGCGAGGTACACGTCCGCCTCTGTCAGTGCGTCGTGTTCACCGGCGTGTTCCGGCTGTTCCTTCTCCCCCACCCAGGTGTGTTCACTGACATCGATTGACGGTGTATCCATTTGCATGTCTTCGGGCACTTCCCGGTCGAGGCGCTTCTCAAGGCTCAAATCGTCATCATAGATGCCGGACTGGTTTTTCTGGCGGTTTGCGGCCCACAGAAAACCGCCCAACAGTATCGCGACCAGCACACCGGCGCCGGCAAGTAGCGGATTGTCCATCAACCTGCCCATAATGCCGGACGGTTTTTCATCTGCGGGCATGGAGGCGGGTTCAGAAACATCCGGTTTGCTGGCTGCCTCTACGGACTGCGGTTCTTGCTCTGCCCCACCACCCGCACTGTCCTGTAACTGGGCCAGCGCATCATCTTTCAGCTCCAGCAGTCGTTTCATCGTATCGATCTGCTGCTCCAGTTCTGCAACGCGTGATTGCAGTTCCCGTGACTGCGCCTGCCCGGCCTCGGCCTCCTCGGTTGCCAGTGCCAGCTGCATGTTGAGGTCCGCGACGCTGCCCGGTTCGACTTCGGCATCAACCGCCTCGCCCGGAGCAGCCACACCAGCAATACTGTCATCTTCCGGCACAACCAGTGACAGGCGCGACTCGCCGATCTGTGTTTCCGCAGTCGGTGGCTGCGCCACTTCCTGCGCTGCATCTGTGGCAGGGGGGGCGTCAGCCGTCTCGGCGGCAGACGGTTTGGCCACCGGCGGCTCAGGAATGGCTGCTGCCGTATTGGCGGCCGTCCATTCACTGTACTGGCGGCGGCTCTCGGCATGCGCCTCACGCGCACTCATTGAGAGGATCTCGTCCCGGTCTGGCACTTTCAGGGTAACGCCTGCCTTCATATGGTTAATGTTGTTATTGATGAAGGCATCCGGATTGGCGCGCAGCAGTGCCTGCATCACCTGATGCATGGATACGTCGGCACCCGGACGCACCTGCTTCGCGATACTCCACAGTGTTTCGCTGCGCCGGATAGGACCGTATTTATCGGTCGTGACTGCTGCCACCGGGGCCACGGCAGGCACACCGGAGGTGCTTGCCGGGGGCGTACTGATCTGGCGCGCCGGCTGCGGCGTGGCTACACGGGTTACGGGAACCTGCGGGGCTGCCGGTATCGCCGGCATGGTAACAGGGGGATCGACCAGCACGGTGTATTGGCGCAACAGTCGTCCCTTTGGCCATTCGAGTTCCAGCAGGAATTCCAGGTAGGGTTCATGGACCGGCTCGGTACCGGTGATTCGCACCACGGTCCCGCCTGCCGCGTCACGCTCGACGTTGAACCGGAAATCGGCCAAAACTGCCGACTTGGACAGGCCGGCGCGCTGATGAGCCTTTAATGAAGCCAGCGATACCTCGATGTTGCTCAAATCGGTGCCCGAGGCGGATGTCAGGGAGATAACGGCCTGCATCGGCTGGTTAAGTGCCGACTGCATGTCGATTTCACCAAGGCCCAGGGCAGACAAACGGGGTGATGCGAGAACAAGAAATGCCGCAACGACGACCGATTTTCTGAACATACCGGAATCCCCTCTGGGTTGATCCGCAGCTGTGGTATTGGGCTGCATCAACAGGTTGCTGACATGGTGGCAGACTATAACTTACAAATACTCATTAACCAATATTTCAGCGATCTGGATGCTGTTCAGCGCTGCACCCTTGCGCACGTTATCGGCAACCACCCAGAGATCCAGTCCCCGCGGATGGGATATGTCCTCGCGAATGCGCCCCACGTAGACCGGGTCGTGTCGGGCACCCTCAGTCACTGCCGTCGGGTACCCCCCGTCCTTGTGTTCATCCATGACCACCACGCCGGGTGCCTGCTCCAGCAGTTCGCGCGCCTGCTGTGCAGTGAGTTTTGAACGGGTCTCGATATGTAGTGCCTCGGAATGACCGTAAAACACGGGTATGCGCACCGCGGTCGGGTTCACCCGTATCGACTTGTCACCCATGATCTTTTGCGTCTCCCACACCATTTTCATCTCTTCCCTGGTGTAGCCGTTGTCCTGGAAGACGTCGATCTGCGGCAGGGCATTAAAGGCAATCTGGCGCGGGTAGACGCTCGCCTCGACATCACGGCCGCTCAGCAATGCGGCAGTCTGGCTGGCCAGTTCCTCCATAGCCTCCTTACCGGTGCCGGATACAGCCTGGTAGGTGCAAACATTGATGCGCTCGATACCGACCGCGTCATGCAGCGGCTTGAGCGCCACCAGCATCTGGATGGTTGAGCAATTCGGGTTGGCAATAATGCCGTGACGGCGATAATCGGCAATTGCCTGCGGATTGACTTCCGGCACCACCAGCGGAATCTCGTCGTCGTAACGGTACTGCGAGGTGTTGTCGATGACCACGCACCCGGCCTGTACCGCAAGCGGTGCATACTTTGCCGATATGGAAGCGCCAGCCGAGAACAGGCCGATCTGTGCCCTGGAAAAGTCGAAAGTCGACAGATCCTGCACCGTGAGGTGTTTGCCCCGGAACTGGATTCTCTTGCCTGCCGAGCGCTCGCTGGCCAGAGGATAGAGGTTATCAACCGGAAAATCCCGCTGCTCCAGGATCTCCAGCATGGTCTCGCCGACAGCGCCGGTCGCGCCGACAACGGCTACATTATATTTGGCTGACATAAAACTTGTTTACCCTGACTGTGAATTTAAACTGCCTGGTTACGTAATGCGGCTACTACCGCATCACCCATTTCCACCGTAGCAACCGTGCGTGTGCCTGCTGACGCAATATCCGGTGTACGCAGGCCATCATCCAGCACCTGGCCAACCGCCTGCTCGATTCGATCGGCGAGTCCGGCCTGATCGAGGCTGTAGCGCAACATCATGGCCAGCGACAGGATGGTTGCCAGCGGGTTGGCGACGCCCTGACCGGTGATGTCCGGTGCCGAGCCATGGATCGGCTCGTACATGCCGCGCGCATTGCTGTCCAGCGATGCCGACGGCAACATGCCGATGGAACCGGTCAGCATGGCCGCCACATCGGAAAGAATATCGCCGAACATATTGCCGGTCACCATGACATCAAACTGTTTGGGCGCACGGACCAGCTGCATGGCGGCGTTATCAACATACATGTGTGACAGTTCCACGTCTGTGAAATCGTCCGCGATACGGCTAATTACCTGGCGCCACAGTTCACTGCACTCCAGCACGTTGGCCTTGTCTACCGAGCACAGTCGGCCGGAACGCTTGCGGGCAATTTCGAAGGCGGAACGTCCGATGCGCTCGATCTCGGCCTCGCTGTAAACCAGTGTGTTGAAGCCTTCCTGCTGGCCATCATCGCGGGTACGTATACCACGTGGTTGGCCAAAGTAAATGCCGCCGGTCAGCTCACGCACGATCATGATATCTAGACCGCTGACGACGTCCGGCTTGAGTGTCGAGGCGTCCGCCAGTTGCGGATACAGGATGGCCGGGCGCAGGTTGGAAAACAGTTCCAGTTCAGCGCGCAGCCCGAGCAGTCCCTGCTCCGGGCGTAATGCGCGTTCCAGTCCTTCCCATTGCGGCCCACCCACCGCACCCAGCAGGATAGCGTCAGCGGCCCGGGCCACGGCCAGGCTCGACTCCGGCAAGGGATGTCCGTGTGCTTCAAAGGCAGCACCGCCAACCGGGGCATGCTCGATTTCGGCCGCAAAACTGAAATCTGCCTGCAGTACGGCCAGCACCTTTTCTGCCTCGGCGACAATTTCCGGACCAATGCCATCACCGGGTAAAATTGCTATTTTGGCTGTCATTACTGTCACTTATATTAAGTTATTAGTCCTGTTTCTCGAATAACCAGGGTGCTGCCTGTCGACGTTTCTGCTCGAAATCACGGATCTCGTCGGCATGTTGCAGGGTCAACCCGATGTCATCCAGTCCGTGTACCAGGCAGTCCTTGCGAAAGGCGTCGACCTCGAAAGGAATCTCGCCCTGGTCCGGCGTCCGTATCACCTGCCCGGGCAAGTCCACGACCAGCGCATAACCCGGGGTGGCTTCAGTCGCCTGGAACAAGCGCTCAACACACTCTGCCTCCAGCACGATGGGCAGCACACCGTTCTTGAAACAGTTATTGAAAAAGATATCGGCAAAGCTTGCTGCAATGACAACGCGGAAACCATGATCCAGCAGCGCCCAGACCGCATGTTCACGGGAAGAACCGCATCCGAAGTTCTCGCGTGCAAGCAGGATCCGTGCACCCTGGTAACGTGGTGCGTTCAATACGAATTCCGGATTCAGCGGCCGTTTGCTGTTATCCATGCCGGGTTCGCCATGATCAAGGTAACGCCATTCATCAAACAGGTTGGGACCAAAGCCGCTACGCTGAATCGACTTCAGAAACTGCTTGGGAATGATGGCATCGGTATCGACATTGGCTCGATCCAGTGGCACG
>CBEULV010000006.1:0-28180 GCA_965544015.1 uncultured Gammaproteobacteria bacterium | reverse complement strand
ATACGCCAGCCACGGTTATGTCACTATTCCAAGTGTAGACCAGCCTGGCCGGCGGGACGCTCGACTAAACACCGCTATCCTTGCGGTTTCACCGGGTGACGACTGGCTGTTGCTGCGCAATCAGCTGCAGTTTTTCGGCCCGTCCGAGTTTCTTGATATCGGCTTCACGCCGACTCGCCGAGCTGCGCGTGTGCCCCGCTTCCAGGTACACCAGCTGTCTTGGTTTGCGGCCCCGGAAATACTTGGCACCCTGCTTGCCGCCATGCTGTGACAGGCGCCGCTCGATATCGTTGGTGATCCCGGTATAGAGCGAATTATCCGTACAAAGAATGATGTATACCTGCCAGTCCATGCCGGCAGTTTCCCGGTAAATCCGTCCGATTACAAACAGTGTTCATGACTGTGCTAGAATTCGCGGCCAATTTCGGCATTGAATAACCGTCATGCGCACAGGAACAGAATGATGCAGATTGAGAACAAGCGGGTGGTCAGCCTCACCTACACACTGAAAGACAATGATGACAATGTCATCGACCAGTCCAACGATGGCAGCTTCTGCTACCTGCACGGCGCCAGCAACATCATCCCCGGCCTGGAAAACGCACTGGCTGGCAAGGCAGCCGGCGATGAATTATCAGTTTCCATTCCCCCCGAGGAAGGCTACGGCGTGCGTGACGATGCGCGCATCCAGGACGTGCCGCGCAACATGTTTCCCGCTGAGCAGGAGATCCAGGCCGGCATGCAGTTCAATGCCCAGAGTCCGGAAGGACAGTCCATCGTGGTCGTGGTTGCGAAGGTCGAGGAAGACACCGTGACGGTCGATGGTAATCACCCGCTCGCCGGCGTGCAGCTCAACTTCGATGTCAAGGTGATGGAGATTCGCGATGCCACCGCCGAGGAACTGGAGCACGGCCATGTACACGGCCCACATGGACACGCGCACGACTGATTACCCACCCGTATGAAAGCTGCCGAGCTGAAGAAAGGTATGGTCATCGATGTCAATGGCCGCAACATCATCATAAAAACGCTGGACGTGCAAAGCCCGTCCTCGCGCAGCGGCAGCACGCTGTACAAGGTGCGCGGTCTTGATATCGTCAGCAAGACCAAGTACGAAAACCGCTTCAAGGGTGACGAAGTCGTCCAGCCGGTAGAGTTCAACCGCCGACCGGTGCAGTACCTGTACCAGGATGCCGACGGCTGCACCTTCATGGACAAGGAAAATTACGAACAGTACACCCTGGCAACGGATGCACTGGAGGAAGAACTGCAATACCTTGGCGAGGACCTCGATGGCATCCTTGCCATGATTGCCGACGGCGCCATCCTCGGCATCGAACTGCCAGCCACCGTGGTACTGGAAATTGTCGACACCGCGCCGGCCATGAAGGCCGCCTCGGCCTCCTCGCGCACCAAGCCGGCCACCCTGAATACCGGGCTGGTAGTACAGGTACCGGAATACCTCACCCCCGGCGAACAAATCAAGATCAACACCGGCACAGGGGAGTTTGTCTCGCGGGCGTAGTCCCGGAATCACGGGGCAGTTTACTAATTGATCTCCCCCATGCGCCCCATTTGATAATCCTTGATGGCCTGTCTGATCTCCGCTTCGGTATTCATCACGAACGGTCCGCGCTGAACCACTGACTCATTCAGCGGTACACCACCAAGCAGCAGCAGCTGCACCTCTCCTTCAGCAGATACGGGCACAGACATCGAGATGACATCGCCGTCACCCAGCACCCCCATCTGACCGTCCAGCAACCGGGCCCCAGCCACCTCGGCTGCACCCTGGAACACGTACACCAGGCCGCTATGATCAGCCGGCAACGCCTGGATGACGCTCGCCCCAGGTTGCAGAATCCAGTGCTGGTAGACAATCGGTGTGTGCGTATCAATGCGCGCCGTCACGCCCAGCGCCTCCCCGGCAATCACGCGCACCCGTGCCAGCCCGTCCACGCTGACTGCCTCGGGAATCTGTGCGGCCGCAATCTCCTGGTAACGTGGTGCCGTCATCTTCAACCGTGCCGGCAGATTCACCCAGATCTGGAAGCCGTGTATACGGCCACCGGCCTGCATGATGTGCTGCGAGGGCATCTCCGAGTGCACCACCCCGCGCCCTGCCGTCATCCACTGCACGTCACCGGGGCCGAGCTTGCCGGCATGGCCGGCGGAGTCGCGGTGCTCAAACTCGCCATCGAGCATGTAGGTAACCGTCTCGAAGCCACGATGCGGGTGATCCGGCGCACCAACCGCCTCACCCGGCCGGTAGTCCGCCGGCCCCATCTCGTCGATCAGCAGGATCGGGTCGACTGTCCGAACTGCCGCCGACGGTAGCGGCCGCCGCACCTGGAAACCACCGCCTTCCAGCTGGCGGCGTGCAGTGATAATTTCGCTCATGGCTCTTTGCATACCCACCCCCGTCTTGCCACCAGGTCATCCTGGATATTCCTGAACTTACCTGATGAATATAAGGTCCTTCATTTACTCACCGCAATCCATGTCCTCTTTGCGACGAAACAGTTGCACCGCGTTCTCGCAGCGAATCTTGCGCGCAACCCCTCCGGGCAGATCCTCAAGCCAGCGGCGATGGTAATCCCAGAAACGTCCCAGCTCCTGCCAACCAGTATCATCCTGGTCCCAGGCATCGAGCTGCTCGACCGGCCAGACCGGGTCGGAACCCAGCATGAACCGCTCCGGGTACGCGAGCAGCAGTTCACGCCAGGCCGGTAATAAATGGTTGTCTTCTGATGCGATCGGGTGATTCACAAAGCGCCAGGGATCGCGCGCGGCCAGCCCGGCCAGCACATTGTCACAGCTCTCAAGCACCCGCCCCACCTGTTGCGGCGACAGGATGGCTCCGGCATGCGCCCACAGGATGCGCGTATCCGGAAAGCGTTCACACAACTGCAGCATGACATCCGGCCGGGAAAACTCGGTGTGAATCATGATCGGCACATCGAATTCGGCTGCAAGCTGCATCAAGGCTTTCAGCACGTGCGCCGCATCGGGTTTCGGTGCAAAACCGCCAACCAGGTGTAACTCGCCAATGCCATGATATCGACCTGTTTCCAGCGCGGCACGCGCCCGCTCAACGACGCTTTCATCATGGACCCAGCGATGCCAGTCTCCGCCGTTGCGATACGGACCGTAAATGGCCACGATCCGCTGCGGCGCCAGCCGCACCAGCTCCAGCGCCAGTTCGGCGGGCGTGCCGGTCACCACGCCCATTACAATGTTTTGTGCATCCAGGAAGGCAACGGCATCGGCCGGTGTAGTCACATCATGCTGGCTCCACTTGTAATGCAGGTGCATATCGGCAACCGGTTGCTGCGCTGACAGCAGCAGCGGCCACAACAGCATCATGCCAGGCAGCCCTCTCACCCGCCCGCCTCCAGTATTTCCCAGTGTTCATAACAGGTCTCCAGCTCATTGCCTACGCTCTCCAGACGCGCCAGTGTTGTGGCAATGGCATCACTCTCCAGCTGGTAGAAACCGCTGGCATTGACCGCATCCTGCAACTCTGTTTGCTCCGTCTCCAGCGCCTCGATGCGGGCCGGCAAGGCATCCAGTTCACGCTGGTCCTTGTATGATAATTTCTTCGGCTTGCTGTCCGGCACGGTTTTCTCTACCACTGTCCGTGTTACCGGTGTCGCCGCTTTGGCTGTTGGCGCGGACCTTGTCTCACGCTGGCGTAGCCAGTCGGAATAGCCGCCGACATATTCACCAACCACACCGTTGTCCTCAAACACCAGCGTGCTGGTCACCACGTTATCCAGGAAAGCGCGGTCGTGACTCACCAACAGCAGTGTGCCGTCATAGTTCATCAACAACTCTTCCAGCAGCTCCAGTGTCTCGACATCCAGATCATTGGTTGGCTCGTCCATCACCAGCAGGTTGGCGGGCCGGGCGAACAGACGCGCCAGCAACAACCGGTTCCGCTCACCACCGGACAGCGTACTGACCGGCGACTGCAGGCGTTCCGGCGGAAACAGAAAGTCACGCAGGTAACCGGCCACGTGCCGATCACGCCCGTTCACCTTTACGTGCCGGCTACCATCGCCGATGCTGTCCATCACTGCCTTGTCCGGGTCGAGCTGACTACGCTGCTGGTCGAAATAGGCCACTTGTTGCCGGGTACCGCGCCGCACCCGGCCACTGTCTGGCTTCAGCTCACCCAGCAGCGTCCTGATCAGGGTGGACTTGCCGGCACCATTTGGACCAATGATGCCAACCCGGTCCCCACGCAGGATGGTAGTGGAAAAGTCACGCAGGATGACCTTGCCGGAAAAACTGACCATGACATGCTCGGCCTCGAACACCAATCGGCCGGACTGCTCACCATGATCGAGGTTCAGATCGACATTACCGGCACGCACGCGCCGCTCACGACGCTGCTCACGCAGGTCTTTCAGCGCACGCACCCGACCCTCATTGCGTGTGCGCCGTGCCTTGATACCCTGACGAATCCACGCTTCCTCCTGCGACAGCTTCTTGTCAAACAGGGCAACCTGACGCGCTTCTACCTCCAGCTGCCCCGCCTTGCGCCGCAGGTAGTCATCATAACTGCCGGGCC
The DNA here is from genome assembly GCA_965544015.1 of uncultured Gammaproteobacteria bacterium. Classification (GTDB taxonomy): domain Bacteria; phylum Pseudomonadota; class Gammaproteobacteria; order UBA9214; family UBA9214; genus UBA9214. The sequence goes on along the minus strand of CBEULV010000006.1, from coordinate 23,604 downwards.
AGGAAGTCAGCTGGCCGCGATCCAGTTCGATCACACGTGTTGCCAGCCTGCGCACGAAGGCGCGGTCATGGGTAATGAACAGCAGCGCACCCGGGAACTCCATCATGAAGTCCTCCAGCCAGGTGATGCCCTCAATATCAAGATGGTTGGTCGGCTCGTCCAACAGCAGGATATCCGGCTCACACACCAGCGCACGCGCCAGCATAACGCGGCGACGCCAACCACCGGAAAGCACCTGGAATGATGCATCACCATCCAGCCCCAGGCGTGACATCACGGTTTCCACGCGCTGTTCCAGTTGCCAGCCACCGGTCGCCTCGAGCGCCTGCTGCAGATCGGCAAGGCGTTGCAGCGCGGCCGGTTCACGCGATCGTTCAAGCTGTGCGGCAGCATGATGGTAATCGGCAATCAGCCTGCCCTGCTCGGGCAGGCCACTGGCCACAATGTCGAAAACACTCTCCTGGGAATCGAGCACGACTTCCTGTGCCAGGCTGGCAACACGCATGCCCGGACGCAGCCAGACGCTGCCGTCATCGACGGCATATTCACCGCTGATCACACGCAGCAGGGAAGACTTGCCCTCGCCGTTGCGCCCGACCAGGCAAACCCGCTCATTCTTGTACAATTCCAGGTCAACCGCATCCAGCAACGGACGGTGCCCGAAAGCAAGTGAAACCCCGTTGAGTCTGAGTAAAGGCATGATCAGGTAACGTTCAAAATAGTCATGGGAGTCATGGAGAGAGTTTGCTTGATTCAGCACGAACCAAATAAACTTTCCCCATACCTTCTAACCACTCTGCACGTGCCTGAGCATAAGGCTGACAAGCTCCGGCGCTGCACCAAGGTAAGGTGCCAGCGTAATGCTGATGTCCGGGAATTCCGCGCGCACGACATCGACCTCACCGGGAATGTCCGTGACCACGTGGCGACCGGCAGAGAGAAAATACGGCATCACCACCACTTCCCTGGCTCCCGCCGCTATCGCCGCACGCAGCCCGTCGGGGATTGAGGGCTCGGCCAGTTCCAGGAAGGCGCAACTCACACTGTAAAAAGTAGCCCCTGCCTGACTGCACAGCTGGCTGGTCAGATTGCGCACCTCGTCATTTGATTCCATCCGGCGACTGCCATGCGCCACCACCAGCAATGCAATCATCAACAATTACCCCCATGTATACACCGGAATTACAAATTCCGGCTCTCCCGCATGAAAACCACGGTAATGATATCCTTGTAGCCAGTCATGTTCTTCCTGTTTTTTATCATGGTTTGGGCTGGCGGACACGCCTATCTCGCCTGGTGCCTGTTGCGTCCGCTGCGTACCCGCCCTCGTATGCGCAACATCGGCTGGCTACTGCTCGGTTGTTCCCTGTGCCTGGCCCCGCTGGCTTTGTTCGGCCGCTGGTTTGGTCTTGACCTCGCAGTGACCGACCGAATCGCCTGGCTCGCCTATCTCGACATGGGTGTCTTCCTGGTGCTGGTACCGCTGCTGCTGGCGCGCGACATTGGCTGGCTCATTATCCGGCTGGCGCTACGCATACGGCAACCGTTTGCTGTGCACGGTACCGCCCACGTCCCCGAGAATGTGGAGCGCCGGCACTTCCTGGCCAACAGCATGAATGCCGGCATCCTCGGACTGACCGGCAGCATGGCGGTAGCCGGCTATCATGAGGCGCGACAACTCGCACGCGTGAAGAACGTCAATATCCACATCGCCGGCCTGCCCGAGGCCCTGCACGGTTTTCATATCGTCCAGCTCAGTGATATTCACCTGGGACCCACCATCAAGGGCGACTACCTGCAGGGCATCGTGGAGCGCAGCAACAGCCTGCAGCCCGACCTGGTCGCGATCACCGGCGACCTGGTTGACGGGCTGACCTCACAACTGCAGGAACATGTTGCACCCCTGACCGGCCTGCGTGCCCGGCACGGCAGCTGGTTTGTAACCGGCAATCACGAGTATTACTGGGGTGCGGATGACTGGGCCGGCCTGTTGCGCACACTGGACGTCAATGTACTGATCAACGAACACCGGATCATCCATCACAACGGTGCCCGCCTGCTGCTGGCCGGTGCAACCGATTATTCCGCCGGCAGGTACCTGCCCGGGCATACCTCCGACCCCCTGCTGGCCCGGCAACACGCGGGACGGGTAGATGCTTCTATCCTGCTGGCACACCAGCCGCGCAGCGCATTTGCCGGACTGGCCGCCGGCTATGACCTGCAACTGAGCGGCCATGTGCATGGTGGTCAGTTCTTTCCCTGGAACCTGTTTATCGGCCTGGTGCAACCCTACAATGTCGGGTTGCACCGCGTTGGCCAGCGCATGTGGCTGTATGTCAGTGCCGGCACCGGCTACTGGGGACCGCCATCCCGGCTCGGGGTCCCGGCCGAAATCACCTCGCTCAGGCTGGTATCTGCCTGAGCGGTGGCCTCCCACCGGTTCTCTTGTATAATCGCTGCCCTTTAACCCGAATGCCCCGCACGGGGCCAGCATGTCCATGATCAGCAAACTCAGGAATATCGCCATCATCGCGCACGTCGATCATGGCAAGACCACACTCGTCGACCAGTTGCTCAGCCAGTCCGGTACGCTGGGCGAGCGTGCCGCCGTACCCGATCGGGTAATGGACTCCAATGAACTGGAGAAGGAACGCGGCATCACCATCCTGTCCAAGAACACCGCCATCCGCTGGGGGGATTACCGCATCAACATCGTTGACACCCCGGGCCATGCCGACTTTGGTGGCGAGGTTGAGCGCGTGCTGTCGATGGTCGATTCCGTACTGCTGCTGGTTGATGCCGTGGACGGCCCCATGCCGCAAACGCGTTTTGTCACGCAAAAGGCCTTTGACCTGGGACTACGGCCAATTGTCGTCATCAACAAGATCGACCGGCCCGGCGCACGTCCCGACTGGGTACTGGACCAGACCTTTGAGCTGTTCGACCGACTGGGCGCTACTGATGAACAGCTGGACTTCCCGGTCATCTATGCATCCGCCCTGCAGGGCTATGCCGGCTATGAGCACGACCAGCTGGCCGATGACATGACGCCATTGCTTGAAACCATCATCGACAAGGTCGACCCGCCAAACGTCGACCCGGACGGTCCGTTCCAGTTGCAGGTAATCTCACTGGACTACAGCAGCTACGTCGGCGTGATAGGTGTCGGCCGCATCAACCGCGGCAAGGTGAAGACCAACATGACGGTCACCCTCGTTGAACCGGACGGCAAAACGCGCAACGGCCGTATCGGGCAGGTGCTGGGCTTCCTCGGGCTGGAGCGCACCGAGGTGCCGGAGGCACAGGCCGGTGACATCATTGCCTTCACCGGTATCGAGAAGCTGAATATCTCCGATACGCTGTGCGATCCGGCCCATGTCGAGGCGCTGCCTGCGCTGAGCGTGGACCAGCCGACCGTCACTATGACCTTCCAGGTCAACAACTCGCCGTTTGCCGGCAAGGACGGCAAGTATGTAACTTCGCGCAATATTCATGAACGCTTGCAGCGCGAGCTGATCCACAATGTCGCATTACGTGTGGAGGATACCGGGGACCCGGACAAGTTCCGCGTGTCCGGACGCGGCGAATTGCACCTCGCCATCCTGATTGAAACCATGCGTCGCGAGGGTTTTGAACTGGGCGTATCGCGCCCCGAGGTCATCCTGCGCGAGGTGGATGGTGAAACACACGAACCGTATGAACAGGTCACGGTTGATGTGGAAGACAAACACCAGGGCGCCGTCATGGAGAAGCTGGGGGCACGCGGCGGGGAACTGTCCGACATGATGCCCGATGGAAAGGGTCGTGTGCGTCTCGATTACATCATGCCGGCGCGCGGGTTGATCGGTTTTCGAACCGAATTTCTGACCAGCACTCAAGGGACCGGCCTCATCTACAGTGTGTTCTCGCATTACGGACCGATGAAGTCTGGTGAATACGGACAACGAATCAATGGTGTACTGATTGCCAACGGTAACGGCAAGGCGCTGGGCTATGCGCTGTTCAATCTGCAGGAACGCGGTCGTTTGTTTATCGGTCACGGTGAAGAGGTTTACGAAGGTGGCATCATCGGCATTCATTCACGCAGCAATGACCTGGTGGTCAACCCGCTCAAGGGCAAGCAACTGACCAATATCCGTGCCGCCGGCACGGACGAGAATATCGTGCTCAGCCCACCGATTCGCATGAGCCTGGAACAGGCGCTGGAATTCATCGATGATGATGAACTGGTCGAGGTCACACCGAATCACATTCGCCTGCGCAAGAAATTCCTGCTGGAGCACGAACGCAAACGCGCCGCACGTGCCAGCTAGCCCCCGGGGGCAGACTGCTCCGGGCTGAGTCCCCGGATTACTGCCTCGGCACAAAAATAATTTCGCGACAGCTATCCTGACGGGTCCCGCCCGGGTCACTATCCCCTATATATTGTATGGTTGCATTTTACCCCACACGAGATATGGTATATTTCATTAATTCCTTATAAGTCATTTAGTTATAAATTTATTTCATTGACATATGTATGGTTTTTATATACCGTACAGATCACGGAAGCAGTCTGGGCAGGGAAACCAGCAGACGTTTACGTGAAGACAGATATTCAAACAGGTTATGGAGGAGTCAAGTCATGCATGTAACAGACATGGTAATGCACATTGATAACACACTGGGAACTGACAGCCGGCGCAATGTTGAACGTGCCATCACGGGTAACAAGGGCGTGCTTAATGCACACTTCAACGAAAGACGACCGCACCTGATGCTGGTCTCCTACGATACCGACCGGACGTCCTCTTTTGAGATCATGGCGCAGGTAACCGGCCAGCAGTTGAACGCCGAACGCGTCGGCTGATACTCGCTCACTAAAACACGACAGCCTCCCGCTGCCTGGCAGCCGGTATCTGTCAACAACACACCCTGAACCCATGAATACTCGTATCGACAGATACGGGTATTTTTTTGTGCATTACCGACCGCTGCTGTACGGCGCCCACCCGCTCAGAAACTGATCTCTCCCAGCGCCTTGCGTGTAATCAACTGCACATCCGGCGCTGCCAGCGCAACCCCGGGTTGTGGTGCAGGCTGGCCGTTGACCAGTGGCGCCACCCGGCCGACCTCCTGCTGTGCCGCGGACAGGACCGGGGCGCCAAGGGCCTCGCGTGAGACCAGCAACACGTCCGCGGCATTCACCTGTCCGTCATTGTTCACGTCCCCCCATTGCGGGGCATCCAGCGCATCCAGCGCATCGTAGCCCAGCGCAAGTTCCGTGCTGTCGCTGAACCCGTCACCGTCATCATCGCTGTCGGCATGGTCGCCAATCCCGTCACCATCGGTATCGGTATCCTCGGCCGGATCGAACGGGAAGGCATCCTGACTGTCCGGCGTACCGTCATTGTCATCGTCCGCATCACAGACATCACCTGCCCCGTCCATGTCATTGTCGAGTTGGTCGGTATTCGGATCCTGCGGACAATTGTCAACCGTATCCGCCACGCCGTCGCCGTCAGTGTCGCTCCCGGTCTCGATACGCCAGGCCAGGGCATAGTCCCACTGCATGGAACCCTTGGGTACGACCTGCAGCAGGTAGTCCCCTGCGGTCAGGGTTTCCCACAGGGTTTCCGTGTTATCAATACTGCTGGCCGAACTGGCCACCAGTACAGATGATGTGGTTACGTCGTACAGCAACAGGTCGAGGTCGTGCAGGGTCGCGATGCCAGAGAAAAACGGGCCATTACCGCCGCCGTCAATATCAATATGCCAGGCCAGCGTGGCATACAGCTGTGCGCCACCGGCATCAATGGAGAAGTAATAGGACGCGACACCGTTGGTCCCATTGCTACCACCGAACTCCGGATCGTAGTCAAACCCCTGCACTCCGATATCCCCGCTGCCGAACGGATAATCTTCCGCGCTGTTCTGCTCCCCTGCATCGAGCATGTGATAACTGTTGTAGATGTTGACCTGCCCGGCACCAAAGCGCTTGTCCAGGCCATTGGCCGTCTGGTTGGCAGGCGCCACACGGTAATCAGTAATATCCGCGCCCGTGGTATTACTGGTCTGGCGGTCGGCCCCCGCCATCAATACCGCCTTCACCACCTCGGCACGTTCCGCGTTATAAATCGTGGTACCACTCCGGCTGGTGGTGGTGAGTGTCAGCGGGTCGGTGGAAAGTCCCGGGTTGTCCCGACCCGTCTGCACAAGCGCGGCGGCGGCAGCCCCGACCACAGGCGTTGCGCTACTCGTATTGGATTGTGGAGCCACCAACTCCGGGCGTACCCGACCGGCTATATAATCCGCATCGATGGCCGATGTGCCGGTGCTGTGCACGCCATCCGTGCGACCCACAGCAATGACGTTATATGCAGCACTCGCAAGGGTGTTCCCGACGCCGACCGCATGAATGAATTCGTCCGTCTCGATGACCCAGTCCAGTCGCCGGAGTATATTCGAGTCACCAGTGCCGGCACTGCCTACCCAGCTGTGATTGGCAACCCGGCTGCTGTAGGCCTTCGGCTTGCTATTGCTGCCATAGCGCAGAAAATCGGACCCCAGCCAGCCATTGGCATAAAAAGCATCGATGGCAGTGATTTGTGGTGCGATAGAGGTAGTAGTGCCATAGAAGAGACGCCCGACACCGGTCGCATGTCCGGAAAAAGCCCCGGAAGTATCTTTGGACTGGTCGGTAATCAGCTTGCCAGCGAATGCGGAGTTTGCTGGATCGGGCAGATAGACGGGCGGGGGTGCTGTTGAGGAAGTATTTGCCTCCGCCTGCATCACCGGCACGCCGCTGCCGCCGGGGGCCGCGCCGCCGAGTTCGGTATCGAGCTGCGTGTAGCCGACATCATCCTTGAAATCAGCCAACGCACTGCTTGCCATCAAAATCAGCAGCAGGGGCAGACGCCTTGGCAAATGCGGGTACATTCAGATTGGTTTCTTCGCACAGGCCCCACCGGGCGATCCTGCAACAGTTATTATTGTTCACAGTGAATAATTGTAATTAGACCAGTATACGGACCCGACGCTGATCCTGCTATGGTACCTTGGTCAGACTGCGTGCAACACTGGATTCCTGCATCCTTATGTTTCTACTGGTATTTATATGCCTAAATCGATCTATCTGGCGCCCTGTCCATCTGCCAGTCGAAATCCGCCGGCAGCTTGTCAGCCAGTAATGCCAGCACCTCGGCTAGCCGGCCCTCCGGGTAGACCCGGGGCTCCACCCGGCCCCAGACCGGGTCCGGCCATGCCACATCATGCCGGTAACGCACGATGTGATGGACGTGCAATTGCGGCACGACATTGCCCAACGCCGCCACATTGAGCTTGTCCGGTGTGAATGCCGCAACCAGTGCGCGCGACAATTGCACCGACTCCCGCATGAGCTGCTGCTGGTCGCTGTCCGTGAGTTGGTGGATTTCGCCAATGTCCTCGCGGTCGGGCACCAGGATGCACCAGGGATAATTCGCGTCCTGCATCAGCAACAGGTGACAGAGCGGGAAACGCCCAAGCCGCAGGCAGTCAGCCTGCAGGCGTTCGTGTATGGCAGCCATTTTGCACCTAGGCCGGCTCGGCAATAGCAGGCCGCTGCTGCGCGTCTGGCTGAGGTGAACCATCCGGCCCGGAACTACCGGACAATACCTCGCCGCCAAGCGCATCCATCAGTGCCGGAAAAAATCCGCTGAGTTCCAGCGCCATGAGCGAGAAGTCCACATCAAAACGGGTGGCCGGATCATCATCCTCACTCTCCTCTGCGGCTTCGCTGATGATATCCTCAAAACGCAGACGCTTGATGGACAGGTCCTCGTGAATGACAAAGGACAGGCGCTCGCGCCACTGTAACGCGAGCCTGACGACACGCTTGCCGTTCTTGATGTGATTGAAAACCTCGGCGCTATTCAGGTCCTGGTGTTTGCAGCTGACCACGCCACCGTCGGGTTCCGGGTGCTTCAGTTCGCACTCCTCGCCCAGCACGAAGTCCTGTGGCAGACGGTCACCACTCAGCCAGCGCGTCATCACGGCTGACGGTGACAGCCGGGGCCTGACCGGTGCTGCCGGGAAACGGCCCAGCGTGGTACGTAACTGGCTGACCAGCGCTTCGGCCTTTGCCGATGACGGGCTATCGACCACCAACAGGCCATTGCGCACATCGAGATAGGCAAACAGGTTGCTGATGCGACTGAGTGCACGCGGCAAAAGATCGACAATAATGGTTTCCTTTAAGCGCAGCTTCTCGCGCCGGTAGATGTCACGCTGTTCTGTCTCGGCAATTTCGGCAACCCTGTCTTCCAGCAGTTGCCGCACCACACCTGCCGGGATGATCTTCTCCTCCTTGCGCAGGCAAATCATGATGTAACCGCTGGCAGCATGCACGAGTTGCTGCCCGTGCCGGCCGAGTGGTGGTGCCCAACCGCTCGCCAACATATCCATGCGGCCACAACCGCTGAATTCACCGGTGCGCAACCGCTCATCGAGCTGCTCCGGAGATAGATCAAATGGTTGCGCGAGACGATAAAGCTGAAGATTTCTGAACCACATTGAACATCTGCCCCCTGGGAAAGCGTGCCATTATGCGGAAACAACCGGTGCCTTGCCAGACTTGACGTCCTCAATGTGTCAGTTTTCCGACCCAAAATGTCGGAATTTTTTACCGCACTAAAATGATGGTGTAACCGGCGGGAAATGTTGTATTATCAGGCCGTGATCGATAAAGGGGGGCAAGGATCATCCCTGCCGTTAATAGTTCGATAAAGACGTAATTGCACATTTCTCAGGTACTCCCGGACGTTCCCGCAGCAACTCCTGCTTGTTTCCCTGTTTTAATCTGCAATTGAATAACTGGTTAATAAATTTTAATGAGGTGTTAAATGGCTACAGGTACTGTTAAATGGTTCAACGAGTCCAAGGGCTTTGGTTTTATTGCACCCAGCGATGGCGGTGAAGACGTGTTCGTGCACTTCTCTGCAATCCAGGGTGACGGCTTCAAGACCCTGGCCGAAGGACAAACAGTAAACTTTGATGTCGAGCAGGGACCAAAAGGACTGCAGGCAATCAACGTCACCGGACAATAGCAGGACCCTGTCCTGCAACAACCGGCAACCCCGCGCTTGCGCGGGGTTGTTTTTTCAGTCGCGTTTTTTCAGGAAACAGCAGAATGGGACGCTACCGTGCCCCTGCCCCGAAATCCTCGCCCTACATCACACCACAAGGCCATCAGGCGCTGACAGAGGAACTGCAGTCGCTATGGAAGCGGCGCGCAATAGTAACCAGGGCCCTTACAGCAGCGGCGGCCGAAGGCGACCGGTCCGAAAATGCCGAGTACATTTACCGCAAGAAAGAACTGCGTGAAATTGACCGGCGCATTCGCTATCTGCAAAAACGACTGCCAGAACTGAAGGTAGTCAGGGAGAGACCATCCGACACCGGAAAGGTCTTTTTCGGAGCCAGCGTCACCCTGGAAGACGAGGCCGGTACAAGGGTCTGCTATCGCATTGTCGGGGCGGATGAATTTGACCCGGCGCGCGGCTGGATCAGCGTCGATTCGCCTATGGCAGTGGCACTGATGAAGAAATCTCTCGATGATGAAGTCCGGGTGACAGCGCCCGGCGGACCGGCCAGCTATATTGTCGTCGATATAAGCTACCGGTAACCATCACTCCTCACCGGTCACCTTGCCGCGCAGCCGTTTGTGTTTACCACGCCGTGTCTTGCTGTCCAGGCGGCGCGCCTTTGAAGCGGCCGTGGCGCGGGTAGGGATACGCTTGCGCCGGGTCACCAGTGCGCTGCGCACCAGGGACTGCAGACGCGATAGCGCGTCGGCACGGTTTTTCTCCTGCGTGCGGAAACGCTGTGCCTTGATAACGAGCACCCCGTCACTGCTGATGCGCCGGTCACTCAGCTGCATGAGCTGTTGCTTGACAGTCTCCGGCAACGAGGATGACGGGATATGAAAGCGCAGGTGGATAGCCGAAGCGACCTTGTTGACGTTCTGGCCACCCGCCCCCTGTGAGCGAATGGCGCTGAGTTCCAGTTCAGAATCCGGAATGACTATATTTCCGGTGATGCGCAGCATCCAGGACCTGTCGATACGCCCTAGCGTGCGCTGGTGCGCAGTGCACCACAGCGGCTACAGCGGAATTGGGTTACCAGCTTGCCCTGTTTGCTGTCGAAGCCGTTGGTCTTGTTGATTTTCCACTTGTGAAAGCCACGCTTGCACAGGGTTTTACCCTGTGCTTTTTCCGTGGCTGTCGACGTTCTGAAGCGAATCACCTCACCCATGCTGGCACCTGGACCTGTAGTGCATTCAGCTTCAGTGCTGATCGGCACGCGGCCTGCGAAAGCGCGAGGTGAATCGCTCCAGCAGGGTTGGCACATGGTAGGCCGCGACGGCATCGGCATCCTTGCTGATGGCCCTGCCTAATGACGGTGACAGTTTAGCCTTGCCCCAGTTGAGAACACGTTGCTCCTTCATCATGCGCGCAGGTCCGAGCGGGTCTGCGCCCAGCGTGCCGACCAGCCCCTGCAGGTAATCCGGGCTGCTGACGTCGACAAGCTTCTGCCTCGCACATTCAAGTCGACCGGCAATGCCGAGCCGCTCCGCCTCGTCGGTATATTTTGCATCATTGAGGAACTGCTGCAGGCTGGCGGCATGGCGTGTCCACAAGCGAATATCGCGCTGCTGCTTGATCTCGAGGCGCTCCTGATACCAGTCCGATTCCAGCAAGCTCGTGCGCGTAAACATGGCACGGAAATCCGGGTGATGCGCATCCATACCGTTGTACTTGCCGGTCGCCATCACCAGCAGCAATGCCTGTAACGGCGGGCATGCATCCTCGATGCTGCCATCCTCCAGGTACTGGAGCGCGACGCGCTGCTGCGCCTCGACGATGTTGTTGATGCCATCGACATACACATCCAGTCCCTGTATTTCCGGCCTGAGTATCTCTTCGGTAAACACGGCACCGGGGTTGTCGAAAATCTTGCCAAAGAAGCCATGCACGAAATGTTGCGTGATGCGATAGCCAAGGCGGCTGGCAGTCACCACCTTGCCGTTGTGTGTAAAGTCTGTCAGTTCCTCCAGGTAACCGTGTTCAATCAGATACTCCGGACTGCGTTCCTCGGGTGACAGGCGCGCCCAGATCTCCGGGATCAGCAGGCTGATGTCATGGTCAACGCGCACATCCGGCCCCACGTAGCCGGCGGAACTCGAGAAACCGGCATGGCCGGTGAGGATGAACGAGACCAGCGCATTGTTCAGATCCGCCGTCGGACGCAAGGCATTGAACGGCCCCTTGGTCAGGGCGCCCTCGGAGCCGGTCCCCGTCGTGGACGGTGACTTGCCGGTCAGGCTGCAGATAAAGTCCATGAACAGCTCCGGTAGTTCCTGGTAATGGATCGGGTTATACACCGCCAGCGAACGAATGCCCGGTTCCGGCGGGTTGTTACGGCGTCCGGCCAATACCGCATCGACCGGGTGACAAATAGCGCTCTCCAGGCCAAGCTTGCGGTGCAGGCGGATACTCATCTCGGCCAGGTACTTGCGCTCCGGCCTGACCAGGTCGGGACGCACCTGCAGATAGCGCGGATTTTTGGACGGTTCACCGTCTACCATGCGCGGGTGTGCCGAGGAAACTACGTAACTGCCGTTACCTTCATAGGCCTTGCGCAGCAGCCCCTGCATCGGCGGGGTGAACTTGTAGAAGGTGTGTACGTCCTCGACCAGTGACGCCAGCTGCCCCCTGCCAATCGGCTCGAAGTTGGCGATGAAATTTCCGTCCTGCGACATGTCGAGTTCGGTCTGCTTGTCAAAGCCGGGATGAATCGCATCATCAGGACGCTGGAACAGGCGGTACTCACAGTTCTTGACCAGCTTGATGCTGTAGTCATCACTGACTTCCGGGCCGCAGCTGCTGATGCATCTGGCCGGCACCACCACCGAGACAGAGATGTCATCTTCCATCTGCACCTTCTCGGTAGCGATATAGTCCTGGCGCAGTTTGAATGTACGCCACTTGCCGTCCTTGTCAAAACCGACACGCATGTATGAGGCAACGATATTGCGGTCGTCCAGTTTCAGCTCATGGGCCGGCGCACCATCGACCTCGTCCACCGACAGATGATGGCGCCAGTTATTGCCCCACTCGATACGGTAGAAGCGCTTGATCAGGAAGGTCAGCGCAAGAATGCGCGGCGAGATAGAGGCCAGCCAGTCGTTGAATTCGTCGGTGTAGCTGGAAGTCGGCGTCAGCAGCTTGATGACCGACCCCAGGCTGCGCTCCGGGCTCAGCGGCTTGCGGGTCGCATCACGATCCTCATGCTCACAACCCGGTTTGAAGCGAGTAGTGTAATCACGATCGTAGATTTCCTGCACCTGGTCCAGGTCTTTCTGCAGGTCATCAACAAACAACGGCCGGTAGATAACCGCGTCATTCATAGACTTGGAAATCTCCGACTTGCCGCCCCCGGATACGGTACTCGGCTTGTGACAGAAGGTGCCCTCCGGGTTCATGCCGACCAGCCGCCAGGACGGTGCGCCGGGATGCTTTTTCATCTCCACCTTGTAGCCGTTTGGCTGCAGGTAGATTTTTCCCGGCTGCAGGCGGATGGTTTGCGTCACTCCGTCCCGTTCCCAGGAAATGGTCTGTGCGTTGAGGTCCATGCGCACCTTCTGTGGCACATAGATGATCTGCGGATAATTACGGTCAGTGGCGTAGCCTTCCGGCTGCACATCCATCACGTCGCCGTAACGTTCCACCATGTCGTCAAAGGAATAGCCCGGCGTGCTGTAGGTACGGCTGTCGACGCCGTATTCCTCACCATGATTACGGCGCGGGAATGCCAGTGCTCCGCCGGCGTGCTCTTCCTCGGACAGGCCGAAAATATTGGCAGAAAAACTGATCTGGGTTTTCACTTCCTTCTTGCAATAACCAAAATAGTTATCCGCCAGCATGGTCACCATCACACCCGAGGCATCGCGTGCGGTCAGCTTGAAGGCCTCTCCGTCATTGTAGAGCTCGCCCTCGTCCTTCCAGCACATTTCGTCCTGCCTCTGCCGCTCGGTGGCCTTGCTCCAGTGCGGCAAACCGGCCTCCTTCTTGGTCAGCCCGACCAGGTGCGGGGCAAGAATCACGCAGCCGGTAGTGCCGGTCCATTGCAGCACGTCCAGCGCCGCATCGGTCTCGACCAGGTGCGGATTGCCACCGTTACCGAAAATACTTTCCACGAAATCCAGGTTGCTCACCAGGTTGCCCGGTGCAAAGAAACGCACCTCCATGGTTTTTTCCGCTTCCTTGCCCGGAATCTCGGGACACACGGTCGGCCGCAACAACAGCGATACAAACATCCGTGCCGGCTCCGGCAACGCGGAAGTAAACGGAAGGGTCAGCAGCTGATCGGGGGGATTGAGGGCCCGCTCGAGTATGAAGGCAAAGGTCTGCATGGGCACGACCTTCTTGTCGCCCGGCACCGGCAGACCACCCTCGGCGATATGGAATGAACCCTTGGTGGTGCGGCGGTCACTGGCCGGGTTATGCAGTACACCCTGCTCTACGCGGTAGCTGGAAACGATATCCGAATGAAATTCATCCTTGCCCATCGGCAAGGATAGCTCGCGCGCCACGCCGTGGCGGTCCAGCACCAACGTCTGGGTCGGCAACATCGGCGCATGCGCCAGGCCGAGGTCCGCGAGGTAGCGATTGAGGAAATCCTGGATGCGCTTGTCGACCGGGCACTGGTAGGCGGACAGCAGACGGTTCTTTTCCCGGTAGCTTCTCAGCAGGTCACGGGATATACCGAAAAAATGCTCCGACTCGGGTGGCACGCAAGTAGGCTGCCCGGAGGAGGCAAGTTTGAGGTTGATATAGAGTTGCAGCTTGATGCGCTCTGCTTCCGGACTTTCGGCAGCATTATTCATCCCAAGTGCACGGGCAAAATCCATAAAATCCTCCGTATTATTTTGTAGCCGGAAGCGTGACAAAGACAGCGACGGTATAGTAGCGAATTTGGCATTTAAAAACAGCACGGTTAGCGGCCATTTCCTTAATTATACTGGAGAAATGAATTGTATCTACATGATTATTAAAGATACGAGACAAAGAGAAACGAACTACAGCAAACCGGCTGGCCAGCGGGAAAACGGGCCGGAAACCGCCGCTACGGGACCTCGCCGGCCCCATCAGTGCATTGGCTTGAAGTCCACCACGACCTGCCTGCGATACTCCTCGTCAAACACAAACTCGATCGATACCTGTTCCTCGACATCCTCAATACGCACCTGTTTCAGCTCCGGCAGGCGTATCGCCAGGTAACTACACATGGCGGCAGCCATTTCGGCATCATCGCTCTTCAGTGCATGCACCAGGTTGGCAGCGGCAAACCGGGTGCGCTGGTCCTGGTCCGGGTTAGTGACGGTTTCAGCGCCCAGCAGAATACCGTCGTCCATCTTGGCATCCATCTTGTCCAGGTAAGCCATTTGATGCGCCGGCAACAGCTTGTTGCGGTCATACTCCAGCTGTGCGATTCCATTCAGCATCACGGCCATAACATTGCTCATGATCAGCCGACCTTTTTCAGCTCCTGCTCCTGGCTGCGCAGGTATTCTTCGTAGCTGCCGTTGAAGTCCACCAGCCCGTCCTGCTTCATTTCGATGATGCGGGTAGCCAGCGAAGAAACAAACTCACGATCATGGCTGACAAAGATCAGCGTACCGGGATAGTTTTCCAGCGCCAGGTTCAGCGATTCAATGGATTCCATGTCGAGGTGGTTGGTCGGCTCGTCCATCAGCAGCACATTGGGCTTTTGCAGCATCAGCCGGCCGAACAGCATACGGCCCTGCTCGCCACCTGAAATCACGCTGACCGGCTTGTTGATTTCATCCTGCGAGAACAGCAAGCGACCCAGCGTGCCGCGGATGACCTGCTCGTCGTCCCCTGCCTTTCCATAACGGCTCATCCAGTTGAACAGGCCCAACTCAGAAGCAAAGTCCTCTGCGTGATCCTGGGCAAAGTAGCCGATAGTTGCATTTTCCGACCACTTCAGCCGGCCCTTGTCCTTGTCCAGATCGCCCGCGAGCATGCGCAGCAATGTCGTTTTACCGATACCGTTGGTGCCGATTATCGCAACCCGTTCACCGGCCTCGACCTTGAGATCCAGGTCCTTGATAACGGCATCATCACCCCAGGCCTTGCTCAGGCCCTCCGCATCCAGCGCCAGCCGGTAAAGCTTTTTGTCCTGTTCGAAACGGATATACGGATTCACGCGGCTGGACGGTTTGATTTCCTCCAGCTTGATCTTGTCGATCTGGCGTGCCCGCGAGGTGGCCTGCCGGGCCTTCGAGGCATTTGCGGAAAAGCGGCTGACAAAAGCCTGCAGTTCGGCGATCTGTGCCTTCTTGCGCGCATTATCCGTATACATGCGCTCGCGCGCCTGTGTGGCGGCAGTCATATACTCGTCGTAGTTGCCGGGATAAATGCGCAGCTCGCCGTAATCGAGATCCGCCATGTGCGTACAGACACTGTTCAGGAAGTGCCGGTCATGCGAGATAATGATCATGGTGCTGCTACGCTCGTTGAGCACGCCTTCCAGCCAGCGGATGGTGTTGATATCAAGGTTGTTGGTCGGCTCGTCCAGCAACAGGATATCCGGATCGGCAAACAGCGCCTGTGCCAGCAGCACGCGCAGCTTCCAGCCCGGTGCAACCTCCGACATGAGCCCGGCATGCTGTTCCAGCGGGATATCCAGCCCAAGCAGCAACTCACCTGCGCGCGACTCGGCACTGTAGCCATCGAGTTCGGCAAACTGCACTTCCAGCTCGGCCACCCGCATGCCCTCCTCCTCGCTCATCTCCGGAAGTGCATAGATGCGATCACGTTCCTGCCTGATCGCCCACAGTTCTGCATGCCCCATGATCACGGTGTCGATCACGGTATGTTCCTCAAAGGCAAACTGGTCCTGGCGCAGTTTGCCGACACGCTCATTCACATCTACGGAAACATTGCCCGAACTGGGCTCCAGGTCCCCGCCGAGGATCTTCATCAGCGTCGACTTGCCGCATCCATTGGCGCCGATCAGGCCATAGCGATTGCCTTCCCCGAAACGGACGGAGACATCTTCGAACAGGGGCTTGGCCCCGAATTGTATAGTGAGATTGGCGGTTGTAATCACTGTCTGGCTACCTGTTGTCCGGTTCCGGCACCGCACACGCGGCCCGATAAAATCCCGGCATTATCCCATAAATTGCATCTGCTGGCTTGCGCGGCCATCCCCGGCATCCTTACACATCCCGTTGCAGTTCACGCACGGTGATCTGTACCCGCCCCCCCGGATGGTGTTATTGGCTTGCCGGACCTGTTGTTATTGATCCAGTTATTGCAGTCAGCCCCCTGATTCACTGTCCGGGTTTACGCACCCACGTGGAGAGTTTCAGTGCCAGGATGACAAGCGGCGTACCGTGCAGCAACAGGTCGAAAATATCGATCGGCCGGCTCAGGGTGCCGTCAAACAGCATATTGAGCTTCTCCCACAGGTGCGGCTCCGGCCGAAACGGCGCCAGCGCAAGAAACACGGCGATCGGCAGAATCAGCAGCAGGGGAATCTTTTCGATCCACTTCATGACAACTGTCTCGAAGCCAGCAAGGCTCAGTATTTAATCAGCAGCGGTTCATAGGCAAAGATCGCACTCAGGTGATGCAGCATCGCGTGCTGGCCCTGGCCAGCCCAGATATCATTCAGCTCCTGCTGCACAACTTCATAGCGCCGTTCCAGGTCAGTCTCGTCGGCATGGGATGCGGCAAGCTCACCAACCAGGTCCAGCCACATGCGGCTGGCACCCATGATCAGTGCCGGCCAGGTCTTCTGTACCGGCACCGACCAGTTTCTGTCGCTGGTATCCTCGATGGCGGGCTTGGTGATTGTGTGCAAATCATCAAAACCGACCCAGCTTATCTTTTGCTCCTGACGCAGTCGCGCCAGTACCGGGTTGCCGGCAATATCCCTGTAGATACGCTGCGCCCCGTCCGGCGTGCTGTAGAAAATAAAGCTGAACACATGTCCGTGATCGTCATTGCCGGCGCGGCGGTGCACACGCCAGATCATGATATCCCGGTAATGGGTATCGAATACCGGCGCAATCACCTCACCGGCCAGCAGTGTGCCGATATGCCAGCGTGGCGACTCGCCCTCCGGCCGGGCAATCCGGAAACGTGCCGACCACCAGCCCTGCCCTTCCGGCAGGCTGCCCTGCACGGCCTGCACCTCAACCGGCTTTGGTTGAATCGCCGAGCATCCCCAAAGTCCGCACAGCAACAACACGATGATTATCTGCCTGTATGTTTTCAACGCCCGCCTCCCGGCCCGTTATGTGTTCAATAGCCTGCCTGATGCACAGCATGCCCTGCCTGGACGGATCATACCTTAACCCGTGTGACGATCACGGCTCCACCGCTTTACTCCATACGCTCCAGGTGTGCGACGACGTCAGCCAGGCGACCTTCATCAACGATCAGCAAGTGAGGTATCTCGCCCAGCCCCCGGCTGCTTACCCGTAACCAGTGCCGCATCGCGACACCGTCACCCGCAGTCCGCGCAAACAATGCCTGGTAAAGTCGCACGAACAGACAGGCCTGCTGCCATGCCATCGTACCCGGTTCCAGGCAACGTCTGCCGGAGGTGAGCTGCCCGATGTCGTCGCATTTCACCCCCAGAATACGCGCCAGCTCCGCGTGGTACAGGTCCAGAAACGTGGTAATCTGTGTAACCGTCTGGGTCAGGCGGCGCGGATCATTACTGACATGGGAAATTTCAAACACCATCGGCAAAACTGCTCCAGATCAATTGACTAGCGCCGAAAATGACTATACTGAAAATATTCAACAAACCTGAACTCACTGGAGGCAAACATGTTCCTCAAGGACCGCAGTAAAGACGATCTGGTAGAAATACTCTCACTCAACGACCTGTTCGACCCGTTCTGCCAGCAAGTGGTCGGACGCTACCAGCACGGCGAGGAACGCCAGGACCCGGAAAAATTCACCAAGGCCGAGCTGGTCTTCCCTTCCGATGAAGCCCTGCCGCGCTGCTGGCTGGATGCACATTACCGTGAGGATGAACTGCAACGCTGAGCGAGCGTCTCAACTGCCGGCGGTATCGACAGGAACTTGCATCATAGGGTTTAGTGGTGTTATTACAGCAGCCTTGCACAACTATGCAACACCACCATACTGACCACTGTAAAAACCAAGGAGATTTATCCATGTCTACTCTGCAACGTCCGCTTGCCTGGCTGCTGTCCATCCTGTTGACCCTGACACCGGTCATGACAGTACAGGCCGCCATGGTCGGCACCGATACCCTGCTGGAATCCGCGCAAACACGTGACAGCCTGCAGCAATTGCTGAGCCGGGAAGTTGCACAACAGCAACTGCTTGCACTGGGTGTCGATCCGGAATGGGTAGTAGAGCGCACGAACAGCCTGTCCGATAGTGAGCTGGCACGCATTAACCGGGGCATCGAACAACTGAATGCCGGCGGTAACGTGCTGGGCGTGCTGCTGCTCGTGTTTATCGTGTTCGTGATCACCGACGTCATCGGCGCGACCGATATCTTTCCGTTTATCCACCCGGTCAACTGATGCCGGCATGCAGCTATTGCTGAACACCCGCCTGCCGGCGGGTGTTCTGTCACTGCTTGCATTGCTCTCCGGCTGTACCACTGCACACCAGTCACACACGCTGCTGTCGACAGCCCCCGGCGAACTTCCGCCACGCATCGAACTTGCTGACACACCGTTCTTCCCGCAAACCCGTTACCAGTGCGGTCCCGCAGCCCTGGCAACCGTACTCAGCGCACAGGGGCTTGCCGTCACACCCGAGTCACTGGTCGATGCCGTCTACATCCCGGCATTGCAGGGCAGCCTGCCGGAAGAAATCAGCGCAACCGCGCGGCGCCACGGCAGACTTGCCTATCCGCTGCAGCCCTCGCTGCCCGACCTGCTTGGTGAGATCGCCGCAGGACACCCGGTGCTGGTATTCCAGAATCTCGGCCTGCGCTGGTTACCAAAATGGCATTTCGCAGTAGTCATTGGCTATGACCTGGAATCAGCCGAACTCGTGCTGCGCTCCGGCACCACGCCCCGCTGGCGCAGCTCACTGGCCAGCTTTGAAAAGACCTGGGCACGTGCCGGATACTGGGCACTCGTAATCCTGCCCCCCGGCGAAATGCCGTCCAGCGCACGGGTAACACGCTACCTGCAGGCTGCATATGAGCTGGAATCCGGCGGCAACGGCATGGCCGTGCAGGCCGTCTGGCAGGCAGCCGTGCAGCACTGGCCGGACAACCCGCTGGTCTGGCTTGCCTACGGAAACAACCGCTACCACACCGCCAACTACACGACTGCCGTAACCGCCTTCAGCCGCGCGACGGATATTGCACCCGGCCAGGCACAGGGCTGGAACAACCTGGCATATGCGCTGCTGCAGACCGCCTGTCCGCAGCAGGCGTTACGCGCTGCACAGTGTGCACAATCATTAGCACCGGAAGATGATACCTACCGTGACACCCTGTCAGAAATCAGGCGGCTCGCGCACGGCGACGACGCAGCAAATTGTCCGGCAGTCCGCTGCACTGCACCCTGACCGTCCACTGTGAAGAGAATCTGCGGGTAACACCCATGGACCAGCCAGGGCCGGGGCAGGACTCGAATCCATGACACACCGCATCTTCCCGGTGTAATAGAACATGGCTATTTCAAATTTACACCACAATAATTTATGCAGGGACCAACGTCCGACTGGTGCAATATGCGGGCTAACGACTGTGGCGCAGGAAGCGCCTTACATACCAGCAACTGGCCTGCATAGTGAATCCCCGATCGCGCGCCCAGGCAATCCCGCTGCGCACCAGCTTCTCCGCAATCCCCTGACCACGCAATGGCTCAGGCACAAACGTGCGGGTAAAGTCGATGCCGTCATCTGCCAGCAAACGATATTCCAGCACCGACTCCTGACCTTCGCTATAAAACACGAAACGCCGTCGCTCCATCTCATGCACTATCTCCATGACACCTTCCTGTTATGCCGGAGTCAGTCCGCCGGGCAGGCGCCTGAAGGTAAGGTGCTCCGGCAAACCTGCCGTGAGATCGTGCAACACCGGGGAAAATCCCGGCACCAACTGCACATCGGGTCGTGCGCATAATAAAGTACGGCCTGCTCCACCCCATCCTCCTGCACCACGAGATAGCAAATTTGTTATATTAGCATTCATCAACAAGGAACCGGCATGAACGATATCACCGACTGCCCCTGTAGCTCCGGCCTGGCCTACGCCGAGTGCTGTGAGCCCTATATCAGCGGCGCCAGCAAGGCACCGACACCGGAAGCGCTGATGCGCTCGCGTTACAGTGCCTACGCACTGCAAATCATGCCATATCTCGCATCGACGCTGCATCCGGGCCAGCGCGCTGATTATGATGAGGCCGGTGCAGCACGCTGGGCGGAAGAATCGGAATGGGACAGGCTGGAAATTATCGACATCGCCACCGACCCGGCCAATAAAAATACCGGCATAGTGGAATTCAAGGCCACGTACCGGCGACAGGGTGAGAAACTGGTCCATCATGAGCGTGCCGAGTTTCGCAAAAAGGACAGCACCTGGTATTTCTTTGACGGCAAAATGGTCGGCCCCGGCCAGGTACGCCGTGACACACCCAAGGTCGGTCGTAATGACCCGTGTCCGTGTGGCAGCGGCAAGAAATACAAGAAGTGTTGCGGCTGAGTAGAACTGATACGGAGTATTTGCAAGCATGTGGAACCACCAGAGGGAAGACATGGAATTCCGGCAACGTGCCGCGCAACTGTGTGAGGCCGGGCGCGACCTGTATGCCTGCGGCATGGTACCGGCAACCAGTGGCAATTTGTCGGCCCGGCTGCGTGACGGCCGCATCCTGATCACCGTCTCCGGCGCCCACAAGGGCAGACTGGACGAATCCCACCTGATGCTGATCGACAGCGAGGGGAAACCACTGGAATCAGGCCAGCCCCCGGCAGAGACCGCACTGCACCTGCAGGTCTACCGGCGTTTCCCCGAGGTCAACGCCGTGCTGCACCCGCACTCGGTGGGCGCAACACTGCTATCGCGGCTAAACGTGAATGCATGTGTACTGGAAGGCTATGAACTGCTCAAGGCGCTTCCGGGCATCACCACCCATGAGAGCCGCATCACCATTCCCAACTTTCCCAACGATCAGGATGTCGATCGCCTGGCCGTTACGATTAACGCCTGGATGGATAAGCATGACCCGACGGTTGGCTACCTGATCAGCAGTCACGGTTTCTATACCTGGGGAAACAGCATCAAGGAAGCATTACGCCACACCGAGGCGCTGGAATTCCTGTTTAAATGTGAACTGCAATTGCTCGAAACACCCCCCGGATGACCACCCTGACAATCGCCCCCGCACAAGGCGATGCGTCGGCCAGCAACCCGCAGGTTGGTGATTTTGACGCTATCGAACCTGCTGCCCTTGCCTGACCCGGCTGAATTGCATGTGTAACAAATATTTAACCCCGGGCACCACAGGACTTGATAAGATTGCCTGGCACCCGCACCTGAGTAGACATGAAAGACACCTGGAAAGATGCCATCAACCGGCAGCGCACCGCGCTGGAATCGGAACTGCACGGCCCGCTGCAGCGGCTGGCGGAACAGTGTGCCGGCGTCTGGGGCAAACGCGATGAACTCGCTATCGTACTGACCGACGGCTTCAAAAGCATGCCCTACGGCATGTTTATGTATGCCCTGGATACCGGCGGCATCCAGATCAGTGACAACATCAGTCCCGGCGGCCTGCTGCCGGAGCACTTCGGCCGCGACCGTTCACAACGTCCGTACATGCGCGAGGCAGTCCCGGCACGCGGCTTCCTGCTGTCCGACGCCTACCTCAGTATGCGCGCCAGCCGGCCGTCCATGACGGCGCTGCAGGTGGTCAAGGACAATGGCAACACGCTGGGCTACCTGGGGGTCGACTTTGACTTGCGTGACCTGCCGGTCACGTCGGCACACTACGAGGAATCGGATGCCTGGCGCCAGATCAAGGGCGACCCGGCGATTCGTGGCACGGTGTTCCAGCAATACCGGGTCGACAGCCTGATGGACCGCAACATGGACCCTGCCATGGCCATCCTGGAAGAGTTGCTGACCGAACGCGGCATGTTCCAGGGCGTGATCCACTTCTCCAGCAGCCGCGCCACCGTGTGGTTCGTGGACGACCCGTTCCGTTACCGCATTCTCGACCACGAGGCACTCAGCGACCCGGATATCTGCATGCTCTATCCACGCCGCAGCTACCCGGCCGACGCGCTGATCCCGCATGACAGGATAGCCAGTATCCTGAACGGCATGCGCCAGTTGCGCACGGCCGATGAAACACTGTACCTGCGTTCTGCCTCGATCAATATCTTCAACGGCATGATCAGCCTGACCTTCTCCTGCGACGGTTCGCATTACATGTCTTGGCACGAGTTCCTCGACAAGGACATGAGCTTCTGGGTCGGCAGCGCGGCATAAGCCGACATTCATTTTAATGCTGGACAGGGCTACCACCTGCCGCCAGAATCGGCGAAGCTGCCACACCCTGCAAAACAAATCAGACCAGCGGAGACAACCATGTCAGACCAGGCCGAACTGACCGTCGATGGAAAAAAATACACACTGCCGATAGTCACCGGCACCGAAGGCGAGCGCGCCATCGACATCACCCGCCTGCGCAGTGAAACCGGACTCACGGCACTCGACCCGGCATTCGGCAATACCGCCAGCTGCAAAAGCCAGATCACCTACATCGACGGCGACAAGGGCATCCTGCGCTACCGTGGTATCCCGCTGGAGGCATTTGCAGAACATCCGAACTTTGTCGAAGTGGCCTGGCTGCTGATCTTCGGCCACCTGCCCACTCGCACCGAGTATGAAGATTTCAGCAAGGAACTCACCGACAACGCCAACCTCGACGAGGACATGAAGCACCACTTTGCCGGCTTCCCGCGCTCGGCGCCGCCCATGGCCATCCTGTCGGCGATGATCTCGACGCTGTCCTGCTTTCATCCGCACCTGTTCGAACTGGACAGTAACGACCAGTTCGAGAAAGCCGCCGCGCGACTGCTCAGCAAGATCCGCACCCTGGCTGCCTACACCTACCGGCGTTCCCTTGGCCTGCCCTATATCTATCCGGACCCGAAACTTCCCTATGTCACCAACTTCATGCACATGATGTTCTCGGAAGTCTACAACCCCTATCTACCGGAACCCGAGGTACGCAGCGCGCTCAACCTGATGTTGATCCTGCACGCCGACCACGAACAGAATTGCAGCACCTCTACAGTGCGTATGGTCGGCTCCAGCCGCGCCAACCTGTTTGCGTCCTGTGCAGCCGGCGTCTCCGCACTGTGGGGACCGCTGCATGGTGGTGCCAACGTCAAGGTCATCGAGATGCTGGAATCGATACACCGCGGCAAGCAGACAGCAAGGGAATACATCGATGCAGCCAAGGACAAGTCCAGTGATGTAAAACTGATGGGATTCGGTCACCGCATCTACAAGAACTTCGACCCGCGTGCGACCATG
>CBEULV010000005.1:0-28869 GCA_965544015.1 uncultured Gammaproteobacteria bacterium | reverse complement strand
ATAAATCAGAGCTTTCCTGGAGCATTTCAATCCCGAATTCATTCAACAGCTCGGCTGTCTCGAACAATGGCAGCCCCATCACCCCGGAATAGCTGCCATCGAGCCTTGTAATAAACATGGCTGCCAGCCCCTGCACGGCATACCCTCCCGCCTTGTCCGCCGGCTCACCGGTTTCCCAGTATGCTGCACACTCCGCTTCGCTTACCGTGCGAAACGTCACGCTGCTGGTACTGATGCGAACCGCCTCGCGGTCGGCGACCAGCGCGACAGCGGTAATTACCTCGTGGGTACAGCCGGACAACAGGCGCAGCATCGACAGTGCCGCGTCCCGGTCGCGCGGCTTGCCGAGGATATTGTCGCCAGCGACCACCACCGTATCGGCACCCAGCACCGGGCGGCGCTGCCGGCCGGGGATTGCCTGCCAGCCGGCGCGCGCCTTGTCGAGCGCAACGCGCACCACGAATTCCTGCGCGGACTCGCCTGCGTGCGGTTGCTCGCTGACATCAACATTGACGACGGTGTAGGTGACTCCGATCTGCTGCAGCAGTTCCCGGCGCCGGGGGGATTGCGATGCCAGGTAAATGGACGCGGTCGATGTCATGGTCAGGCGGAGAATGTGGCTGGAAGAACAGTAACCCTATCACGAACGGTGATAGGGATGTCCGGTCGAGAGCGTCCAGGCCCGGTACAGCTGCTCGGCAACGACCACGCGTACCAGTGCATGCGGATAGGTCAGTGCCGACAGCGACCAGCGGCGCTCCGCGCGCTCCAGGCAATCCTGCGACAGACCATCGGGGCCGCCCACCAGTAACGCCACGTCACGACCGGAACCCAGCCATTGTTGCAGGTTATCCGCCAGCGTCTCCGTACTCCAGGCCTGCCCCTGCACATCAAGTGCAACGACCAGGCAGTCCCTGGGGAGTGCCGCCAGCATCTGGCGGCCTTCTTCGCTACGCGACTGCGCGGCTGTGCGGGTCTTGCCGCGCTGCCCGAGCGGGATCTCGACCAGCCGTAGCGCACACTCGCGCGGCAGACGTTTCGCGTAGTCCTGGTAACCCTCGGTAACCCAGGCCGGCATCCGCGTACCAACGGCAATCAGGTGTATGCGCATGCGACCCGTGCGGTTCAGCTATCCTGTCCCGTGGCAGCCCCGGCCTGTCCGCCAACCGACCACAATTTCTCCAACGCGTAGAATTTACGGACCTCGGGCATCATGACATGCACCACCACATCGGCCAGGTCGATCAGTATCCACTCCGACCCCTTCTCGCCCTCGACACCCAGCGCCTGCACGCCGATCTGCTTCGCCTCCAGTTCGACACTGTCGGCAATTGCCTTGACATGGCGCGTGGAGGTGCCACTCGCGATGACCATGATGTCAGTGATCGAGGTCTTCCCGCGCACATCGATCACCCGGACATCAACGGCCTTCATGTCCTCCAGTGCGGCAAGCGTCGTCACCAGCAAACGATCCACGTGTTCATCCGCGCTCATGTCTTTATGACTGTCTGTTTTACTACTCATTCACCCTGCCTGTGTTGTATAAATCCTGCTCGTTGATAATCGCCAGCACACTGTCCGGCACCAGGAAACTGGCATCCCCGCCGCCGGCCAGCAGTTTGCGGATATGTGTTCCGGATATTTCCAGCCGACTGACCTGTTGAAACAGCAACAGACCCGTGGCCTGTTCATGCAGCATGCGGCTGTCGTGTACGCGGTGCAGCCGGATGAAATCACCCAGCTCGCCGGATTCAGGAATCTCCGCATCCGGTCGCGTCATCACGATCATGTGGCAATAGTTCAGCAGTTCACGCCAGCGGTGCCAGCTGGCCAGCCCGCGGAACGCATCCATCCCGACTATCAGGCAGATTCCCTGGTTGGCAAAATCCTTGCGCAGCGAAACCAGGGTATCCAGCATATAGGAAGGACCCTCGCGTAATAATTCGCGCTCGTCCACGACAAACCCGGCGTGTCCATCAATGGCCGCATTCAGCATCCGGGTGCGCTGCTGTGACGATGCCAGCGGCGCTGGCCGGTGTGGCGGCAGGCGACAGGGAATCAGGCGCACTTCATCGAGTTCCAGCGCCGCTCTGACTTCCAGCGCCGTACGCAGGTGGCCAAGGTGAACCGGGTCGAAGGTACCGCCGAGAATACCGATCATGAATCAGCAAACGTTGTTTTGCTGTTTGCCACGGAGGTCATGGAGTAAATGCAGCGCACTGATGTTAGCTGCGCACATGACCATCGCCAAGGACGATGTACTTTAATGTCGTCAGCCCTTCCAGTCCGACCGGGCCACGTACGTGCAGCTTGTCGGTGCTGATGCCGATTTCCGCACCCAGCCCGTATTCGAAACCGTCGGCAAAACGGCTGGAGGCATTCACCATCACGGAACTGGAGTCGACCTCGCGCAGGAAACGCCGCGCCCGTGTGATTGACTCGGTAACGATCACGTCGGTGTGATCGGAGCCGTGTACGGCAATGTGATCGATTGCGGCATCCATGTCATCGACGACGCGAATTGCCAGGATCGGCGCCAGGTACTCCTCGTCCCAGTCGGCATCGGTCGCCGCGTTGATGTCGGCCAGGATGGCGCGGGTCTGTTCGCAACCGCGCATCTCCACGCCTGCTTCCCGGTACTGCTCCGCCAGCGGCGGCAACACCCGTGCCGCGATATCTTTCGCGACCAGCAGGGTTTCCATGGTATTGCAGGTGCCGTAGCGCTGGGTCTTGGCATTGATTGCCACCCTGACGGCCTTGTCAATGTCGGCCTGGTCATCGATGTAGGTATGACACACGCCATGCAGGTGCTTGATCACCGGCACCTTCGCCTCTGCACTGATACGTTCGATCAGGCCCTTGCCACCGCGCGGGACAATCACGTCCACGTAATCCTGCATGCGGATCAGCTCGCCAACCGCCGCGCGGTCGGTGGTTTCGACGACCTGCACTGCATCGTCCGGCAGGCCTGCCGCGGCCAGTCCCTGGTGGATACAGCGGGCTATCGCCTGGTTGGAATGCAGGGCCTCCGACCCGCCGCGCAGGATCGCGGCATTACCGGATTTCAGGCACAGGCCGGCGGCGTCCGCCGTCACATTGGGGCGGGATTCATAGATGATGCCGATGACGCCCAGCGGCACGCGCATGCGCCCGACCTGGATACCGGAGGGCCGGTAATTCATGTCGGAGATACTGCCGACCGGGTCCGGCAACAGGGCTACCTCGCGCAGGCCCTCGGCCATGGCCGCGATGCGTGCGTCATTGAGTTCCAGGCGGTCCAGCAGCGCGGCATCCAGGCCGTGCTGGCGGCCGGCTTCCAGGTCTTTCGCGTTAGCGGCCTTCAGCACATCGGCCGCAGACTCGATGGCACCGGCAATCGCCGTCAGTGCGACATCTTTCATCCCGCTGTCGACACGGCTCATGGCACGCGCCGCGCTGCGCGCACGCACGCCGACGGCCTGCATGTATTCCGCCACATCAAAATTGACCGAATCTGCCTTTACACTCATTGCTGTCTACTCAGTAAACCGGCTCCGTCCGTGCGGCCTGTGACAGGGCTGGATTGCCTGCCATTTGAAGGGTCAATTGTAACAGTTCATCCCAGGCGTTGCCCGCAGCCTGCCCCTTGCAAAGCCGGTCGAGGCTGGCGCATTGCCGCAGCAGGCGCTTGCAACTGGCCTGCGGCAGGCGTTTCAGGGCCGCGCCAACCTGCGCCTTGCGGTTCGCCCAGACCCGGTGGCGGCCCAGTACAGCGGAGATATCCTGCCCTTTTTCCAGCTCCCCGGCCATGGCCGTGAGCTGGCGTATTTCACGTGCCAGCGCCCACAACACGACCGGCGGCGCAACACCCTCGGCCTGCAGGCCGTTGAGGATACGCACACTGCGAGAGGCTTGTCCGGCCAGTGCGCTGTCGACCAGGGTAAAGACATCGTAACGTGCATGGTCCGCGACCAGCGCGGTGATATCCCCGGCACCAACCGGGCCCGCCCCCTGCAACAGGAATAACTTGTCGATCTCCTGCACGCAGGCCAGCAGGTTGCCTTCCACCCGTTCAGACAGCATGCGCACCGCGTCCGGGGTCGGCTGCAGTCCACACTTGCGCATGCGTGCCTGTACCCAGCTACCGATTTCCCGGGCATTGAGCGGCCACACATAGGTCACCACGCCGGCACGGTCCAGCGCCTGCACCCACTTGCTCTTGCGCGCAGAGGTATCCAGCTTGCCGGCAGTAATCAGCAGCAGGGTATCTTCCGGCGGGTGCTCGGCAAATGCACGCAGTGCCTCTGCACCCTCCTTGCCAGGCTTGCCTGTCGGCAGGCGCAGGTCAATGATGCGGCGTTGCGCAAACAGTGACAGGTTGCCTGCCTCGGCCAGCAGGCTGCCCCAGTCAAAACCGGCCTGCACGGTAAGCACCTCGCGTTCGTCAAAGCCATGGCCGCGCGCGGCGCCCCGTACTGCATCGGCCGCCTCCAGCACGCGCAACGGTTCGTCACCGCTGATGAAATACAGCGGCGCCAGGTTCTTCTTCAGGTGGACATCGAGTTGTTCGGGCTTGAGTTGCATGAACGCCGGCGGATCAGCGTGCCGCGGCCGCAATCCGGAACATGGCAAGATTGACCAGGCTCTCCTGCAGCGTGGCACCCACCACCTGCTCCTCGCGCGCCTTGCCAAGCACATCGGTGCTGCTGAAGATGTAATCGCGGCTCAGTGACACTGACTGATCGGACACCACCACCTGCTGCGCAGATGTCAGCACTGAAAAACGGATCGTCTGGCGAATTTCGTATTCCAGCACGTTACCCGCGGTATCTACCGAGACCACGGATTTTTCGGTACTGTTGTCAGTGATGTGCAGCACCGCCGTGGCGATGCTTTCGCGGTCTGTAATCGTAATGTTGCGCAAGCGCAGCGCGGCGGCAAAATCATCCACCAGCGTGCCGAACGGCCGGATGTCCTTGATATAGGTGACCGACATCTCCGCCGGAAGAGCGGCACTGCCACGCAACTGGAAACCGCAACCGGCCAGCACGAACAGCATGCAGGCCAGCAGCAGACAAATCGGCAATGATTTATGTGCAGTCACTGTAGACACTAGATCACAATATTGACCAGCTTGCCAGGCACGATAATGATTCTTCGTACCGGCAGGTCGCCGACGTGCCGCGCTACGTTTTCATCGACCAGTGCGGCCTGCTCGATGGTCTGCTGGTCGGCGTCGGCCGGCACGCTGATCTTGCCACGCACCTTGCCCTTGACCTGCACCACCAGTGTCAGCATGTCCCGCACCAGCGCCTGTTCGTCAACGATCGGCCAGCGACAATCAACCACGGCGTCGTCATGACCCAGCGCCCGCCACAGCACATGGGTGATGTGCGGTACGATCGGTGACAGCATCAGCACCACAAACTCCAGCGCCTCCTGCAGCAGCGCCCGACCCTGCGCCGAGCAATCGTCAAGGCGCACCAGTTCGTTCATCAGTTCCATATTGGCAGCGATTGCCGTATTAAAGGTATAGCGGCGGCCAATATCGTCGCCGACCTTGGCAAGCGTGCTGTGCACACGGTTGCGCAGCGCCTTCTGCACATCATCGAGACCGGCAACATCAAGTGCCTCGACCGTTCCACCGGATACGTGTTCATGCACCAGTTTCCAGAGCCGCTTCAGGAAACGCGAAGCACCTTCCACGCCGGAGTCCACCCACTCAAGCGACTGGTCCGGCGGCGCGGCAAACATGGTGAACAGGCGTACAGTATCGGCGCCATAGCGATCGATCAGCCCCTGCGGGTCCACCGTGTTGCCTTTCGACTTGGACATCTTGGAACCGTCCTTCAGCACCATACCCTGTGTCAGCAGGCAGGTGAACGGCTCGTCCGACCTGAGCAGACCCTCGTCGCGCATCAGTTTGTTGAAGAAACGCGCATAGAGCAGGTGCAGCACGGCATGCTCGATACCACCGATATACTGGTCGACCGGTAACCAGTAATTGACACGCTCATCCAGCATGGCATGGTCCTGGTCGGCGCAGGCATAACGCGCGTAGTACCAGGACGACTCAAAGAAGGTGTCGAAAGTGTCTGTCTCGCGCTCGGCCGGCCCGCCGCAGGCCGGACAGCGGGTCTCGATAAAGTCCCGCATCTTTTTCAATGGCGAACCGGTGGCGTCGACCGTAACATCGGTGGGCAGCACGACCGGCAGGTCGTTCTCGGGCACCGGCTGGGCGCCGCACTGTTCACAATTGATAATCGGGATCGGGCAACCCCAGTAACGCTGGCGTGACACGCCCCAGTCACGCAGCCGGTAGTTTACCTGGCGCGAGCCCTTGCCCTTCGCAACCAGCCAGTCGGCGATCGCGTCAAACGCCTGCTCCGAGCTCAGCCCGCTGAATTCACCGGAATCCTGCAACATACCTTTTTCGGTAAATGCCGCCTGCGATAGATCGGCCGCCTGTGCATCCGTGGCAGGAAAGACCACCTGCCGGATCGGCAGACCGTTCTGTTGTGCGAATTCGTAATCGCGCTGGTCATGTGCCGGTACTGCCATTACCGCTCCATGGCCGTATTCCATCAGCACGAAGTTCGCCGCCCAGACCGGAACTTCCTCGCCACTCACCGGGTGTATTGCCTTCAGCCCGGTATCAACGCCCTTCTTTTCCAGCGTCGCCATGTCGGCCTCGGCCACACGGGTATTGCGGCATTCGTCAATGAAGGCCTGCAACACCGGGTTTCCGGCTGCCGCCGCGACGGCCAGCGGGTGTTCCGGTGCCACCGCCACGTAGCTCACACCCATCAGCGTATCGGGACGCGTGGTATAAATCAGCAGCGTTTCCGGGCGGGCACTGATGCCAAACTGCATCTCCACCCCCTCGGAACGGCCAATCCAGTTGCGCTGCATGGTGACCACCTGTCCCGGCCAACCGTCGAGTTGTTCCAGATCCGCCAGCAGTTCGTCCGCGTACAGGGTGATTTTCATGAACCACTGCGGGATCTCACGCCGCTCCACCAGCGCACCGGATCGCCAGCCACGCCCCTCGATCACCTGCTCGTTGGCCAGCACGGTCTGGTCGACCGGATCCCAGTTCACCACCGCAGTCTTCTTGTAGACCAACCCCTTTTTAAACAGGCGTGTAAAGAACCACTGCTCCCAGCGGTAGTAATCCGGGTGACAGGTGGCCACCTCGCGCTCCCAGTCATAACCAAAGCCGAGCAGCTTGAGCTGCTTGCGCATGTAGTCGATGTTTTCGTAGGTCCACTTTGCCGGCGGCACCTTGTTCTGGATGGCGGCATTTTCCGCTGGCAGACCGAATGCGTCCCACCCCATCGGTTGCAGGACATTCTTGCCCTGCATGCGCTGATAGCGGCTGATCACGTCACCGATGGTGTAGTTGCGCACGTGCCCCATGTGCAGGCGCCCGCTCGGGTACGGGAACATGGACAGGCAGTAGTATTTTTCCCGCGCCGGGTCCTCGATCGCACGGAACGTGCCATGGTCGTCCCAGTACTGGCGGACCTCGGCCTCGATACGCTCAGGTTGGTAACTTGCTTCCATTGGGCTCGGTCGATAGAAATGAAAGGCGGAAGAATACCTTAGCCATGACACCTCCCACAACACGGCATAACGTTTTTCCTTCACCTTGCACCCGGTTTGAGCCACACTTGGGCCAGGGAAACAACTCGGGAAGCCACCATGACAGACGATAAATCCACGCGCGAAAAATGGCTGAATGCCTACGATGACATGATGACGCGGGTCAAGACCGCCATCGAGGAGGCGGAGGAAGGCACCCTGCCGGTCCTGCAACGCGTCATTCACAAGGCACGCGATACCGCTGTCGAACTGGGGGAACTGACCCACGATGAGGCCGAAAAGATCGCGGACTACCTGCAGCGCGATCTGCAGGACGCCGGCAAACACCTGGCCGAGACCGGTCATGAACTGGGCGACTGGCTGCGCTTCGATGCTCACCAGCTCGAGGACCGCCTGCTTGAGGTGTTGGCGTTGGTTGCGGACCGCACCCGGCTGGACATGCTGCAATTCGAACAGGACCTGCAGGAAGGCCCTGCCTGGAACAGCGGTGAAATCTCCGGGCCCGGCACGCTGATCTGCGACAAGTGCGAGGCTGCACTGAGCTTCCATGCCACCGGGCATATTCCGGACTGCCCGAACTGCGGACACACCGTCTATCATCGCCAGCAGAAGCGGCGTTAATGCAAGTGAGCAGATCGGGATGGCAGCTGGTCCGTTCACTGCTGTTGCCGGCACTGCTGGCCTGTATTCACTGCACTGCGCAGGCAAGGGACGGGGATGGCCCGGTAGAGCATGTGGTCATTGTCTGGCTGCAGGACCCGGGCAACGCGCAACAACAGGCACACATCATCGAGGAAAGCCAGGTGCTGACCACCATCCCCGGCGTGCTGTCACTGAAAAGTGGCAGCGTGCTGAAAAGCGAACGCGCCATCGTCGACAGCAGTTTCGACGTGGCACTGGTTGTCAGTTTTGCCAACCAGGCCGCGCTGGATAATTACCTGGTACACCCGAACCATGTAACGCTGGTGGAGAAAACCCTGAAGCCGCTGGTTGCCCGGATCCAGGTTTATGATTTCCGCTGACGCCTGACGCACGGATGGCTGCATGACCGATACCCTGCATAATCTTGTCAAGTCCCTGCAGCAGCCTGCACTGTTTCCGCACCCGGTGACACGCTTTGCGGTGATCGAGACACACATCTCGATCATTCTGCTCACCGGGACGTATGCCTACAAGTTCAAGAAGCCGGTGAATTTCGGATTCCTGGATTTTTCCACGCTGGAAAAACGCAAGCATTTCTGCGCCGAGGAATTGCGGCTCAATCGCCGGCTGGCTCCGGAACTGTATCTCGAAGTCGTACCGGTCACTGTGGGGCCGCACCTCGGTGCTGACGGTGAGATCATCGAGTACGCAGTGCGCATGCGTGAATTCGAGCAGGCGTCACAATTCGATCGAATGCTCGACGGAGACCGGTTGACCCCTGCACATATTGATGCGCTGGCGCTGCACATCGCGGAGTTTCACGCCACCGTGACGGTGGCCGGACCGGAATCGACGTACGGCCTGCCCGCGACCGTGCAGGCGCCGGTCGACGAGAATTTCTGCCAGGTGCTGGAGTGCATGCGGGGACCGCAAGAACGCAGTCGGGTGTTGCCATTGCAGGACTGGGCGCATCAGGCATATTCAGGGCTGCAACCCGTGTTGCAGGCGCGCAAGGACGGCGGCTTTATCCGTGAATGCCATGGTGACCTGCACCTGCGTAACATCGCCCTGGTGGACGGCGTACCGGTCGCGTTCGATTGCATCGAGTTCAATGACAAGCTGCGCTGGATCGACATCATCAGCGAGGTGGCCTTCATGGTCATGGACCTCGACCACCGCGGGCGATCTGGCCTGGCAAGCCGGTTTCTGAATGCATGGCTGGAGCGCAGCGGGGACTATGCCGGCCTGTCGCTGTTGCGCTATTACCTGGTGTACCGTGCCATGGTGCGTGCCAAGGTCGATTGCCTGCGCGCGTACCAGCCGGATGTCGATACCACAGCGCGCGCGGCAATCCTGCAGGATTATCACGCCTATCTCGAGTTGGCCGGCCGCTACACGCAAGACCAGCCACCAGCGCTGCTGTTGATGCACGGCCTGTCGGGTTCCGGCAAGACCACCATCAGCCAGTTCCTGCTGGAGAACCTGCCAGCCATTCGCATACGTTCCGATGTCGAGCGCAAGCGCCTGCATGGCCTGCCGGGCGATGCGCGTACCGGCGCGGGTATTGATCAGGGTATCTATGACCGCACCGCCGATGCACGCACCTACCGGCATCTGGCCATGCTGGCAGGCACGGTACTGGATGCCGGTCACTGCGTCATTGTCGATGCGGCCTTTCTGCAGCAGGTGCAGCGCACCCCGTTCATCGAATTGGCGCATGCCCGTGCCGCGCGCTGTTTCATTATCGACTGTCAGGCACCGGATTCCGAACTGCGCCAGCGCATTACGGCACGCCAGCGCGACCGGCAGGACGCCTCCGAGGCCGGCATAGAGGTGTTGGAAAACCAGTTGCGTCACTATCAGCCACTGGATACATCCGCGACAGACGCAGAGATTCTTGTCACTGGAAGCGATGCGACTGCCATGGCCGGGCTGATCACGTTGCTGCAAGAACGGCTGCACTAGTACAGCCCCATGTCCGTGCCGGGGCGTCCATCGGGCATTAGCCGATTTATATGTCCGCTTGACCCATATTGCTTTCTGTTTACCGATAGAAGCAGACCGCGCCCGAGATCTTCTTCTTAGAAAAAAACGCATTTGCGAAACCTGCCCCCGTGCAGCGAGATGCTCCTGAAGCATTTTTCATGGCTGGGTTCCCGCCTCCGCGGGAACGACGTGGTGTTTTTCCTTGCGCCTCTCGGTAACTGCTCCCTGCGTCACCTGCAGGGATGGTCACCTGGGCTTCCTGCCTCTCCTGACACTCGTAGATCCCTGCCCATCGCAGGTGAGAGGCGCAAGCAAGATGTGGAAGCTTGCTCTACCTCATGCATCACTGCAGTCGTGCTCGAGATATTCGTTGAATCAGGGTCGCGCCTGCGAAGCCTGCCCTCGCGCAGGCGGGAAACACTCCTGCAATAATAGATACGCCGCAAATAATCCGGGAGGACTTTCTTTGCGCCTTTGCGGCTTTGCGCGAGATCGGTTTTATTTACTCCCCTGCCCGCGACCGGCGGGAAAAGGCCGCCAGCAAACTCAAAACTGCAATCACCAGCATCGGCCAGTTGCCGAAGCGCACGAACGGCGTTGCTCCCTGCATCGGCACCACCTCGCCACGCACCACGACCTGCTCGAACTGCGCGCTGCGGGCAAGGATTGCCCCGCGGTGATCAATAATGGCCGAGATACCGGTGTTGGTGGCGCGCAGCAGCGGCCGCCCGGTTTCTTTCGCGCGTACCCGCGCAATATCCAGATGCTGGTGCGGGGCGAGTGAATCACCGAACCAGCCGTCGTTACTGACATTCACCAGCATGGCGGCCTCCGGCACGACGGCGGCAATCAGCTGCCCGAACGCAATCTCGAAACAAATGGAAGTGCCGACCGGGTAGCCGGCCACCTGCAGCAACGGCTGCCCGGAAGGACCCGGGGTGAAATCCGCATTTGGCACGGCCAGCGCATCCAGCGTATTGCCAATCAACCAGCGCAACGGCAGATACTCGCCAAATGCCACCAAATGCTGCTTGTAGTAAAACGCCGGGGCCTGGCCGAGCGCCACGATCCCGTTGTAGTACTGCCAGCTGTCACGTTCCAGTACCGGGACACCGGTCAGCAGTGCCGCACCCTGTTCCTCCAGCTGCTCCTGCAGGTAGGGAATATAGGATTCATCCACCTGGTCATAAAACGCGGGGATCGCAGTTTCCGGCCAGACATACACATCACTGTGCGTGCCATCGAAGGTCATCTCGGCATAGCGCACCAGCGTGGCCTGCATGTTCTCCGGCAACCACTTGTCATCCTGCGCCACGTTGCCCTGCACCAGGCTGATGACAATCGCCTCACCGCGCGGGCTGGTCCACTCTTGCCGGTCCAGCCAGACACCGCTGCCCCATATCAACACCGGCAGCACCAGCACGGTTACCCGGCGACGGTCCCGCAACAGGCATAACAGCGCGCCGGCCGACACGGCAACCAGCCAGCTGACGCCGAACTCGCCCAGCAGTGGCAGGTAACCGGCCAGCGGACTGTCGATCTGGCTGGCACCGATATCCAGCCAGGGAAACCCGGTAAAGAGCAAGCCACGCAGCCACTCTGCGAGCAGCCAGCCGGCCGGAAACACCAGCAACAGCGACTGCAACACCGGAACCGGGAAAAGACGCCGCGCCAGGTAACCCAGCCCTGCGGGAAACACTGCCAGTACCAGGATGAACAGCGCGGCGATCATGGCCGCCACCGGTAGCACCACGTGGCCGTAGCTATGCACGCTGACGTAGACCCAGGAAACACCGGCACCGAAAAAACCAAGGCCAAACAACCCACCGTGCCAGAACGCCTGGCGCGGCGAGTCTGACAACCACTGGTTGAAAAGGATGGCAAGGGCCAGCACGGCTAGCGGATACCAGCCGAACGGGGCGAACGCGAGTACAGCCGTTGCACCGGCAGCAACAAACAGGAGTTTTATTGCGATGGCAGGGATGCTCGGCCGCAAGCCGCCGGGTGCCTGCCGCACAGCGCTCACGATTGCTGTTGCAGTGTATCTTGCGGTTGTTCGACCGGTCTTGGTAACACGGTCAGCTGCAGCATGTGTACACGGCGGTTATCCGCACGCAGCACCTTGAACAGCAGGTTGCCGATAACTACACGCTCACCGCGCTTGGGCAAGTGCCCAATATGGTGCACGACCAACCCACCGATGGTGTCGAATTCGTCGTCGGAAAATTCCTTGTCAAAATATTCATTGAAGTCTTCGATCGGTATCAGCGCCTTGATGGTGTAGTGCGCCTCGCTGTGACGGCGGATGGTATAATCTTCCTCGACGTCATGCTCGTCCTCTATTTCGCCGACAATCTGCTCCAGCACATCCTCGATAGTCACCATGCCGGCAACCCCGCCGTACTCATCCACCACGATGGCCATGTGATTGCGGCTGGAACGGAATTCTTTCAGCAACACGTTAAGGCGCTTGCTCTCCGGCACAAAGATGGCCGGGCGTAATACCTCGCGTATGTTGACATGCCGGTCAGTTCGTTCAAAGGCATACAACAGCATGTCTTTCGCCAGCAGCACACCATCCACCTCGTCACGGCTTTCTCCGATCACTGGAAAACGGGAATGCCCGGATTCGACGATGGTTCGCAGCAGCACGTCCTCGCTTGCATCACGCTCCAGAAATACAACCTGCGAACGCGGGATCATGATGTCACGCACCTGCATATCATCGACCTGCAGCACGCCCTCCAGCATGGCGAGCGCATCGACATCAAACAGGTTACGGCGCTGAACGGCGCGAAGCAGGTCAATCAGTTGCTCGCTATTGGATGGCTCCCGTAACAGCAACTGTTTCAGCCTGGTCTTCCAGGAGTGTGCCGCGGGGCCGCCGGGAGGTCGGTCTTTATTCATTAATTTTAGATAGTTACAGTTTATTTATAAAATAACTGTCAGCTGGTGGCGGCGCCCTCGTCGGCACCCTCTGACACTATATCGGGAATCGGCCGCGTAATACCAGCGTCGCCGGGTATCTTTTTATCACTGATCGGGCACACGTCTAGTAGGGATCGGGATAACCAAGCTCGGCAAGCAGCTCGATTTCACGTGACTCCATGTGTTGCGCCCCGGCATCGGTGTGGTGGTCATAACCCAGCAAGTGCAGCACACCGTGCATAACCAGGTGCGCCCAGTGCGACTGCAGCGACTTGTCCTGTGTCACCGCCTCGCCAGCAACTACCGGCGCACAAATCACCACGTCACCGAGCAGCTCCGTCGCAACGCCGGGGAAACCCTCGCAGGGAAATGACAGCACATTGGTCGGACCATCCTTGCCGCGGTACTGCCGGTTGAGGGCAGTGATTTCGGCCTCGTCAACAATGCGCACCACGACCTCGCGATGCTCATCCGCCTCCTGTAACGCGAGCCCGGCCCACGCGCGAATGTCCTGCTCATCAGGCACGCCTTCCGCTGCTACCGCGTACTGCACCGTCACGCCCTGCCCGCCTTGTGATTTCATGCCCGGCATCAGGAAGCATCCCGGTCCGAACGATCATGCTTATCGTAGGCATTTATGATGCGTTGCACCAGTGGATGACGCACCACGTCCCGCGATGAAAAGAAACTGAAGCTGATACCCTTGCTGTCCTTCAGCACATCGATTACCTGGCGCAGCCCGGACTCAGTGTGCTTGGGCAGGTCGATCTGGGTAATGTCACCGGTGACCACGGTGGTTGAACCAAAGCCGATGCGTGTCAGAAACATCTTCATCTGTTCGACCGTTGTGTTCTGCCCTTCATCGAGAATAATGAAGGCATCATTGAGACTGCGCCCACGCATGAACGCCAGCGGCGCGACCTCGATAACATTGCGTTCGATAAGCCTGGCAACCTTGTCGATACCAAGCATTTCATACAGCGCGTCATACAGTGGGCGCAGATAGGGGTCCACCTTCTGGGTCATGTCACCTGGCAGGAAACCGAGCCGCTCGCCAGCCTCGACCGCCGGGCGTACCAGCACCAGCCGGCTGACCTTCTCCTGTTCCAGTGCCTGTACCGCGCAGGCCACTGCGAGGAAGGTCTTGCCGGTACCAGCCGGGCCTATCCCGAAATTGAGGTCATGCTGCAGGATACTGCGCAGGTAATGTTTCTGGTTACGGCCACGCGGCGTAATGATGCCACCCGGCGTTTTGATTGCAATTCCAGCGCCATCATCCGGGGTTGTATCACCCGGCTCCGCTCCATCTGACCCATGCAGGCTGAGATGAATCTTTTCCGGTGTCAGTTCGGCGCTGGCGGCTTCCCGGTAGAGGCCTTCAAGAATTCCCTGCGCGCGCTCAACCGCGTCACTGTCGCCAATGATACGAAAGCGGTTGCCGCGACTATTGATTTCGACCCCGAGCCGTTGTTCCAGCTGATGCAGGTGTACATCAAACTGCCCGCACAGTTCGGCCAGGCGTTCATTGTCGTCAGGTTCCAGGACGAAATCGACAGAATGCACTTGTGCGTTCAAGAGACCCTCTGCTGCGCCATGGACAGCGCAACTGGCTCTGACGCCATAACGGCCACCTCGCCACGCAATGAATTCGGCAGCGCCTCGGTGATCAGCACATCAACAAACTGTCCGATCAATCGGGGATCGGCGTCAAAATTGACCACGCGATTGTTTCCCGTGCGACCACTCAACTGCGCAGCATCCTTGCGTGACGGCTTCTCCACCAGCACCCGCTGCACGCTGCCGACCATGGCCGCACTGATGTCAGCAGCCATCCTGGTGATACGCTGCTGCAACCGGGCAAGACGCTGCTTCTTCACCGCGAGTGGCACATCATCCGGCAATTCGGCCGCCGGGGTGCCGGGGCGCCGGCTATAGATGAAACTGAATGAATGGTCAAAGTCGATGGCCTCGATCAGCTCCATGGTCTGTTCAAAGTCGTCATCGGACTCGCCAGGGAAACCGATAATGAAATCCGACGAAATGCTGATGCCCGGACGCGCCTCACGCAGACGGCGAATGATGGATCGGTATTCCAGCGCAGTGTGATTGCGTTTCATCCCGGCAAGAATGCGATCCGACCCGGACTGCACCGGCAAGTGCAGGTGCCCGACCAGTTCCGGCACCTCGGCGTAAACGTTGATCAGGCTGTCGCTCATCTCCAGCGGGTGTGAGGTGGTATAGCGAATCCGGTCAATACCGTCGATGGCCGCAATAAAAGTGATCAGCAGGGCAAGATCGGCAATCTCGCCGTCATGCATCACGCCGCGATAGGCATTCACGTTCTGACCCAGCAGGGTCACCTCGCGCACACCCTGTTCTGCCAGTCCCGCCACCTCGGCGATCAGGTCATCGAATGGGCGGCTGACCTCCTCGCCACGGGTATAAGGCACCACGCAGAAACTGCAGTACTTGCTGCAACCCTCCATGATGGAGACAAACGCAGTCGGCCCCTCGGCCCTGGGTGCCGGCATGCAATCGAACTTCTCGATCTCGGGAAAACTGATATCGATCACCGGTTGCCGCGCACGCCGCGCCGCATCCAGCATCTCCGGGAGTCGGTGCAGGGTCTGCGGTCCAAACACGATATCGACATACGGGGCACGCGCGCGGATCGCCTCGCCCTCCTGGCTGGCTACGCAACCACCAACACCGATCACCAGTTGCGGACGCCTGTCTTTCAGTTCCTTCCAGCGCCCGAGCTCGGAGAACACCTTCTCCTGGGCCTTTTCACGGATAGAGCAGGTGTTCAGCAGCAATACATCGGCCTGTGAGGGGTCCTGCGTCACTTCCAGCCGGTGCGAGGCCACCAGCACGTCCGCCATGCGCGCGGAATCGTACTCGTTCATCTGGCAACCGTGTGTCTTGATAAAAAGTTTGTCGGTCATATGTAATCTGAAAACAGCCAGTAATACCCTGAATATACTTGCCCGGCACCGGCTTTTCCATGTGAATTGGGTGTAGGAGTCGGCCGATAAGCCGGGTTCTGTCGTGGACAGTCATTCATCTGGGCGCTGCGTCACCGCAGGCCTCAAGCAACCTACCCGGGAACCGTGCGGGCCGCACGCTAGTTCCCCTATTTGGTCTTGCTCCAGGTGGGGTTTACCCTGCCACGCCTGTTACCAGCCGCGCGGTGCGCTCTTACCGCACCATTTCACCCTTACCCGTGCTGCCTGAAAAGGCAGGCGGGCGGTATATTTTCTGTGGCACTTTCCATGGGCTCGCGCCCCCCAGGTATTACCTGGCACCTTGCCCTGTGGAGCCCGGACTTTCCTCCAGAAACCGGGGACTGACCCCGGCCTCCAGCGACTGCCTGGCCGACTCCTGTCAGTAATTATAGGGCAATGTCTGCTCGAGGACACGTGAAAACAATGTATATTGTTTGCGCTTTACGCATGGCAGGGTCAACGCCGTCCCGCGCTGGCGCAATGCCCGGCAAGCGGTATAATAATAGAATTGAAGCAGATCAGGGCCGCGCATTGGCGTGGCTTTTTTATGGACATGTCTAAAGATCCGATACCCACATTTGAACAATCCGGTGACAAGGAACTGCGCAGCCGTGTACGGCTGTTCGGCAACCTGCTGGGCGAGGTACTCAGGGAACATGCCGGTGAAGGCATCCTTGCCGCGGTAGAGGCCTTGCGCAGGGGCTACATCCGCCTGCGACGCGAGGAGAACCCGCGCCTGCGCGCAC
Organism: uncultured Gammaproteobacteria bacterium; assembly: GCA_965544015.1. GTDB lineage: Bacteria > Pseudomonadota > Gammaproteobacteria > UBA9214 > UBA9214 > UBA9214. Next base: position 11,978 of record CBEULV010000005.1, on the reverse strand, counting down.
GCCTGGCACGCGATATAAGCAATTTCGATCCGGATGCGCTGACCGATGTTATCCGGGCATTCAACCTGTATTTCAGCCTGGTAAATATCGCCGAAGAGGCCTTCCAGCACCGCCAGCGCCGCAAGCAGGCACGCCGTCATGGCCTGTCGTGGATCGGCTCCTTCCAGCGCACCCTGCAGGATTTTCGTGACAGCGGCATCGGACCCGACGAGCTGCAGACGCTGCTGAACCAGTCACTTTACCTGCCGGTGTTCACGGCCCACCCGACCGAGGCGCTGCGCCGTACTGTCATGGCCTCGCTGCGCCGCATCTTCGTAGCCAGCGCAAAGCTTGACGACCTGCGACTTGGCCGCGAGGAGCGCGATGCCGTCCAGCTGCGCCTGAAACAGCAGATCCAGGTACTCTGGAAGACGGACGAGGTGCGCATCCACAAACCGACCGTGGAAGATGAAATCCGCAATGGCCTGTATTTTTTCCGGGAGAGCCTGTTTACAGCGGTCCCGAAAACCTATCGCTACCTGGAACAGGCGGCAGAGCATGTCTATAGCGGCCGCGAGACCACGCAAAGACTGGATATTCCCGGTGGACTGATCCGCTTTGGTTCCTGGATCGGCGGCGATCGTGATGGCAACCCGTTCGTCAAACCGGCAACAACGGCACTGGCCCTGCGCCTGCAAATGCGCGAGGTGCTGGCAACCTATATCGATCACATCGTGGAACTGGGTCATCGACTGACCCACTCCGCGCACCTGTGCAAATTCTCGCGCGCCTTTACCGATGGCCTGACGCAGGACGAGGCCCGTTTCAGCGATGCGTGCAGCAAATTCCCCGAGAGTTACACGCACGAACTGTACCGCCGCAAGATCTTCATCATGCGTTACCGGCTGCGCCTGAACCTCGCCGATATCGATGCCCGCATTGCAGAACCGGACAGGGAAATCCCCGGCAACACGTCGGCCTACCGGAACGAACAGGAATTTCTGCGTGACCTGCTGCTGATCCGGGATTCCCTGTTTGCCGACGGTGACAACAACGTGGCGAACGCCGAACTGCAGGACCTGATCCGGCTGGTCGAGACCTTCGGCTTTTACCTGATGCACCTGGATATCCGCCAGGAATCGATCCGTCACACCGAGGCAGTCAGCGAGTTGCTGGCGGCAATGCCGCAGGCAGTTGATTATGCTGCCCTGGACGAACGCGACCGCCAGCAGTGCCTGACCGACTGGCTGTCGGCATCACCACCTGCCATTGATCGGGACACGCTCAGCGCAGAGACCCGTGAGACGCTGGCAGTCCTTGACGTCATGCGCGACATGCAGGACGAAGTCAGCGAGAACGCGTTCGGCAATTACGTCATCTCGATGACACACAATGCCAGCCACATTCTCGAGGTCATGTTCCTGTCCTGGCTGACCGGACTGGCCGGCAAGCACAACGATAAATGGTTCTGCCGGGTCCGCATCAGCCCGTTGTTCGAAACCATCGACGACCTCAATCACATCGAGGACGTATTGTCGGAGTTGCTCGACAATGACAGCTACCGCACCCTGCTGAAACACGCCGGGAGTTGCCAGGAAATCATGCTCGGCTATTCCGATTCCTGCAAGGATGGCGGCATCCTTGCCTCGAACTGGAGCCTGTACGAGGCACAGAAAAAGATCATTGCCATTACCGACCGGCATGGTATCCAGGTGCGGCTGTTCCACGGCCGTGGTGGCACCATCGGGCGCGGGGGCGGCCCGACCCATGAGTCCATCCTGTCACAGCCACCCGGCACTGTGCACGGGCAGATCAAGTTCACCGAACAGGGCGAGGTGTTGCGTTACAAATACAGTAACGAGGAAACCGCGGTGTACGAACTCTCCATGGGTGTTACCGGACTGCTCAAGGCCAGCGTCGGACTGATCAGGCCACCGGCCGTTGACCGGCGGGATTACATGGGGATCATGGATGAACTGACCACGATCGGCGAAACCAGCTACCGCGACCTGATCGACAACACCCGCGGACTGTTCGACTATTTCTACGATGTCACGCCGGTCACCGAGATCGGGCTGCTCAACATCGGTTCACGTCCGTCACACCGCAAACAGCAGGACCGCTCGAAGTCATCGATCCGCGCCATTCCCTGGGTGTTCGGCTGGGCACAGGCGCGCCACACGCTGCCCGCCTGGTACGGACTGGGCACCGCCCTTGAGACCTGGCGCAATAATGACCCGGCACGACTGGCGCGCCTGCAGGGCATGTACCAGGAATGGCCGTTCTTTCGCTCCCTGCTGGGCAACATCCAGATGGCACTGTTCAAGGGCGAGATGAATATTGCGCATGAATATACCCGCCTGGCGGGCAACCCGGATATGGCACAGGGCATCTTTGAAAAGATCCGCGACGAATACCGCCGCACCGTTACCCAGGTACTGCATGTCAGCGACACACACGGGCTGCTGGAGAATAACCCGTCACTCGGTCTGTCGCTGTACCGGCGCAACCCCTATCTTGACCCGCTCAACAATATCCAGATCACACTGCTGTCGCGTTACCGGGACAGCAGCCTCCTGGATAGCCAGCGTGAACGCTGGCTGCCCCCGCTGCTGCGCTCCATCAATGCCATCGCCAGCGGCATGCGCAACACCGGCTGAACGCGCCTCACACACCCTGCATTGATTGGATTATAATAAGCGGCGGGACAGCAACCCGGCAGGATCCGCCCGTCCATGGACAAACTACAGGAAATCGAACTGTCGGCCGCACGCGAGGAGATCCAGGAGATCGCCAACGCGGCGGCGGATTCCGTCAATACGGCCAGCAGCAACGGCCATCTCGGTGAACTGCTGGAAAGCCAGCATCACGAGATGGTGGAAAACATGCACGAACTGCGTGCCGCCATCGAGCAGCTTGGCAGTGACAGTCACAATGCATCTGCCGGTATCCTGCTGCCATTACTGATCGTGCTCACCATGCTGATTCCGTTGCTGTGGATTTACAGTGACGGCAGCAAAACCCGCGCGGCACTGGATGAAGCCAACCAGCGCATCGATGCGCTGGTTGCCGCAGAGCAACAACGGGCATCCACGGCAAACAAAGAGAATACGGCATTACGCGAGCAACTCAGCAAGCGGGATAACCGGGCCCGCACGCAGGCCGGTCGACTGTATGACAGCATCTCATGGGCTATTAACCAGGGCAGCGTCTATGAACCGAGCGAGGAAGCATTCAGCGACCGCCGGCTGGCGATCGTGCAGCAACTGGTTACCCGCTTGCAGTCACTCGGCTTCAGGGGTGTAGTGCAGATGGAATCCCATCTTGGCAAATTCTGCCTGGTCGGCGATGCCGTCGATGGTTACCATCCCGCACCGGACAACCTCCCGGTCACACAATGCACCCTGATCGGCCACCCCCTGCAGGAACTGCCGGCACTGGGCCAGCGCCAGTCGATCGCATTTGCCAATTTCCTTGACACCTCCCCCCTGCTCGGGAACGGTGACATTCGCATCGACATCATGCCCTACCGGTTCAGTCAGCCGCGCATCAACTACCCGCCGCAACACGAGGACATCAATGCGTTGCGATGGAACCGTATCGCTGCAGTAAATAACCGGGTCAAGGTCAGGCTGATTCCGGATACTGAGTAGTTACACCGGAAAAAACGGCGACCGAAATGGGACTATCCCGTCGCCAGGATTCGCGCTCCACTCTAGCAACCAGCGCCGGTCGATAATGTGACGCGGTTCCTAATCACCCCCCCATGGCAGTTATCAAGTGGCTACACCAGGATAATAAATACATTTTTATTAGTGTGTTATGTGATCTTTATCAGGTAATGCAGAGGAGATCAGGCGCGGCCACGCCAGCAAGGTGTAGGGCATGGCACCCGGGGCATTGGCCAGTTGCGCACCCGCCCATCGCGCGGTTTGCCTGGCCTTTTCGGTGTAGCCGGAATTGCCGGTGAAGCTGCCAAGGTCCAGTAGCACATGCACGGCAATACCGTTCCCGGCCACGGTCGCGCCATCGCTGAGCGACTTGTCGCGCAGCCACAATTCCGTGGCGGCCGTGGTGGCAAAAAAACCGCCGTGCCTGTCGTCCCAGAAGCGCTCGACCTGTGCATCCACCAGCTGTTGCGCATGACGCAGCCAGCGCCTTTCACCGCTTACCCGGTAAAGGGCCAGCAGCCCTTCCGCAAAGGCGGCATAATCCCTGTTGAATCCCGGTACCCCGCGCACCCCGCCGCGCCAGTCGCGAAACAACTGCCCGCTCTTTTCGTCGTACAGTTCATCGAGCACAAACTGCGCGGTCCGTATTGCAGCATCAACATAACGCGGCTCATCCAGCAGGCGGCCGGCCAACGCCAGCGCCGTGAGCTGGTAACCGTTCCAGGCCGTCACCACCTTGTCATCGACCGGTGCCGGGGCACGCCCGCGGCGCGCCGTCAGCAATCGCCTGTCTACCTCGGCATTGCGTGCGCGCACGGTGGCAGGGTCCACCCTGAATTGTTTTGCCAGCGCCTTGTCATCCAGCGCACGCCACAATACATTGCGGCCCTGCAGGTCGCCCAGCGGGTCACTCAGGGCATTACCGTGTTTATCGAGGCCAAAACGCGCCATTGCCCATGCACGCAATTTGTCATCCGGCAAGGCCTGCTCCAGCTGTTGCAAGGTCCAGGTGTAATACGCCCCTTCCTGCATATGCCCGCCATCACCATCGGCAGGACTGTCGGCACCCAGTGCGGAATAGAAACCGCCACGCGCGTCCCGCATTTCGGAAAGCGTGAAATCCAGCGTGCTGCGCACGCAACCGGCATAGCGTTCCGCCTTGCTGTGCCGCCAGGCCTCCAGGCAGACGCGTACCATCAGCGCCTGGTCGTAGAGCATTTTTTCAAAATGCGGCACACGCCAGCCGAAGTCCGTGGAATAGCGGTGAAACCCACCGGCCAACTGGTCAACAATACCACCGGCCAGCATGTGATCCAGTGTCGTTAGCGCCATCTTTGCACTGGCCGGGTCATCGTCGGCGAGTAACAACAGCAGGCGTGCCGGCTGGGGAAACTTCGGTGCCGGCCCGAACCCGCCCTGCAGTTCATCAAAGCTGGCGGCATACTCACGACGCGCCTCGACCAACGGCGCCATATCCAGCTTCTTCAGGGGCTCGACAGGATCGCCCAGCTTGCGCAATGTCTGCACGGCATGGGCAGCGGTTTCTCGCACCCCCTCCTCGTCTGTCCGCCACAGCAACGCCAGTCGACTCAACAATGACTCGAAACCCGGCTGGCCACGGCTGGCCTGCGGAGGAAAATAGGTGCCCCCAAGAAACGGCGCCCCTTCGGGCGTTGCCCATACTGACATCGGCCAGCCGCCCTGCCCCCGGGTCAGGGTGACGTATTGCATATAGGCGGCATCCAGGTCCGGGCGCTGTTCCCGGTCTATCTTGATCGGAACGAAATGCTCGTTCAGCAGCCCGGCAATGTCCGGGTTCTCGAACGATTCGCGCGCCATCACGTGGCACCAGTGGCAGGTGAAATAGCCGATGGAAATAAACAGTGGCTTGTTTTCGCTGCGCGCCTTCTCAAAGGCAGCCTCACCCCAGGGATACCACTCGACCGGGTTACCGGCATGCAACAGCAAATAGGGACTGGAAGCATCGGACAGGCGCCAGCCGCCGCTCTTCAGCGGCTCGGACAGGCCAGCGGCCGGGAAGCTGAAGCACAGGCACAGGATTGCCACGCTACGCAGCACATTCATCAACCGCCACGTTACGGGAAGTACATGCATCAGGATAGCCCTCCAGTCAGGTAATTCCGTGAATACCGCTATTAACAGACAGCAACAGGTCCGGGAGGTTTCCCGCTCCGCGCGGTTACCCAAACTGATAGTGCTTGCGTATCGGCACCGTGATATCCCAAACACAGCTCATGCCGGCCGGAAAGGTGACAAAGTCACCGGCAACAATCCGCAGCGGTTCGCCCCCGGCCGGGGTGACCGTCACCTCGCCCGCAAGAATGTAGCAGGATTCCGTGGCATCGTAAGTCCAGTCAAAACGCGAGACTTCCTTTTCCCAGACCGGCCAGTCAAACACACCGCGACTTTCCAGCTGCGCACGGTCAGGTTCATGCTCGATATCGATCATGGTTAGCTCCGCAATCAAATGAATGGTGCTCAATCGCTAGCGACGAAAGAACAGGTTGATGATAATGGTCACTACGATGCTGATTATGATCATGGAGGTGATCGGGATGAACACCGTACCGTGCTCACCCTCCCTGCGAATATCCCCTGGCAGGTTGCCAAACCAGCCAAGCCAGCCCGGCGCCCAGCTGTAGATCATGCCCAGCAGGACCAGCACGACACCAATGATGATCAGCAGCTTCCCCATCGTGATCTCCTGACCGGCCAGCCGGTTCGCTCCATGTTCAGGCGCTGGCCGGAACACGGTCGTCCAGCCCGAGCACGGCGCGTGCATTCGATGTAGTCTGCGCCGCTACACCGGCCTCCTCCTCGCCACGCACTTCGGCCAGCGCCGCCAGACAATACGGCAGATACTCCGGGCTGTTACGTTCGCCGCGGTGCTGCACGACCGTCATATCCGGCGCATCGGTCTCCAGCACCAGCGCTTCCAGCGGCAGTGCCTTTACCAGCGCACGCAGCTTGCTGGAACGCTCGAATGTCAGCATGCCGCCAAACCCCAGCCTGAAGCCCAGCTCGATATACCGGTGCGCCTGCTGCAGGCTGCCATTGAAGGCATGACAGATACCGCCGGGAACCCTAATCCGCTGCAGTGTTGCCAGCACGTCATCATGTGCCTTGCGCACATGCAGGATGGCCGGCAGACCGGCCGTGCGCGCAATCTCCAGTTGTGCCTCGAACAACTGCTGCTGCCGGTCCCGATCCAGCCCGTCGAGGTAATAATCCAGGCCGATCTCGCCCACGGCAACCGGACGATGTTGTGCAAGCAGGGTTTCCAGGTGCAGCAGATGTGCATCCCGGTGCTGCTCAAGATACACCGGGTGCAGGCCCAGCGCAGGGTACAGATACGCATCGGTATTGCAGAAATCCAGCAGCGCATCCCAGCTACAGCCCAGCACAGCCGGAACCACGATCCCGCACACGCCATTGTCACGGGCGCGCACCAGCACCGCCTGGCGGTCTGCTGCGAATGCCTCCACATCGAGGTGGCAGTGGGTATCAATCAGTTCCATGCATCGATTGTAAGCGGACAGCGGATTTACGCCCAGCCGTTTTCTGGTATGTTGCCGTCATGACAACACCGGAACCCGACACCACCCCTGCAACTGCCGACTTCGAACGCCGCTTTGGCGGTATTCGGCGACTGTATGGCGCACTGGCACTGGAGAAGTTTCGCCAGGCTCACGTGTGTGTGCTGGGCATCGGGGGTGTCGGTTCCTGGGCCGCCGAGGCACTGGCACGCTCGGCAATCGGCCAGCTTACGCTGATCGACCTGGACCATGTCGCCGAATCCAACATTAACCGGCAGCTGCCGGCCCTGACCGACACCCTTGGCATGTCCAAGGTACAGGTGATGGCGGAACGGACCGGACAGATCAATCCCGAATGTACGGTACACGCCGTCGAGGAATTCCTGACTGTCGAGAATCTCGAGACATTGCTGACCCCCGGATTCGATTACATCATCGACTGTATCGACGGCTTTCGTACCAAGGCGCGCCTGATCGCGCATTGCAGGCGCAACAAGCAGCGCATCATCACGGTGGGCGGCGCCGGCGGACAGACCGATCCGGGACGCATTCGCGTCGTTGACCTCAGTCGCACCGAACACGACGCCCTGTTCTCCAAGACCCGCAAGCTGCTGCGCAGTGATTACGGCTTCCCGAAAAACCTGAAGCGGCGTTTTGACGTGCCCTGTGTCTACTCGGAAGAAAATCCGGTGTTTCCCGGAATCGACGGCACGATCAGTGCCGCCAAACCCGACCACCAGACCCTGGGCGGACTGACCTGCGCGGGGGGGCTCGGCTCCGCCATGCCGGTAACCGCTACCTTCGGGCTGATCGCCGCTGCACACGTATTGCGAAAACTGGCCACCTGAATACGACAGCCGCGAGTCCATACAAGGACCGTACCGGGCCTGCGGCCGGTCATGGTCCGGTCAGGCAATGCGGGTCATGGATCAAAGGCCTCGTCGGAAGCAAGCCAGGCAATTTCCTCCGGCGTACTTTCACGGCCAAGCATGCGGTTGCGGTGCGGGAAGCGCCCAAAGCGCCGCACGATCTCGCGGTGCCCCCGGGCAAATTCAAGATTCTCGTCAAGACCCGCCGTGCTGAACAGCCCCACCGAACGGTCCTGGTCAGCCAGCGTCTCGCTGTGCATGTAGGGCAAAAACAGGAAGGTCAGCTGCGGCCTGGAGAGCTGCTGGTCATGACCCCGGGCGATGGCCCGTTCGGCGACCGCGCGGGCCAGTGCATCGGTGCTGAACTGCACGGCCTTGCCACGGAACATGTTCAGCGGAAATTGATCCAGCACGATAACCAGCGCCAGCGCCCCCTGCGCGGTGTTTTCCCATGTGCTTAAACGGCCCTCCCTGGCTTGCTGCCAGGTGGATTCAAAACGTGTGTGCAGCTGCCGGTCAAATTCCGGTGTTGAATTGAACCAGAGGGGCTTTGCCGAGTCGGAAAACCAGAAATCAAGCACCGTTTCCGGCGTCATGGTGTGTCAGGCAGTCTCACCGCCATAACCAAATTCGGCCAGCCATTCTCCGCGTCGGTAATCAAGCGTCAACCAGTGCGGGAAATAGCGTTCCGGCCGCACGATCGGCATGTCACGCACCGGCGGATTATCGCGCGGCACGTCACGGATGGCACAGCTCTGCGTCACCACCGGCCGGAAACTGATGTGCAGTTTGTCACTCACCGGAATGGAATCCACACCCTTGAATTCCTCGCGCACATAGACACGCTTGCGAATCAGGCAACTGAAATAGAGCTCCATTTCGAGCAACAGCGCATCGGCACGCTGTTCCAGTGCCCGCTTTGCCGCCTTGCTGAGCGCGACCCGTAACGATCTACCGTTAACAGTGACAGTGTGGTTCATCGGCATACCCGCATAGCCTATGGTAACTGGTGGAACAACGGTAACTGGTGGAACAACAGGAACTTGTTAAAGTGCAGGAAGACGTTATTGTTACTGAACGCTGCCAAACCCCGGGTCGGCACTGCCGGGAGGTGCTTCCAGACCGGCAATGCGGCATCCCTGCGTGACCGGGCCGCCGGGGAACAGCTTATACAGGTATTTCATGCCTCCCTTGGTGTGGAAGTGTTCTTCCAGTGCATCATGGAGTTCACGGGAATTGATACCCGGTGCATCGGCATGACGTGCAAAATATTCCTGCAGGGCGCGCACGGCTTCCCAGTGTGCTTCACCCGCTATGATGCCGTCCACCTGTGCTGCACTCACGGCTTCTGCCTCGGTCCAACCATCCGGGGCATGTGGAAAGCCCGGTATTGCCTTCCCGTTTCCGCCTTTGCTGTCCATCATGCACACTCTCCTCTAAAGTCGGCCGGGGTGGTTTTTTACCACCCTCTGACTAACAGGGTAGCTGCCATTAGGGCATCCGGCAAGCCAGTGGCTCACAACAGGTAACGGCCACCCGAGGCAACGGCGATCACCAGCATGCCCAGTAGCAGGTTGATACCGACCAGCACACGGATCTGGGCCAGCTGCCTGCCACCTGCCTGCCAGTCGGCATTCGCCACCGCCTGTTTCAGACGTTTATACGGTACAAAGAACACATGCAGAAAAAGCAGCATCATGACGTTGCCGCTCCAGACCATGATATGCACGTGCAGGCCGACGGCATCGAAGCCACCAAAAAACACCAGCGCCATCCAGTAACCGGTCGCCAGGATTGTGGTGATCGCGGCGAACACCCAGGGGAAAAAGCGGCCAAGCACACCGGCCCAGAGTGTCAGACGCTGCGGTGGTTCAAGTTGAGTGGCCGCAACCGGGCGCAGCACCATATACGCAAAAAACATTCCCCCCACCCAGGCAACCGCGGCCAGCATGTGCAGCAACAACGCAAATCCCATCATATCGCCTCCCGCGATCAATTATTGTATTCAGCCCGGAATGCGCGCATTGTACAATGCAAACCGACAAGTTACCGCGCATAAAGAGAAAGCCGCCCCATGACAGCCAGCGAAACCGAGCAAGTCCTGATCAGCCAGTCCGTCGCAATTCTGATCGACGGCAACAACATCGAGCGCAGCATTCACTCTGAGACCAACAAGCCCAACACCATGCTCAACTTCGACACCCTGGTGCCGCGCCTGCTCGGCAACCGGGGACTCAACCGGCTGGTGTATTTCCGCGAAGGCAAGCAGATCTCCTCCAAGCTCCAGGAACGACTGCATGCCAACTACCATGGTTCGGTACGGCCCTGCCACAAGAGTGCAGACATTCCCCTCTCCATCAAGGCGACGCAACTGGCCAACAAGGTCGACACCATCATTATTATGTCGGGCGACTCCGACTATGTGGAACTGGTCAGCCACCTGAAATCGGAGGGCGTGCGCGTGGAAATTGCCGCGGTACCGGCCACCACCTCCAGGCTACTGATAGAAGAGGCAGACTATTTCCATGGAATCACCCGGGACGACTGGTTTACCCTGGAAACAAAGAAGAAGCCGACGCGAGGCCGGACGACAAAAAAGAGTGCTCCGCCGGAAACCGAAACCTGATCCTTCCTTGCTATAGACAGGGCAGTTCGCTGTCGCCGGACAATGCCAGATCTACGGCATGCGCACACTGGCGGCCCTCACGGATCGCCCACACGACCAGCGACTGGCCGCGGCGCGCATCACCACAGGCGTAAACACCGGGTAGACTGGTTGCGTAATCGTCACTGTTGGCGGAAATGTTGCCACACCGGTCAAGCTGCAGTCCGGCCTGGCTAACCAGACCATTGTGGCACACGTGCTGGTATCCCATGGCCAGCAACACCAGCTGTACATCCAGCGTGCGTGTTTGACCCGCCAGGTATTGTTTCTCCCATTTGCCATCTGCCTCCCTTGACCAGTGCAGGCGTTGCAGGGTCAGGCTATTGACTGATCCGTTACTCCCATCGAACGCTATCGTGTCGTACCCCCAGATATGCCTGCAGCCTTCCTCGTCGTGATCACCTTCATGCCACTCCGGCACCGGGCCGGGCCAGTACAGCAGGTTGTCGACATGCTGCGGCGGACAATCGTGATACTGGATTTGGTAAACGACGCGGGCGCCCTGCCGGATTGCCGTTCCGACACAATCATCCCCGGTGTCACCACCACCGATCACGGCAACCACCTTGTCACGCGCATCGATGCGCTGTAATGCCTCGATGCCATCACCGGCAATGCGGCGATTCTGCTGTTCGAGGTAACTCATGGCTGGATAGATGCCCTGCAAGTATCGCCCCGACACATCAAGTTCACGCGCCTGTTCGGCACCGCAGGCCAGCACCACGGCATGCGCACGTCGACGCAGTTCACTGAATGCCAGCGCATCGATCCGCACCCCGGTATGGAAACGTACCCCCTCCGCCCGCATTTGTGAGAGCCTGCGATCCAGCACGTGCTTCTCCAGCCGAAAGTCGGGGATTCCGTAACGCAACAGGCCCCCGGGCCGGTCCGCCTGTTCATAGACCGTGACCGGATAACCGCAGCGCACCAGTTGCTGGGCACAGGCCAGGCCCGAGGGTCCTGAACCAATGATGGCAACGCGCTTAAAGCGACGGTGCCGGCTTGCCTGCGGCCTGACCCAGCCGGCGCGCCAGGCATGCTCGATGATGGACAGTTCGATGGCACGTATGGTCACCGGCTTGCTACGGATACTGAGGGTACAGGCTGACTCACACGGCGCACTGCAGAGGCGGCCGGTAAACTCGGGGAAGTTATTGGTCGACTCCAGCTGCTGCCATGCCGCGGCCCACTCAGACTCGCTGACCAGCAGGTTCCAGTCCGGAATCAGGTTGTGCAC
>CBEULV010000004.1:0-29277 GCA_965544015.1 uncultured Gammaproteobacteria bacterium | reverse complement strand
TAGAGCCTTTTTCTGTCCGGAAATCGTGCTTTCATCGTCAGCATCGGGGGCCCTACCGTACCCGCCTGGTTAGTCCCCTCAAACTGATGACACGCCTGGCACAGGTTGATGGCCAGTTCTTTACCTTGCTCCAGAGGTGTCTTGGCTTTCTCTGCGGCGATTGCGTCGTGTGGGATGAGGGAACTTCCTACGAGCAAGGTGCCGGCGACACAGGTGAAAATCATCGTAATAATGTATTTCATGGCTCCTCCATGGTGTTGGCATCCTTATCAAAGCATAGGAAACCCACCGCTTTTTTTCCAGCCATCAGAGTAAACGGGGTCAGATCCCAGTTATCACTAATATTAGCGGAAACTGGGATCTGACTCCGGTTTTTCAGTCATTGATCGCGCGCAGGGATTTCTTCGCGTGCGGGCCGAACTCGCTCACCAGGTATTCCAGGAACGGTTCGCGCAAGTCGGGGTGTAGCAGGGCGTACTCGACGGTGGCCTGCAGGTAGCCCAGCTTGCTGCCGCAGTCGTAGCGCTTGCCTTCAAATCGATAGGCCAGCACGGTCTCTTCCGCAAGCAGTCGCTGGATGGCGTCGGTCAGCTGGATTTCGCCGCCGGCGCCACGCGGGATTTGCTCGAGGTGTTTGAAGATGCCGGGAGTGAGCACGTAGCGTCCGGCCACCGCCAGGTTGGAACGCGCATCTTCCGGTCGGGGTTTTTCCACGATGCTCTTTAACCTGGTAATGCGGCCCTCGGATTCCTCCGGATCAACGATGCCGTATTTGTCGGTCTCGTCATGTGGCACCTCCTCGACACCAAGGATGCTGCACTGACGATCGTTGAACACCGACAGCATCTGGCCCAGCACACAGTTCTTGCTGGCATAGATCAGATCATCGGCGAGGATGACGGCAAATGGCTCATTGCCGACCACCGGTTTTGCACACAGCACGGCATGACCGAGTCCCAGTGCCTCGGGTTGACGTACATAGACACAGGTCACGTTCGGCGGCACCACCTCGCGCACGATCTGCAACAGCTCGGTCTTGCCCTTTCTTTCCAGTTCCGCTTCCAGCTCGTAATTCTTGTCGAAGTGGTCCTCGATCGCCCGCTTGCTGCTGCTGGTAACAAACACCAGTTCCTCGATGCCGGCATTGACCGCCTCTTCCGCCGCATACTGGATCAGCGGCTTGTCGACAACCGTCAGCATTTCCTTGGGATTGGCCTTGGTCGCCGGCAGGAAGCGGGTACCCAGACCCGCCACCGGAAAGACCGCCTTGCGTACTTTTTTGTCCATATCCTTAATTCCTGCCTCTACGACTTATCCATCGCGCTTGCGAAGCGCTCATACAAAACCCATTGCGCATAAGATGCGCTCCTACGTGGACCTTTTCGCGCCTGCAAGGCGCTCCTACATAATCCCTTCGCGCATGAGATGCGCTCCTGCAATACCCTTCTCGCTGTCATTTTCAGCCGGGTTCAGTTTTCCTGGACCCTGTCATAAACATCCTCGAAACGCACGATATCATCCTCACCCAGGTAGCTGCCGGACTGTATCTCGATCACTTCCAGCGGGATGTTACCGGGATTTTCCAGGCGATGTTTTTCACCCATGGGAATATAGGTCGACTCGTTTTCATGCAGGTTAAACACCTGGTCGCCGCAGGTCACCCGTGCCGTTCCCTTCACTACCACCCAGTGCTCGGCACGGTGATGATGCATCTGCAGCGATAGCTGTGCGCCTGGTTTAACCGACAGTCGCTTGACCTGGAACCCCCCCCCGGCATCGATGCCCTCGTAGGAACCCCACGGCCGGTAAACCTGGCGATGCACCTTGTATTCATCGCGCTGCGCAGCCTTCAGGCGATTGACGATGGCCTTCACCTGCTGCGCCTTGTCCTTGCTCGCCACCAGCACGGCATCGGCGGTCTCCACTACGATCACGTCATCAATACCAACCGTGGCCAGACAACGATGCTGCGCCAGTAGAAAGGAATTGTGGGTATCTTCGGTGATGACATCACCGCGTATCACATTGCCATCGGCATCACGCGGACAGACATCCCATAACGCCGGCCAGGCACCGACATCCGACCAGCCGGCACTTAATGGCACCACCACCGCGCGGTCGGTATTCTCCATGACGGCATAGTCGATCGAATCCGACGGGCAGGCCAGGAATTCGGCCTTATTGGCCCGGAAAAAATCGCTGTCCTGTTTGCCCTTGTCCATTGCCGCACGGCAATGTTCGAGTATCTCCGGATGGAAGCGTTCCACCTCTTCCAGCCAGCGGTCGGCGCGCATCAGAAAAATGCCGCTGTTCCAGTAATAGTCACCGCTTTCAAGGTACTGTTCCGCGGTCTGCTGATCGGGCTTCTCCACAAACTGTTCGACAGCAAACGCCGCGCTGTCCGGCACGGCAGCGGCACGCTTGATATAGCCGTAGCCGGTCTCCGCGCGGTCCGCGACGATACCGAACGTGACCAGTGCTCCTGCTGCGGCATCGCCACGCCCCTGCTGCACGGCGTCCACGAACGCCTGCGGCTCGGTCATGACATGATCCGCCGGCATCACCACCATCATGGCCTCCGGGTCCCGCTTTAGCAGGTAGAGGGCCGCCAGCGTCAACGCCGGCGCGGTGTTGCGCCCCTCCGGCTCAAGGATGATGGTAGAGGGCGTCTTGCCGAGTTGCGCAACCTGTTCCGCCACCAGAAAGCGGTGTTCCTCGTTACAGACATACACGGCATCACCCTGCTCCGGTACGGCATCGAGCCGGATCGCAGTATCCTGCAGCAGGGTTTGCTCGGACACCAGCGGCATCAGTGGCTTCGGGTAATGCTCACGCGACAGTGGCCACAGGCGGCTACCTGATCCACCCGATAAAATTACTGGATACAGCGTCATATAAACGATTCCGGTGACTTGCGGGGGGTTACAGTCAGGCAGCCCCTTGCTCATGTAATCATCGACGATTTGACGCCAAGATTAAACAGTTAACAGCGGTTCAGGCGCTAGCTGGCAATGATTACAGAAAGCCATTGCCCCGACCGAACCCGGCCTGAGCGCCGGGCAGGTCTTGCCATCGGCACCAGAAATGCTTCCATCCAATTGATTATATTGCCTTTTGTTATTTCCAGATGCCCTGACAGGATACATACCGCACCCCACACTGCTCACACGCGCAGTCCGGGGTCGCGGCAATCACCGCCCGGCGTATTCACGCCGGGCGGTGCTACCGGCAGGTCATTCAGCGCGCGGGGCGCTGACCGTCAGGTTCTGACGGTTCTTCTCGACCGTGGCACTGCCAATGCCCTTCACCCTGACCAGGTCGTCGATCGTGGCAAACCGTCCGTTCGCCTCACGGTACTGGATGATCGATGCGGCCTTCTTCTCGCCGATACCAACGATTGCCGCCGCCAGCGTACCGGCATCGGCACTGTTGATATCAACCGGTCCTGCCTGGACCTGCACCGCGACCAGCATCAGCAAGGATAAAAACAAGCTACCCAGGTATCGCATATCTGCCTCCTTATATTAGGTGTGCATCTTCCATGAAGTGTGCCAGGCGGCACACCAGATACAGCTTGCGTCAGGGGCAAATCAGACAGAAGCAGACAGTTCTGAATTCAACGTCCGCAATACACTGACCGGGTCGTCGGCACAGTCAGGCTGCCACGAGCCGCCAAGCATCAGACTATTAACGTATACTTATCTTTTTGCGTGATACTGCCACTGCACCAGAGTATAGTTGACGTGATCTTGCCAAAGATAATATATTGAATTTCAGTAACTAATAACATTATGTCAATATACTGACGTAATATACTCGCAGCATATTGAAAAATAACAATAATTACTTTGAAGGTGTATTACCGTGAAGTTACAGCCGATTGAGCAGAATCCCCTGTCCCGGTGGAACATACCGGGCCCTCCTGTTTCCTCACCTGCAACACTGGCTCTCAGGGAAAACCAGCAGTTCTTCATTCATGTTTTCGGTACAGCTGCCGATATAAAAAGTTGGTGCGCGGCAGTCAGGATAAAGAAGCAATGAAAAATCCAACCAGAAAACCACGACAAGGTTCGACAATGAAAGCCCGTCCCGCAACACACTACCAGCCCTCATCAAAGACCGGAGAATCCAGGCCCAGCCGACACGGCAAAGGAAGGACGCAGCGGCTGCGGATCGCACTCTACTCCCATGACACCATGGGGCTTGGGCACATGCGCCGTAACCTGGCCATCGCCAAGACGCTGTCGGCCTCGAGTCTGAAGCCCAGTGTACTGCTTATTGCCGGCGCAAACATCGCTACCGGCTTTGCCATGCCGTCCGGAGTGGACTGCCTGACCCTGCCCGGACTTTACAAAGACATCCATGGTAAGTACCAGTGTCGTTCCCTGGGCCTTTCCCTGCCGGAACTGACCAGGCTGCGCTCAAGAACGATCTGCTCCGCACTCAGCGCCTATCAGCCGGATGTGCTGATCGTCGACAATGTGCCACGCGGCGTGAACGGTGAGCTGAACGAGACGCTCGAGGAAATGGCAAAACGGCCGGACACGCACTGCGTACTGGGACTGCGCGACATCCTTGATGACCCGGAGGTGGTAAAGAAGGAATGGCAGCAGCGCGGCAACGAGGATGCCATCAACCGCTACTTCTCGGCGATATGGGTGTACGGCGACCCACGCCTGTATGATCCGGTACTGGAATACCAGTTCAACAAGAACATCAGCAGCAAGATCAGCTTTACCGGTTACCTGAATGGCTATCAGCCATGCACGGATGCCGCGGAGCAGCTCCAGATCTGCACGGATCTCGACTTTCCGCCGGGCGAAATCGCCCTGTGTATGACAGGCGGCGGCCAGGATGGCGGCCTGCTGGCACGACTGTTCTGCAATCCTGATCTCCGGGAACTGAACCGGGTGATCCTTACCGGACCTTTTATGCCATCGTCGGAGAGACAGGAACTGCACGCCAGTGCCGACGACGACCCACGCCTGCGGGTGATGGATTTTCACCCCGAGCCCACCCGGCTGATCGACTGTGTATCCCGCGTGGTGATGATGGGCGGCTACAACGCCATTGCGGAAATACTGTCCATGGGTAAAAAAGCCCTCGTCGTACCGCGCATCCAGCCACGACGCGAACAGTACATACGCGCCGAACGGCTCGCGCGGCTGGGACTGATCGACCTCCTGCACCCCGACGAGGCGAATTCCGAAACGATCACCTCGTGGCTGCTGAATCCTGCAGCGCAGGACCGGCGGGGGCACGAACTGCTCGACTTCAATGGCCTGTCACGCCTGCCGCTGCTGCTTGGTTCGCTGATCGACCCCCTCGTTTCCAGTACCGCCGATAGCGGGCTGCAACCAATCACAACCTCGCCCGGACACGGCCACTGCCCGATCCTGTGAGCAAGATTCTCTTCTATTGCCAGAGCAGCCTCGGCATTGGCCACATGGTGCGCAGCCTGCGCATTGCCGGCGGCCTAGGCCATCATTTCGAGGTGCACTTTTTAAATGGCGGCGAACGCCTGGCTGAACTCGAGGTGCCGCCGGGGGTCGACCTGATCCAGTTGCCGGCGATCACGAGCGACGCCGAGTTCACACGCCTTCAGCCCATGATGCCCGGCCTCAGTCTCGAGGAAACCTTTGACCGGCGCCGCGCCATGATGCTCGAGGCCTGCGAACGCCTGTCCCCGGATATCCTGCTCGTCGAACTCTATCCGTTTGGCCGAGGGCAGTTCAGCACCGAACTGAAACCGTTACTGAAACTCGCAAAACGACAGGGCACGCAAATTGCCTGCAGCCTGCGTGATATCCTGGTCGCGCGCAGAGACCCGGAGGCCTATGAGCGCAAGGTCGTGGAAAACATGAACCGTTTCTTCGACCTGTTACTGGTACATAGTGATCCGGCCTTCCAGCAGCTGGATGAATCCTTTTCCAGACTTGCCGAGATCCGGGCACCAATCCGCTATACGGGTTACGTGGTCCCCGAGATCGCGACAGACATTGCCAGGCATGAAGAATGCATCATCGCCAGCATCGGCGGCGGCCGCTTCGGACACGAACTCGCTGAAGCCGTGGTGCGTGCGGCACCACTCCTGGCCGGGCGCATCCCGCACCGGATCCGCCTCTACACCGGCCCGTTCTGCCCGGACACTGTGTCAGAGCACCTGCATGAGCTTGCCGCCGGTCAGCACAATATCGAGGTGCAGCGATTCACCCCCGATCTGCACAGGAAACTGCAAACTGCCGCATTATCGATCAGCATGGGCGGCTACAATACCACCATGAACATACTGGCCACCGGTGTGCGGGCGATGATGATGGGCTGCACAAACAACGACGGCATGGACCAGATCGAGCGGGTGGAAAAACTGGGGCGACTCGGGGTTGTCCACGTCATCCGCCCTGCAGATCTGGAGCCGGCGGTCTTTGCCGACAGGGTGATTCACTGCCTGGCGACTAAAGCGGCCAGGACGACACTGAATATCAATGGAGTGGATGCCACTGCATCGGCATTGCAGGCATTGCTCAAACCGGAAAATACAGACGGACAGGGGAGTACACATCAATGCCTGGCATGAAAATCTGCATGACCACACTGGAATATCCGCCGGAAACCGGCGGCGTCGGCGAGTCTGTCAGGCGCATCGCCAGAATGCTTGTCGAACTGGGCCACGAGGTACACGTGGTAGTCTTTCATACCAAGCGCCGCTTGCTTGCCGCCGAGGGTGCAACCCGCAAGGGCCTGAAGACCGGCGAAGATGAAGGCATCATCGTCCACCAATACCGCACGGTGATGCGTGGCGAGGGATGCGCTGTTCAGGACTTCCTGAGTGATGTGCACGCGGAACTGCATCGGCTCCATGAACGTGAACATTTCGACGTTTTTCACGCCTTCTACGTCAACGAAACCGGTTTTTTGACCACGCTGCTGGCGCGCGAGGCGGGCGTGCCTGTAATCAACAGCATACGCGGGGCGGACATACATCGGAACATCTTCAACCCCACCTCCTACAGCCAGGTCCTCTGGGCCCTCGAACACTCAAACTGGGTAACCTTTGTCAGCCGCCAACTCGAACAGCGAGCGCACATCCTCGCACCCTCGATCCGCGGACGGACTTCTGCATTCTGGAACTCCATCATGCCCGTCGATTTCGATGCCCTGGAGCGGCCACAGCGGCCAGCAGGATTACAGGGTACGGTGATCGGCACATTTGGCAACTTCCGCGACAAAAAGGGCATTGATTTTCTGGTCTGGGCCTGCGAGGCCCTGGCCGACGATCAGGACCTGAGCCTGCTGCTGGTGGGTGACTTCGTCGCCAAGGAAAAACAGTTCTGGGATAAATTTATTCGCAACAGCCGCATTGCCAATCGCATCAACGTCACCGGCAGACTGTCGCGCGAACAGGCGCTTGCACATCATCACCACATCGATATCTTCGCGATCCCCTCGCTCAGGGACGGCTGTCCCAATGCACTCATCGAGGCCATGTTGTTCGGCCAGGCGATAATCGGTTCCAGCACCGATGCCATCGGCGAGATCCTGGAGCACGAACGTGACGCGCTGGTCGTCCGGCCGGGCCATACCGGGGATCTGACCGACGCCCTGCAGAGACTGCTTTCCGACCCGGAACTCAGGCAACGGCTCGGCGCAGCAGCCCGGCACAAGGCACTCGAACAGCTCTCTCCACAGTGCGAACAGCAGAACTGGCTTGATGTATATGAACGAGTCGTTGCCGGACCAAGGCCCTGCATGGTCGAGGTGAACCAGGCCGGATGACGTACCCGCCTTGAGCGAATGACATGGCCAGATCCCGCAAGCACGTACCACTGAACGAGATACTGCCGGGGCTCAACCGCCTGTTGCATGCCTTCTGGCCACAGATACGCAGGCAGGCCCCCCTGCTGCTGCTGTCGCTGGCGGGACTGATGGTCTCGATCATTGCAAGGGTACTGGAGCCGTGGCCACTCAAGTTCATTTTCGACTGGATCATCATGCCGCCGGAAGACCCGGCCCGGCATGCGGAGGGGCGTTTCATCGCCACACCGGGCGGATATGAGCCGCTAACCCTGCTTGCCATCCTGGTGGTTGCCATGGTCCTGTTTGCAACGATCCGCGCCGTTTGTGATTACCTTGCCGCGGTCGGCATGGCAATGAGCGCAACGCGTATTATCGCCGATATACGGGCACGGCTGTTCGGGCACTTGCAACGGCTGTCACTCAACTTCCACCACCGTGCAAAAAGCGGCGACCTGGTCACACGCTTCACCTATGACGTGGAACGTCTGCGCGATACAGCGGTGACTGCGATGCTGCCCCTGACTGCAAACCTGCTCACCATCACCGCCATGTTCGGCGTCATGCTCTGGTTCAACTGGCAGCTGGCCCTGATTCCACTGCTGGTGCTACCCCTGTTCTATGTATCATCGATACGCACCAGCAAGAAGATCCAGCACGTGGTGCGCGAACATCGCCGGCACGACGGCGCGCTGGCCGCGGCCGCTGCAGAGGCAATCGGTGCGATCAAGTTCGTACAGGCCCTGTCACTCGGTGCGCTGCAGGAAAAAGCCTTTTCAAAACAGAACAAGAAGAGTCTCAAGGAAGGTGCAAAGGCACAGCGACTGTCAGCCGGCCTGGAACGGAAGGTGGACATCCTGCTCGCCATTGCCACGGCAGTTGTGATGTGGCGCGGTGTTGTACTGGTATTGAACGGCGCCATTACACCCGGCACGCTGATCCTGTTCATCACCTACATGAAATTCGTGTTCCGCCCCATGCGACAGGTGGCCAAGTACCTGGCGAGGATATCCAGGGCGACGGCCTCGGGTGAGCGCATCATGGAGATCCTGGACACGGCCCCCGAGATCAGAGACCGTCCCGGTGCTATCGAGACGCCACGCATACAGGGCCGGATCTCTTTCGAGCATGTCACGTTCCACTACCCAAGCGGAGAACAGGCACTAAGGGACATCAACCTTACGATCCAGCCCGGTGAACGCGTCGCGCTGGTTGGCCCCTCGGGCGGCGGCAAGTCCACCCTCCTCGCCCTGCTGCTGCGCCTCTATGACCCCGACGATGGCCGTGTGCTGGTCGACGGACGCGACCTCCGTGATTACAGGATCGACTCGATCCGCCGGCAGTTCAGTATGGTGCTGCAGGACAGTGTGCTGTTTGCCGTGAGCATCCGCGACAACATTCTCTATGGCAACCTGGACGCCGACGAATCGGCAATGGAACAGGCTGCCCACCTCGCCAATGCCCACGATTTCATCACCACCCTGCCGGAAGGCTATGCCACCGTGGTCGGTGAACGCGGGGCGACGCTCTCCGGTGGACAACTACAGCGTATCGCTATTGCCAGGGCTGTGATACGGGATGCGCCGGTCATGATCCTGGACGAACCGACCACGGGGCTGGACAACATTAACCGCCAGGAAGTCAACCAGGCGCTGATGCGCAGCGTGTCGGGCAGGACCACACTGCTTTCAAGCCATGACCTTTCGATCACGAAGAATTTCGACCACATCGTGGTCATCGATGGCGGCAGGATCACCGAGAGTGGCACACACGACGAACTAATGCGGCTACATGGCAGCTACCGCAGGCTCTACCTGCAACAGTCTACCGCTGCACAGGGCAGCTCGGACCTCATACTGGCACACGGACAGGAACCGCATGCTCTCACACGCTGATGCAAAACTGGTCGCGCGCGAGAATGCCATCCCCGGCATGGCGACGGTGCTCGATACCGATGCCGTGGCCGACCACCTGTGCAGGCACCTGGCAGGGCTGGACATCGGCGCACTACGGCAGAGTTATGTGCATTACAAACCCGCTACGAACTGCCTGGTTACCTACCGACTGACGGCAGGCGATACGGAATACCTGCTCTATGCCAAGGCCTACGGGCCGGATGCACAGGTAAAATTCGAAAAGACCAGGAGATTATCCGCTATACCATCCCCGTTGGGTCCCGGGACGCTGGTGTTCGACCAAATTGCCACTGCAATCTACCTGTTCCCGGTCGACCATCGCCTTAAGGCACTGAAAAAGATTGCCGATTCCGGGGAACAACACAATCTCATCAAGCACTGTTACCCGAACCAGCCCGAACTCCACGCGGGCAGGCTGACGCCGTTGACCTACAAACCCGAAAGGCGCTTCGTGGCCCGCCTGGACCTGGCGGACGAACCGAGGGCCGTACTCAAGTTCTACACGCCGGCCGGCTACGATGCGGCCCGGGCGGCCGCCCGGGCCTTCGAAAGCCGCGGAGCATTACAGCTTGCCCGGCTTGCCGCCTGCTCTGATCGCTATCATGCGCTGGCCTGCGACTGGCTGGATGGTCACCTGTTAAGGGAATTGCTGCGTCAATCAGATATTGCGCAGGAGCAGAAAACCGCCGCCCTGCAACATACCGGCGCTGCACTGGCCGACTTGCAGCGGCAACGGCCCGAAGGACTCGCACATCGGAGTCTTGAAAATGAACGCAGCCGCCTCGCTGCCCAGGCAGAGACTATCCGGCATCTCGCACCCGATTTATTTACCCGTGCAGAACAACTGGCACAACGACTGGCAGATGCTCTTGGCAATATACCGCCAGCCGTGTGTGCGCTGCATGGCGATTTCTACGACAAGCAGGTGTTGATCAGGGATGGTGAGGCAGTCATCCTCGACCTCGACAATGCTGCGCTGGGTGATCCGGCCGCTGATCCGGGGCTGTTCATCGCACACCTGGAGCGCGACGTACTGCGCAATGAACTTGACGCAGATGACCGGATGCAGTTTGCAGAAGCCTTCCTGCAGGGCTATCGCCAGGTCGGACAGCAACCGGACGAGGAACGTATCCGGCTCTATACGGCCATCGGCCTTTTCTACCTGGCAGCAGAACCGTTCCGCTATCGCGAGCCCGACTGGCCCGCCCGGATCGAGGCCCTGCTGGCACGCATCGAGACAATCATCACAAAGGGCGTCGATGCCTGCGCAAAACCGACATCCGGGCTGCAACCGGGGAGCAGAACTTCATGCCTGTCACGCTAGTGTCAAGGCTGTTACCAGCAATCCTCCGCCGACCTGCCCTGTCTATTCTGCTGACACTGGCCCTACCCACAACGCTGCTGGCCGGCAACAACAACGGTGCGGCCTTTGATTTTGACGCCCCGCCCCCGACGCGCTTCGAACTCACACCTGAACTCAGCTTCGGCGCCAAGCTCGAGGCCGAGGGCGCGCTGAAGGACAACTTCGACTTGCGCGATGCCCGTGAGGATGAGCTCAGGACCCTGGAGCCAAAGCTGTCGCTGGCATTCTCATACGAACCCTCGGCAACAATGCAAGCCTATCTCAATATCGAGCCTTCGCGTCGCTTCGCCGATGACGAACGCAACAGAAAAAATACCGAATCGAGACTGGAAATCAAGCAGGCCTTCCTTTCGCTTGATGATGTCTTCAACGACACTACCATCAAGCTCGGTCGGCAGCGCTACCAGGATAGCCGGGAATGGCTCTATGACGACGAGCTCGATGGCATCAGGCTGTTTCACACCTTCTCCCGCTATGCACTCGAGTTCTCGGTTAGTACGCGCAATGACCGCGACCTGTTGCAGGGCCAAGACACCGAAAGGAATATCAACTATATCGTGCACGCTCGCCATGCGTGGGACCGGCATAACGAACTGGGACTCTACGCCTTTGCGCGGGACAGCCGGGACGCCCCCGATGAGGATTTTGTCCTGTTCGGTGTACACGCGGAAGGCGAGGTCTCAAAGCGCCTTGATTACTGGCTTGGACTGGCATATGCGCATGGCGAAACCGCTAACAGTGACATTCGCGCCTGGGCCCTGGATATTGGGGGAACCCATGTGCTCGACTTTCCCTACAGGCCTGCCATCACCCTCGGCTATGCTTGGGGTAGCGGTGACGATAACCCGGGCAGCGGCACAGACCACAATTTCCGTCAGACCGGCCTGCAGGACAACACGACCAAGTACAACGGCCGCATCCGCTTGAAGTACTACGGCGAAGTGCTCGACCCGGAGCTCAGCAACCTGAAGGTCGCCACCATCGGACTGGGCATTCGGCCGATGCCAAACACCTCGATAGACCTTGTTTATCACAACTTCTGGCAGGACGAAGCGTCCGCGAATGTGCGCAGCTGGGGCTTAAAGCTGGACCCCAACGGCAGCAGCACCGACCTCGGTAACGAGATAGACCTGATCGCCGGCTACCGCATCAAACCCCACCACAAGGGCAGTCTCATCATTGGCTGGTTCCGGCCAGGGGATGCCTTCCCGAATGATGCGGATGACGCGATGTACGCGGAACTTAACCTTGAATATTTGTTCTAGTGGCAACCAACTGCTTTAATTTATTTATCAACAGGTTTTCTGTCCCGCCCTCATCCTTAAAACTCATTGATGCTCGCCAATCCACGTTGATGTATTTTTAAGCTCTACGTTTGGTGACAGATTGAATGCTTGCATTCGACCCAAAAGCGATGTTCATGATTCTGAAACAGGAATGACTTAAGGTGGTTTTTTCTAATTGCAGGATGAAGCTGCGCATGACGACTCCAGGGAGCTCTTGATTTTGATTTATCTAGTACGACATGGGGAAACAATCTGGAACCTTGAGGGGCGCAGACAGGGACATGGAGATTCACCACTAACCACTTTGGGTATTGATCAGGCAGAGGCAATTGGGAAACGGCTGCTCCTGGAACTCAGAAATAGTGGTGCCGTCCGAATCATTTGCAGTCCCTTGGAGAGGGCAAAAACTACGGCCTCGATTATCGCAAAGCACATTAGAATGGAGGAAAATGATTTATTTATTGAGCCGCTGCTCATTGAGCAAAATGTGGGATGTTGGGAGGGGTTAACCAACAACCAGATAGATGAGATATATCCTCGTGCCCGAAAATGTCGCAGGCGGAATAGATGGGATTATATTATTCGCGGTGGTGAAAGTTACGAAGCAGTATATGAACGATCTGTTGCCTGGCTGACCAGTCTTCCTGAAGACTGTACTGTAGTTGCTGTAGCACATGAAATAATAAGCAGGATGATACGAGGCGCATACTGCCAGTTAGCGCCAAGTAACACGTTTGAATTACGGCATCCACACAATGTGCTTTACCGTCTTAATAGAGGGACAGTTGAGGAGAAAATATGTGGCTAGCGCACAGGCTTTTTTTGCCGGTTAAAAGTATGTCGTACAAGTCCAATGTTTGTGATCTGGATGACCGGAGTTAGTCGGGAACAGAAATTCATCAATCGAAGATTTTTTATGTTTTCCGCCCAGGCACCATGCCGCCCGGATCTATCCTGCTAATTATTCCCAAGTATCTTTGGACGCCTCCCTGCTTCGTAGCCAGCTGCCCGAATGCCGTCAGCGAGCGAGGGTGTCAGCATCTACTGAAAGTTCACGGCAATAGCACAGAGGCTGCCCGGGTTTAAGCAGACAACTCCAAATTCAGTGTGCGCAACACACTTACCGGGTCGTCGGCCTGGGTCACCGGCCGGCCAATCACGAGGTAACTGGAGCCGTTCCGGATGGCCTCCAGCGGCGTCATGACACGGCGCTGGTCATCACTGGCACTGCCGGCCGGCCGTATGCCCGGCGTCACCAGCAGAAAATCCTCGCCGAGCCTGGCCCGCAACGCCGCCGTCTCTCGTGATGAGCAGACCACGCCATCCAGCCCGCTGGCCTGCGCCAGCTCGGCCAGGCGCATGACATTGTCCTGGGGCGTGCCGGACAGGCCAACACCGGCAAGGTCATGCTCATCCATACTGGTCAGGATGGTTACCGCAATCAGCAGCGGTTGATGCGTGGCACGCCCGATTCCTTCCTTTGCTGCAAGCAGCATGCGTTCGCCACCCAGCGCATGCACGTTCAGCATCCACACACCCAGTTCGGCCGCTGCATGACAGGCACTGGCAACGGTGTTCGGGATGTCGTGAAATTTGAGATCAAGGAAGACATCATGGCCGCGCGCAACCAGTTGCTCGACCAGTTGCGGCCCGGCGCGGGTAAACAGTTCCTTGCCGACCTTGAGCCGGCATGCGCCGGGCTCGATCCGTTCAACCAGCGCCAGCGCGGAATGCGCATCCGGAAAGTCCAGTGCGACAATGATTCGTGAATTGTTTGCTATGGACATGCGATTATCGGTTCCTGTGTAGCCAGTCAGCTATTCACCCTCGACGCCGTGAATCGGCTTGATGCTGTTCCAGTGCTTGCAACCCGGGCATTGCCAGTGCAGAGCCTTGCCGGTAAAACCACAGTCATTGCACTTGTAGACCGGCTTGTTCTCCAGCAACTGGTCAGTCATGTTCTTCAGGATGAGCAGGTTATCACGTGCGCTGCCGCTACTGCCGGACAGGTTGAGATCGATAAAGCGCGCCAGTCCACGCACCGATGGCCGCTTGCCCAGTTCACCGGCGATATAATCTGCAGCCTGCCGGTCACCCTGCTCGCGGCTGATAATCCCGGCCAGCGCCAGCACCGGGGAGATCCCGGCATACTGCGCAATCGCTTTCTGCAGGTATGGGATCATGGCATGCGTACTGTCCAGTGCCGCATAACATTCCTCCATGTCATCCAGGATCTCGGGCAACAGATCGATATCGCGGCCCACGACCTGTTCATATGCGGTCAGTGCCTCCTGGTAGTCGCCCTTCTGCCGGGCGATCTGACCACGAATCAGGCTGGCGCGTGCGCAGTGCGGGTTGTACTCGCTGGCCTTGCCCAGCAGGCGCAGTGCCTCGTCGGCATCCACACGGGCACGCGCATTCTCGGCCAGCTCGCAATAAAACTGGGCGATCACCGCACGTGCAGACTGTTCACCGACAAACCCCATCTGCTCGGCAATCGCGATCGCATTGTCCCAATCCTTCTCCTGCTGGTAGATATCCAGCAACAACGGCAGCACGCTGGACAGGTGCACATTGGATTCGATGAGTTCGCGGAACAGGCCCTCGGCACGGTCGAACAGGCCCGCCTTCATGAAATCCTGGGCGAGCTCCAGCAGGGCATCGGTGCGTTGCTCATTACTCAGGTTGGTACGCGCCACCAGGTTCTGGTGAATGCGTATCGCACGGTCGACCTCGCCCCGCTTGCGAAACAGGTTGCCCAGCGCCAGGTGTGTCTCGACGGTGTCGCTGTTGACTTCCAGCATACGGATAAACACATCGATGGCCTTGTCCTGCTGTTCGTTGAGCAGGTAATTGAGGCCCTTGATGTACTCGGAGCCGAGCATGGAGTCTGCGCTGCTCCCCGACTTGCCGGCGCAGCGCGCGGCCATGAGCCAGCCACCCAGGGCAGCAATCGGCAGCAGTAACCAGAACCAGTTTTCCATCAGCGGATGACTGCCCCGCGACAGGATGACGACAAAAAAGGCCACGCAAGGCACAGGCCCTGCGTGGCGGGTAAAAAGTGATGGAAAGAATCGAACTGATTCATGTTAATTGTCCGTCACGTCGGCCAACTGGCCGGCGCGACGGATATCCAGAGAGGGACAAATACAGGTTTGAACCGAGCGCAGGCTTCAGGCTGCTGCGCCAGCGTCATAGCCTGCCTGCTTTACAGCTCTTTTTCCCTTGCCAATCCAGCATTGACCCTTTCCCTGAGCTCCTTGCCAGGTTTGAAATGCGGCACATACTTGGCGGCCAGGGCAACAGACTCACCCGTCTTGGGGTTCCTGCCGATCCGCGGCGGTCGGTAATGCAACGAAAAGCTGCCGAACCCGCGGATTTCAATACGCTGGCCAGTTGCCAGCGCCCAGCTCATTTGCTCAAGCAAACTCTTGACGGCCAGTTCGACATCCTTGTAATTCAGATGTCCGTTCTTTGCCGACAGCGCCTCGATCAATTCAGACTTTGTCATTTCTTCCCACCATCACGGATTAGTATTTCCGCTCCAGTAAACCCCAACGAATAAGTCATTGCCCCCTCCAGGTTACAGACTAATCCTCGTCTCCACTCAAGTGCTTCTTCAGTACATCACCAAAACTGGTGGTCGCTTCCGAGGTGCTGGAGCCATAATCCTGCACCATGACCGCCTCGTCATCCGAATCCTTGGCCTTCACAGACAGCATGATGGCCCGGCTCTTGCGGTCCACGCCCATGAACTTGGCTTCTATCTCCTCACCAACACTGAGCAGGGTACGCGCATCCTCGATGCGATCTCGTGACAGTTCGGAAGCGCGCAACGTGCCATCGACACCGTCACCCAGGTCGATAATCGCCGCCTTGGCATCGACTTCCTTTACCGTTCCCTTAACAACGCTGCCCTTGCTGTGTTCTGCGACAAAATTGGAGAACGGATCCTTTTCCAGCTGCTTGATGCCGAGTGAAATACGCTCGCGTTCCGGGTCGACCGACAGCACCACGGCCTCGATCTCGTCACCCTTGGTGAACATGCGCACTGCCTCTTCGCCCGGCTCGTGCCAGGAAATATCGGACAGGTGTACCAGGCCGTCGATGTCGCCGTTCAGGCCGATAAAAATACCGAAATCGGTAATCGACTTGATGGTACCTTTAACCAGGTCACCCTTGTTGTGGGTGGCACTGAACTCGTCCCACGGATTCGGGTAGCAGTGCTTGATGCCGAGCGAGATGCGGCGACGCTCTTCGTCGATGTCCAGCACCATGACTTCCACTTCCTGGCCGACGTGTACCATCTTGGACGGGTTGACGTTCTTGTTGGTCCAGTCCATTTCCGACACATGCACCAGGCCTTCCACGCCCTCCTCGATCTCGACGAAACAGCCGTAGTCGGCAATGTTGGTGATCTTGCCAAACAGGCGCGTGTCGGCCGGGTAACGGCGAGCCAGATCGGCCCACGGATCCTGACCAAGCTGCTTCATACCCAGTGACACGCGGTTGCGTTCGCGATCGAACTTGAGCACCTTGACCTCGATTTCATCACCTACATTAACGATCTCGGACGGATGCTTGACGCGCTTCCACGCCATGTCGGTAATATGCAGCAGACCATCGATACCACCGAGGTCGACGAACACACCGTAATCGGTAAGGTTCTTGACAATACCCTTGATGATCATGCCCTCTTCAAGGCTTTCCAGCATGGCCTCGCGCTCTGCACTGAATTCGGTTTCAACCACCGCGCGGCGTGACACCACGACATTGTTGCGGCGCTTGTCGAGCTTGATTACCTTGAATTCGAGTTCCTTGCCTTCCAGGAAACTCGGGTCACGTACCGGGCGTACATCCACCAGCGACCCCGGCAGGAATGCGCGGATGTCCTCGATGTCGACCGTAAAGCCACCCTTGACCTTGCCGCTAATGACTCCCTTGACGATGTCTTCGTTTTCGAAAGCCGTCTCCAGGCGGCGCCAGACCTGATCGCGTTTTGCCTTTTCGCGGGACAGCTTGGTTTCACCAAAACCGTCTTCCACCGCCTCCAGCGTAACCTCTACCTGGTCGCCTACTGCGACTTCCAGTTCGCCCAGGGCATTCTTGAATTCCTCGATCGGTATCACGCCTTCCGATTTCAGCCCGGCGTGAACGATCACATTATCCGACTGAATATCAACTACCGTTCCAACTACCACTGCACCCCGGTTCATCTCCTGGTGTGCAAGGCTTTCTTCAAACATTTCAGCAAAACTTTGAGTCATGGGAAAATTCATCCTGGTACCGTTTTCACGGTCCGTATCTACAACCGCAGCATCTGGCGATGCGGCGGGTCAGGTTAGAAGAATCGGACGTCAACTGTGAGCGCCGTCCGAACACAAGAAATGATTATACGTGTATCTGCCTAATCGTAAAGGGGTTTTCTTATATTTTCTTGTGAACCACCTCGAGCACTGTGGCAACGGTTTCCGCCTCGCTCAGTTCACTGTTGTCAATGACCAGTGCATCTTCTGCCGCACACAGGGGTGCCGTGGAGCGTGATGAATCTCGTCGGTCACGCGCCTCCACGTCTGCCAGCAGGCTGTCGAAATCGACCTCTTTATTCATATTTTTCAATTGCTTATAACGCCTCTCCGCACGAACCCGCGGACTTGCGGTGAGAAACAGCTTGAGGTTCGCCTCGGGGAACACCACCGTACCCATGTCGCGTCCGTCGGCAACCAGGCCCGGTGGCTGGCAGCAGCGGCGCTGCCAGTCCAGCAGCGCCGCCCGCACCCCCGGCAGAGCGGCAATTTTCGAGGCCGCGGCACCGGCCGCCTCGGTGCGCAGTTCGCCGGTAACGTCCACTCCATTCAGCAGGATGGCCGGATCACCCGGCTCCGGCAACTGACAGGACGCCGGCAAACGACCGGCCAGCGCCACCAGCGCCGACTCATCATCCTGTGCTATGGATTCCTGCAATGCAGCAAAGGCCAGCAGGCGATACAAGGATCCGCTATCGAGGTAATGCCAGCCCAGCGCAGCGGCGACCGCCTGGCTGATGGTGCCCTTGCCGGAACCGCTGGGTCCGTCAATGGTAATGACCGGAGCGGTTTCAGCAGCCGTGTTGCCTTGCGCATTCATCAGTCAGGCGGGCGCTGCACTCAGGCGTTGCTTTCAATCGCCAGGCCGGCGTTGGCCGCCAGCGTGACGAAACCGGGGAACGAAGTGTTTACATTTGCACAGTCATGAATCTCGATGGCGCCCTGTGCCCGCAGGGCAGCCATGGCAAACGCCATGGCAATGCGGTGATCACCGTGACTGTCGACGCTGCCACCTGCAACAGGGCCACCTTCGATAATCATGCCGTCCGGTGTTGCCAGTGCCTGCACGCCCAGCGCCGCCAGCCCGTCTGCCATTACCTGGATGCGGTCAGTTTCCTTGACGCGCAGTTCTTCCGCGCCGGTCAGCACGGTACGGCCGCTGGCACAGGCCGCTGCAACAAACAGGACTGGAAATTCGTCGATGGCCAGCGGCACCAGCCCGACCGGGATATCAATCCCGCGCAGTGGCGCTGAACGCACACGCAAATCGGCCACCGGCTCACCGCCGACCTCGCGTTCATTGGTCACCTCGATAGCTGCACCCATCAGCTTGAGGATATCGATCACCCCGGTACGCGTCGGGTTCATGCCGACATGCTCCAGCAGCAGGTCGGAATGCTCCGCAATGCTGGCGCCGACCAGGAAGAATGCCGCCGAGGAAATGTCGGCAGGTATATCGATATCGATGGCCTGCAGGCCCTGTCCGCCCTGCAGGCACACCCGGTTGCCCTTGCGCTGCAGCGGATAGCCCATGCCAGTCAGCATGCGCTCGGTATGATCACGCGTCGGCGCCGGCTCGGTCACGCAGGTGGTGCCATTGGCATACAGACCGGCCAGCAACAGGCTGGACTTCACCTGTGCGCTCGCGACCGGCATGGCATAGTCAATGCCGTTCAGGGCAC
Organism: uncultured Gammaproteobacteria bacterium; assembly: GCA_965544015.1. Classification (GTDB taxonomy): domain Bacteria; phylum Pseudomonadota; class Gammaproteobacteria; order UBA9214; family UBA9214; genus UBA9214. Next base: position 9,930 of record CBEULV010000004.1, on the reverse strand, counting down.
TGCTGCCGCGAATCAGCAGTGGCGCAGTACCTTTTTCCGTCATCTCTATGCGTGCACCCATGGTGGTCAATGGATCCACCACGCGCTTCATCGGCCGACCGGACAGTGACTGGTCGCCGCTCAGTGTGGCAGTGAATGCCTGGCCGGCCAGCAGGCCCGTCATCAGGCGCATGGAGGTGCCGGAATTTCCCAGGTAAAGTTCCTTGTGCGGCGCCTGCAATCCGTGCAACCCGACCCCGTGCACCGTCACATTGCCCTGATCGGGCCCCTCGATCTGCACGCCCATGGCACGGAATGCGGCCAGTGTCGCGAGGCTGTCTTCTCCCTCCAGAAATCCGCTAACCCGGGTCACGCCCTCGGCGAGTGAGCCGAGCATGATGGAGCGGTGTGAAATCGACTTGTCGCCCGGTACACGTAGCTGGCCACTCAGGTGGCCGCCGGGATTCACGGTGAAATAGACATCAGTCATCAGCAATCTTCCGGCGCTTGCTTCTCGACAAAGCGGTCACGCGCCGCCTTTGCAGCACGGAAGATCTCCAGTATCCGCTCGCCATCCTGTTCCTGCACTGCGGCATCCAGCACCTGCAGGTCGGCCATGAATCGCTCGATCATGGTATGCACGGCCGCACTGTTGGACAGGCAGATGTCGCGCCACATGACCGGATCGCTGGAGGCAATACGCGTGAAATCGCGGAACCCGCCGGCAGCAAACTTGAAGATTTCCTGGTTGTCCTGCATGCGCGCCAGGCTCTCGACCAGCGCAAAGGCCAACACATGGGGCAGGTGACTGGTTGCTGCCAGTACCTCGTCATGGTGCGTCGGTTTCATCTCCACCACGCATGCACCGGCTGCCTCCCACATGGCGCGCACGCGGGCCGTGGCTGCTGCATCGGTAGCAGGCAACGGCGTGAGGATGACCCGGCGGTCCCGGTAGAGTTCGGCAAACGAGGCCTCGACCCCGCTGCGCTCGGTACCGGCAATCGGGTGCCCGGGGACAAAGTTCGCCGGCAACTCGCCAAATGCCGCGCGTGCATCGTCGATCACGCTGCCCTTGGCACTGCCGGCATCGGTCAGCACGGCATCCTCCGCCAGGTGTCCGCGAATGGCGGCAAACACATCCTGCATGGCACCCAGCGGCACGGCCACCAGCACCATGTCCGCACCGTCAACGGCGCGCGCCAGGTCGGTCTCAAACCGGTCGATGACGCCGAGCTCGACGGCCTGCTGCAAATGCCTGGCATTGCGCCCGGCACCGACCACTTCCCCGCAGTAATCGGCCGCGCGCAGGGCGCGCGCCAGTGAGCCACCGATCAGTCCGGTCCCGATAATGCACAGACGTCTTATCATGCCAGCACCTTTGCCAGCGCAACCAGGAATCGCGCGCTCTCATCGGCACGCCCCACCGTGACACGCAGGTGGTTTGGCATTTCATAGTTATCCACCGGACGCACGATAACACCCTCCTGCAACAGTGCCCGGTACACATCCTGACCGGGCCGGCCGGTATCGACACAGACAAAATTTCCGGCCGACTCGATATACGACAGCTCCAGTTTGGCAAAACCGTCCACCAGCTGCTGCATACCCGCATGGTTACGGCGCACACATTCCGCGAGGTGCTCGTCATCATCAAGCGCTGCCAGTGCCGCCGCCTGAGCCACCAGGTTGACATTGAATGGCTGGCGTACCCGGTTCAGCAGGCCCGCAACATCCGGGTGTGACAGCGCGTAACCCACGCGCAGGCCGGCCAGGCCATAGGCCTTGGAAAAAGTGCGCGTCACGATCAGGTTTGGGTACTTGTCCAGCCAGCGCGAGGCGTCCGGGTAATCCGCCACCCCGACATAATCAAAATAGGCCTCGTCCACCACGACCATGACATGTGCCGGCAGGTCGGCAATGAATCCTTCCAGCGCGGTCGCAGTGAGCCAGGTACCGGTCGGGTTATTCGGGTTGGCAATGAATACCACGCGCGTATTGTCCCCGACCAGCGCACGCATGGCGTCGAGGTCGTGACCCCAGACCGGTCCGCGACTGCCGTCGTGTGCCGGCGCCACGCGTGCTGTCGCACCCACGGCCTGTACCGAAATCGGGTAGACCGCGAAGGCGTGCCGCGAGAATACGGCCTCGTGCCGCGGGGTCAGGAACACCCGTGCCACCAGGTCCAGCACATCGTTGGAACCGTTGCCCAGCGTGATACAACTGGCCGGGATGTCGTGCTTTTCTGCCAGCCGCGCGACCAGCGCATGACCACTGCCCTCCGGGTAGCGGGCAACCTCCTGCATCGCCGCAGTGCCTGCCGCGATGGCGGCTGGCGCAGGGCCGAACGGGTTTTCATTGGATGCCAGCTTGATGGCATTGCGAATGCCGAACTCGCGCTCCAGCTCCGCCACCGGCTTGCCGGGCTGGTACGGCTGCAGGGCACGCACACCCGGCGTGGCAAGTTCGAGGAAATTATTTTCTGACGGTGACATGATCTTCATTCCGGAACGCATGTAACCACATGCGAAATCCAGCGGCTCCTGTAAAAGTAACCCGTCATCCCCGCCCCCGCCTGCGCGGGGACAGGCTCCGGCGGGGATCCAGCCGGAAAACTGCAACTGCTACAAGTTCTAATCAACAAGCGGTTCTATGCACTTTTCAAACACTTTATTACTTATTGTGCCTGCGTTAATTTGTTTATCGCTGGATTCCCGCCTTCGCGGGAATGACGTAATTGTTTTTGCCTCTGTGTACTCTCGGCAACTGCTCCTGCGTCGCCTAAAGCGCCTACTCTTGGTGCTCTACCTCCTACATCCCTGTAGTCGTGCGTGAAAAAGATCTTACAGAACTAGATAACCGCCCGCGGATACGACCCCAACACCTTGACGGCGAACGCCTCTTTCTCCAGCGCTTCCAGCGCAGCGGCAACCGGCGCATCCTCGCGGTGCCCTTCGACATCGATAAAGAACACGTAATCCCAGACACCCTTGCGCGACGGACGCGACTCGATGCGCGTCATGCTGACGCCGTGCCGGGCGATGTGCTCCAGCATGGTGTACAGCATGCCGGGCTTGTTGCGTATCGAGATCAACAGCGAGGTCAGGTCATGGCCACTCGGCAGGGCCGCCTGCTTGCCGATCACCAGGAAGCGCGTGGTATTGTCGGGTTCGTCCTCGATGTTGCGTGTATTGACGGCCAGCCCATAGAGTTCTGCCGCGTTCTCACTGGCAATGGCCGCAGCGCCAGGTTCCGTACTAACCAGTCGCGCCGCCTCGGCATTACTGGCCACGGCAATGTGTTCCGCGTGCGGCAGGTTAGTCTCCAGCCAGGTATGGCACTGGGCCAGCGCCTGCTGATGTGCCAGCACACGCGTGATAGCGACATCGGGATCTTTCACCAGCAGGTGATGGTGAATACGCAGCTGCACCTCACCGCAGATATGCAGGCGCGAAAGCTGAAACAGGTCGAGGGTATGACGCACCACACCCTCGGTGGAATTCTCCACCGGAACCACCCCGTAATCGGCCGTGCCGGCCTCGACCTCGCGGAACACGTCATCGATACCGTCCATCGCCAGTGTATTCACGGAATGGCCGAACTGCTTCAGTGCCGCGGCCTGGGTAAACGTGCCTTCCGGGCCGAGATAGGCAATAGTCAGCGGTTTTTCCAGCGCCAGACAGGCGGACATGATCTCGCGGAACAGGCGCACCATTTCCTCGGCCGGCATCGGTCCGGTATTGCGTTCGCTGATACGCCGCAGGATGGCAACCTCGCGTTCCGGGCGATAGAAGTGGGTGTCCCCGTCCTGTGCCAGCTTGACGTCGGCGATCTCGCTGGCACAGGCTGCGCGCTCGTTAATCAGGCGCTGGATCTGTTCATCCAGTACATCGATGCGCTTGCGTAATTCTTCCAGCGGGTCGTCGGCACTCATGGTCTGTGATAGTAACGGATCAGCCGTAAATTGACAGCCACGGACACGCCGTTACAGGGCACGCACATTCAACACGCCCTCGATAGAGGCGAGGTGTTCAAGGCATTCCGGTGGCGCATCCGAATCCACGTCTACCAGCGTGTAGGCCAGATCGCCACGCGACTTGTTGAGCATGTCATGGATGTTCAGTCCGGCCTCCGCCAGGCAGGTCGAGATCTGGCCGAGCATGTAGGGTACGTTCTCGTTGACGATCGCGATGCGATAACCTTCGCTGCGTGGCATGAACATCTCCGGGAAATTGACCGAGTTGCGCACGTTGCCGTTTTCCAGGTACTCACGCACCTGCTCGGCCACCATCACCGCACAGTTCTCCTCGGCCTGCTGTGTCGAGGCGCCCAGGTGCGGCAGGGTAACGACACGCGGGTGGTTCTTCAGCAGGTTGCTCGGGAAATCACAGACATAGGCATACACCTTGCCGGCATCGATAGCAGCCACCACCGCTTCATCATCGACCACGCCATCGCGCGAGAAATTGAGAATCACCAGGTTGTCACGAATCCGCTGCAGCCGTTCCGCATTGATCATGTTGCGCGTTGCGTCCACCAGCGGCACGTGGAAGGTGATGTAGTCAACACTGGCCAGCAAGTCCTCGATACTGGTCGCCTGGCGCACCTGTGAAGACATCTCCCACGCACGTTTGACCGTGATGTCGGGATCGAAGCCGATCACGTTCATACCCAGTGCCAGCGCACCATTGGCCACCTGCACCCCGATGGCGCCCAGGCCGACCACGCCGAGTGTCTTGCCGGGCAACTCGAAACCGACAAACTGTTTCTTGCCTGTCTCAACCGCCCTGTGAATAGACTCATCCTCGCCCTCCAGGGAACGCGCAAAGTCCCAGGCCTGGCAGAGATTACGCGAGGCCATCAGCATGCCGGCAATCACCAGCTCCTTGACCGCGTTGGCGTTGGCGCCCGGTGCATTGAACACCGGGATACCGGCACGGCTCATCTTGTCGACCGGGATATTGTTGACACCCGCTCCCGCGCGCCCGATCGCTCTGACCGATGCCGGCATCTCCATGTCGTGCATATTGAAGGACCGTAGCAGGATGGCGTCCGGATGCTGGATTTCCGAGGCCACCTCGTAGCTGTCGCGCGGAAAATGCTCCAGCCCGACCGGGGAAATATTGTTCAGTGTGAGTATCTTGTGCATTGTTGTCTGTGTATCAGTAGTCAGTAAAAAGAAAAAGGGGTCAGACCCCTTTTTTAATATCAGTCATCAATATATAAAGTTTGACTTCGTAAAAAAAGGGGTCTGACCCCTTTTCCTCCTTGCCGGCTGCTCAACCGTGGGTGCGCTCGAATTCCTGCATGAAGCCGATCAGCGCGTCCACGCCGGCCTCGGGCATGGCATTGTAGATACTGGCACGCATGCCACCGACCGAGCGATGCCCTTTCAGGTTGAGCAGGCCGGCAGGCTTTGCCTGGTCGAGGAATTCTCCATCCAGGCCCGGGTTCGCGAGCGTGAACGGGACATTCATCCATGAGCGACAGGCCGGGTCCACCGGACTGCTGTAGAAGGCGGATGCCTCGATGGCATCATACAGTCGCTGCGACTTGCGCTGGTTGATCTCCGCCATCGCCGCCAGGCCGCCCTGCTCGCGCAGCCAGGCAAACACCAGGCCGGCCAGGTACCAGGAAAATGTTGGCGGCGTATTGAGCATGGAGCCATTGTCGGCATGCGCCTGGTAATCAAACATGGACGGCGTCCCCGGCAGGGTGGTGCCGATCAGGTCATCACGCACTATGACTACCGTGAGCCCGGCCGGACCGATATTCTTCTGCGCACCCGCATAGATCAGCCCGAAACGGGACACATCCAGCGGACGCGACAGGATGGTCGATGACATGTCCACCACCAGCGGCACACCACCACTGTCAGGGATGTCGTGAAACTCGACGCCGCCAATGGTTTCATTCGGTGTGTAGTGCAGGTAGGCGGCATCTGCATTCAGCTGCCAGGATGAAAAGGCCGGAATGGTGGTGAATTTGCTGTCCTCTGAACTGGCCGCAACGTTCACCTCACAATAGCGCTTTGCCTCGGCGATGGCCTTTTTCGACCATGCGCCGGTGTTGATATAATCGGCCTGACCGCGACCGCGCAACAGGTTCATCGGCACCATCGCGAACTGGCTGGTCGCGCCGCCCTGCAGGAACAGCACCTTGTAGTTGTCCGGCACCGCGAGTAACGCGCGCAGGTCCGCCTCGGCCTGTGTCGCGATCGACAGGTATTCCTTGCTGCGGTGACTCATCTCCATCACCGACATGCCGGCACCGTGCCAGTCCAGCAATTCTTCACGCGCCTGTTGCATCACGGCTGCCGGCAACATGGCCGGCCCGGCGCTGAAATTATAGATAGCAGACATCGTTACCTGTCCTGTCAATTTACTCTCCCCGTAGAAGGTTGGGAGAGGAGATCCACCAGTTACATTCCTGGAACCAATATTCTCATCACTCCGGTTCAACCGACTCATCATCCTTGTCTTCCAGGATGCGCTCGATACCGGCCAAAGACTCGCCCTTACCCAGGGCGATCAGGCGCACACCCTGCGTGTTACGTCCCATCACGGAGATCTCGTTGACGCGGGTGCGCACCAGGGTGCCGCCGCCACTGATCAGCATAACTTCGTCGTTGTCATCTGCGGTAACCGCGCCGACCACATTGCCGTTGCGCTCGGTGATCTGGATGGCGATCACGCCCTGGCCACCGCGGCCGTAGACCGGGTATTCCGCAGCCGGCGTGCGCTTGCCATAACCGTTCTCGGTCGCGGCCAGCACCGGGCTGTCACTGGCAATGATCAGCGATATCACACGCTGACCGGCCTGCAGCTTGATTCCGCGCACGCCGCAGGCAGTACGCCCCATGGCGCGCACATCGTCTTCCCTGAATCGAATCACCTTGCCGGCATTACTGAACAGCATGATGTCCTGCGCACCGTCGGTAATGGCAACGTCGATCAGGTAATCATCGTTGCGCAGATCTATGGCGATGATGCCGCTGGCGCGCGGGCGCGAGAAATCAGCCAGCGAGGTCTTTTTCACGGTACCGTTCGCAGTCGCCATGAACACGTAGCGGTCTTCTGTAAATTCCCGGATCGGCAGGATGGCGTTGATGCGTTCATCGCCCGCCAGCGGCAACAGGTTTACGATCGGCTTGCCGCGCGCACTGCGCCCGGCCTGCGGCAGTTCGTACACCTTCAGCCAATACACCTTGCCGTGACTGGAGAAACACAGGATGGTGTCGTGTGTACTGGCGATGAAGAGCTTGTCGATGAAATCCTCTTCGCGCACATTGGCAGCACTCTTGCCACGTCCGCCACGACGCTGTGCGCGATAATCAGTCAGCGGCTGTGACTTGGCATAACCGGCATGCGACAGTGTCACCACCACGTCTTCCTCGGTGATCAGGTCCTCGATGGTGAGGTCGAGATGGTCGGTCATGATCACGGTGCGCCGGTCATCGCCGTACTGGTCGAGCAACTCGGCAAGTTCCTCGCGTATCACAGACATCAGCCTTTCCGGGTCCTGCAGAATCGCCAGCAGCCGGTCGATCACTTCCAGCAGTTCCTTGAACTCCTTGACGATCTTGTCCTGCTCCAGCCCGGTCAGCTGGTGCAGGCGCAGTTCCAGGATGGCCTGGGTCTGTACCTCGGACAGGTGGTAACCGTCATCGTTAAGGCCGAAACCCTCGCCGAGGTCGTCCGGTAGCGAGGCACTGGCACCGGCACGTTCCAGCATGCCGGACACGATTCCCGGCTCCCAGCTGCGCCCCATCAGGGCTTCTTTCGCCACTGCCCGGTTGGGCGAGGTCTTGATCAGGCGAATCATCTCGTCGATATTTGACAGGGCAATCGCCAGGCCTTCCAGGATGTGAGCGCGCTGGCGCGCCTTGCGCAACTCGAACACGGTGCGCCGTGTCACTACGTCGCGGCGATGGCGAATGAAGGCTTCCAGGCACTGTTTCAGGTTGAGCAGCTGTGGCCGACCGTCGACCAGTGCAACCATGTTGATACCGAATACATTCTGCAGCTGGGTGTGCTGGTAAAGATTGTTCAGCACGACTTCGGCAACCTCGCCGCGCTTGAGATCGACTACCATGCGCATGCCGTCCTTGTCAGACTCGTCGCGCAGGCCGGAAATACCCTCGATCTTCTTATCCTTGACCAGTTCGGCAATCTTCTCCAGCAGGCGCGCCTTGTTGACCTGGTAGGGCAACTCGGTGAACACGAGCTTCTGCCGGCCCTTGCCTTCGTCACCTTCTATATGGCTGCGCGCACGGATATGGATGCGGCCACGGCCGGTGCGGTAGGCCTCGTGAATGCCGCGCACGCCATTGATAATGCCGGCAGTGGGGAAATCCGGGCCCGGTATGTATTCCATCAGCCCGGCGATATCGATATCCGGGTTGTCGATCACTGCCAGGCATGCACTGACGACCTCGCGCAGGTTATGCGGCGGGATATTGGTCGCCATGCCCACCGCGATACCGGCAGAGCCGTTGACCAGCAGGTTGGGCACACGGGTCGGGAAGACCGCCGGCTCGCGCTCTGTTTCATCGTAGTTGGGAACGAAGTCGACGGTTTCCTTGTCGAGGTCGGCGATCAGCTCGTGCGCAATCTTCGACATGCGCACTTCGGTGTAACGCATGGCCGCGGGAGAGTCCCCGTCAACGGAACCGAAGTTACCCTGACCGTCGACCAGCATGTAGCGCAACGAGAACGGTTGCGCCATACGCACGATGGTGTCGTACACGGCGGTATCCCCATGCGGGTGATACTTACCGATTACGTCACCGACGATGCGCGCGGATTTCTTGTAGGGTTTGTTCCAGTCGTTGCTGAGCTCGCTCATGGCATACAGCGCACGACGATGCACCGGCTTGAGACCGTCGCGCACATCCGGCAGCGCACGACCAACGATCACGCTCATGGCGTAATCGAGATAGGACTGCTTCATCTCGTCTTCGAGATTGACAGGCACGACTTCTTTTGCGAATTCGGTCATTTAGACGGTTCCGTATGCCCTGGCTAAAACAGGGCCCAGACAGGGCTGACGCACTCTGGCGGCAGCTACAGCGGTAAAGAGCGAGATTTTAACACAGTCGACTCCCCCACTACACCCGGAGAATATCGATTTCTGGCGTCACTGAGGCGGTTTGCCGGGAATTAACGAGGTTTCAGCCTGCTCCATGCGCACCGGGCTATCCGTCACCCAGGGCCAGTAATCTGTCCCGGTCGGGGGCCGCGACCACGCCGGCCTCGGTCACCAGAAAATCGACCAGTCCGGCCGGGGTCACGTCGAACACCGGGTTCCAGGCGCCCGCCCCGACGGCGGCCACCGGCTGGCCGGCCAGTTGCAGGATCTCGTTGGCAGGACGTTCCTCAATCTGCACCTGCTGACCGTCTGGCATGTCCATATCCAGCGTGGACATTGGCGCCACCACCATCATCTTCACGCCATGATGGCGACAGGCCACTGCCAGCTGGTAGGTACCGATCTTGTTGATCACATCGCCGTTGGCGGCAACCCGGTCGGCACCGGTAATCACCCACTGCACCTTGCCGCGCTGCATCAGGAACGACGCCGCATTGTCGGTGATCAGCGTCACCGGGATGTCATCCCGCACCAGTTCCCAGGCGGTCAGCCTCGCCCCCTGCAGCCATGGCCGCGTCTCTCCGGCAAACACGTTGGCCAGTTTGCCGGCCGCCCAGGCGCTGCGCACCACGCCCAGTGCGGTGCCATACCCGCCCGTGGCCAGCGTTCCGGTGTTGCAGTAGGTGAGCACGGAGTCGCCCTCCTTTATAAGGTCTGCGCCAAGCTCGCCCATGCGCCGGTTGGCCTCGACATCGGCTGTATGAATACGCCGGGCCTGTTCCAGCAGGGCCGGCACCGGGTCGGCAGCTACGCTGGAAAGCGTCTCCTGCATGCGCTCAAGTGCCCACACCAGGTTGACTGCCG
>CBEULV010000003.1:0-31042 GCA_965544015.1 uncultured Gammaproteobacteria bacterium | reverse complement strand
CCAGCCACGCATCCAGCTGGGCGTTACCTTGTACGTTCTCTGCAGTTGTTGACATAAGTAGTTCTCCTCAAAGAGACACCCCACAACACCCCGGGATATCGAGGAATGGGTTGTGCCTTGCTGATCGTTCAGCGTTATCGTTAGTCGTTATCTGGAAACCGTGAACTGGAACAACCGGTTTACCGGTGAATATCCTGAAATCCTCATTATTATAAGCCCATCAAGTATATTTACCTGTCCATAAGCGGTCAATCAACAGTGCACTAGCATTGCTCCCAGGGCAGGTCATGGAAACGCCAGCCGCCGGCCGTACTGCGGTGGTGCTGTTCGTCGAGCTCCCCCTCGAACCCCTCACTGATATTGAAAATCTCAGTAAATCCATTTTCTAACAATAACTTACCGGCTTCCAGCGAGCGTTTCCCACTGCGGCAGATCAGCAGGACCGGCGCATCCCCACCCGTGCTGCTCATGCCGATCCCGCCCAGCATGACTTTGCGAACTTCGGCGACAAAATGCGGGTTCACGGTCCATTCCGGCGCGTCGATCCATGGCACATGCACGCTGCCCTTGGGATGCCCGACAAACAGGTATTCCATGCTGGAACGCACGTCAATCAATACCGCCCGCGGTTCCCGATTTATCAGTTCCCAGGCTTCGGGGGGAGTGAGCGTCTCGACTTGATTCGACATGGCTGTGTCTCCGATGCGTTTCGCGCCGCCATTGCAGCGCAACAGGTTCCATTCTCCAACCTTGGCCGGGGCGTGGCAAATCCTGATGATGGCGGATTCCAGCGCACCGCAGGGTGGTATACAGTGGCGAGGCATGAAATGATCGCGTTGCCGTTACAGGGCCATGGCTACCCGGAAGAGGGGCAAGACGGCTTGTTCCGATACTTAACACCACTTATATTGGGATTAGCGGCATATATTAATGATATTTACCCATATAATAACTCATAACCAGCATATTGTGACTAATTACTGTTTAGTGGTATATGGTGTAGATATAATGGCATTTAATCCTATTAATGTGGGTTTATAATATATTTACGCCGGCATGCGCATCATTCTGATTAAAGCGTTTCTCTACCTGTGTGCCTTTCTGCCCTTGCCACTGCTGCATGCCCTGGGCACCGTGATCGGCTGGGGACTCATCCTGATACCCAACCGGCTGCGCGAAACGACGCAAACGAATATCGCCCTTTGCTTCCCGGAATTGACACCGGACAGGCAGCGACAACGGATTCGCAAGACCCTGGTGGAAACCGGCAAGACCCTGATGGAAACCGGCGTCCTGTGGCTGCGTCCGGCCAGCATGGCACTGCGCCTGATTCGCAAGGTGGACGGGTTGGAGCATGTCGAACAGGCCAGCGCGGCAGGGCAGGGGGTCATTCTGGCAACACCCCACCTGGGCGCATGGGAAGCAGCAGGGCTTTACTGTGCCGCACGCTTTGACATTACCTGCCTGTACCGCCCGCTGCGCATGACACAACTGGAAACCCTGGTAAACCGCGCCCGCAGCCGGGCGGGTGGCAACTACGTGCCGGCGAATGCGCGCGGCATACGTACGCTGTTCAAAACGCTGGAGGAGGGCGGCACGGTAGCCATGCTGCCCGACCAGGAACCACAGGCCGGCACCGGGGTTTTTGCGCCGTTCTTCGGCATTCCCGCCTTTACCATGGTGTTCCTGTCGAGACTGGCAGCAAAAAACGCAACACCGATCGTGTTCGCGTGGTGTGAACGGCTGCCCTGGGGACGCGGTTACCACCTGCACTTCAGGAAGCCACCGGAATCCTGCTACTCAAAAGACACGGCACGCTCGGCGACCGGTATCAACCAGGCCGTGGAAAACTGCATTCGTGAATGCCCTACCCAGTACCAGTGGGGCTACAAGCGGTTTCGCACCCGACCGGAAGGCAGCCCTCCGCTTTATTAGGGTCGTCATTGCGACAGGCAACTGATGCCAGGCATGAGATTGCCGTGCTGGCCGCTCCCGGCATCCTGCCTCCCTCGGCACTTGTACATCCATGTACATCGCGCTCGCAATGACAGCAACATTTAATAAACCCGTGTGCTGGCCTGCGTCCAGCATGGACAGGGATTTTTTATCATGTCGACCATGCCGGGCTAGCGCCGCCAGAAGTCCCTGGAAAACAGTATAAGCAGTGTGAAGATTTCCAGCCGGCCCAGTATCATCGCAAACGACAGCGCCCACTTGCCCGGATCATTGACCGCAATGTAATTGGCACCGACGCTGCCTAGCCCCGGACCCAGGTTGTTCATGCAGGCGGCCACCGCGGAAAATGCCGTGATCTGGTCCAGACCGGTAGCCATCAGGAACAGCATGATAATAACGAAGCTGCCGATATAGGCGGCAAAGAAACCCCACACGGCATTGATAACGCGGTCCGGCATCGGTTTGCCGCCCACTTTCACCGGCATCTGCGCATTGGGGTGAACCAGCCGCACCATTTCACGATGGCCCTGCTTTAATAACAGCAGGAAGCGAATCACCTTCATGCCGCCACCGGTAGAGCCGGTGCACCCGCCAATAAAACTGACAAACAGCAGCAACACCGGCAGAAAACCGGGCCAGACAAAATAATCCGCAGTGGTAAAACCGGCCGTGGTGCCGATCGACACGGCCTGGAACAAGCCTGCGTGCAGCGCATCGCTGAGGAAAATAAACGTGTCCGTGTAATACAGGTAACACACGGTGACCATGGTCACCAGCGCCAGCACGCTCAGGTATGCCTTCAGTTCCGAGTCTTTCCAGTAGGATGACAGGCTCAGTGAACGCCATGCGACAAAGTGCAGCGCAAAGTTCATACCCGCCAGCAACATGAAAACAACGGCAATCAGTTCGATACTGGAACTCTGGAAAAAACCTATGCTCTGGTCATGCGTGGAAAAGCCGCCAATGGCAATGGTCGAGAAACTGTGCGCAATCGCATCGAATACGGACATGCCGGCAAGCCAGTAGCTCCCCGCGCAAAGGATGGTAAGCGTCAGGTAGATATACCAGAGCGCCTTGGCCGTCTCGGTGATGCGTGGCGTCAGCTTGTGCTCCTTCAGCGGCCCCGGGGTCTCGGCGCGGTACAGCTGCATGCCACCCACACCCAGCATTGGCATAATGGCAACTGCCAGCACGATAATCCCCATACCCCCGAGCCATTGCAGCTGCTGGCGATAAAACAGGATTGATCTCGGCATCTCGTCCAGACCGGTGATCACCGTGGCGCCGGTTGTGGTCAGCCCGGAAAAGGACTCAAACACAGCCTCGGTGACCGACAGCTCTGGCGTTGCGGCCAACACGAACGGCAAGGCGCCGGCAAGTCCGAGCACAACCCAGAACAGCACCACGATCAGGAAGCCGTCCCTCACCCGCAACTCTTGTCGAAACCCGTGTGCCGGTAACCAGAGCAGGCAACCGAGTCCGAGTACCGCGCCCATACCGGTAATGAATACCTGAACCTGGCCGTCATCGTAAAACCAGGACACCAGTGCCGGCGGCAGCAGTGAAAAGCTGAACAGCATCAGCAACAGGCCCAGCAGGCGTTGTATGGAAAGCAGGCGCATTTGTTCAGACAGTCCGCCCCGACAACCGGACAGGAAGTTTCACGGCCCGGCGCATATCAGAAAAACGTGACCCCGACCTGGAACAGCCGCTCGACCTGCTGAATACATTTCTTGTCCGACAGGAACAGGATGACATGGTCATCCGTTTCGATCACCGTATCATGGTGCGCGATAATGACTTCCTCGCCACGCACGATGGCACTGATAGTGGTGCCTGGCGGTAACTTGATCTCGTCAATCGCCCTGCCAACTACCTTTGAGTTGTCGTGGCTGCCGTGCGCAACCGCCTCGATGGCTTCTGCGGCCCCCCTGCGCAGGGAATGCACCATCACCACATCGCCGCGCCGGATATGGGTCAGCAGGCTGCCGATGGTTGCCTGCTGCGGAGAAATTGCTACATCAATGGTTTCGCTCTGCACCAGGTTCACATAGGATGCGCGATTGATCAGCGACATGACCTTGCGCGCACCGAGGCGCTTGGCAAGCATGGCAGACAGGATGTTCGCTTCCTCGTCATTGGTCAGCGCACAGAACACGTCCGTGTTCTCGATATTCTCGTCGAGCAGCAACTCCTCGTCAGCCGCATCACCCAGCAGCACGATAGAGCGGTTGAGTTTTTCCGACAGCAGTTTCGCGCGCCGGGTATTGTGCTCGATAATCTTTACCTGGTAATGATCCTCAATGGACTCTGCCAGACGCATTCCTATATTCCCGCCACCGGCCAGTATCACGCGCTTGACCGGCTTGTCCATCTTGCGCAATTCACCCATTACTGCACGAATATGCTTGCGCGCCGCAATGAAGAATACCTCGTCATCCATCTCGATAATGGTGTCGCCTTCCGGCGTAATCGGCTTCCCCTTGCGAAAGATTGCCGCGACACGCGCATCGATTCCGGGCATGTGTTTCCTGATATCACGCAACTCGTGGCCGACCAGTGGCCCGCCGTGATAGGCATGCACCGCGACCAGCTGTACACGACCACCGGCAAAATCCAGCACCTGCAAGGCACCCGGATATTCAATAAGCCGCTTGATGTAGTCGGTCACCAGCTGTTCCGGACTGATCAGCACATCGACCGGCAGCGCCTCCTGTGAAAACAGGCGGGGATGGTTGAGATATTCAACCGAACGTACGCGTGCAATCTTGGTAGGCGTATGGAACAGGGTATATGCCACCTGACATGCGATCATGTTGGTTTCATCACTGCGCGTCACGGCAATGATCATGTCGGCATCATCGGCACCTGCCTGCATCAACGTGTCGGGGTGCGACGCCGCACCAACGATGGTGCGAATATCCAGCCGCTCCTGCAAATCATGCAGCACCTCGGCATTGTCATCAATAACGGTAATGTCGTTGGCTTCGCTGGCCAGGTTGCCTGCCACCGATGCGCCTACCTGGCCGGCACCTAGGATAATGATTTTCATTCCGGGACTGTTTCCTGGCCGTGGCTCTCAGAAGTGTAATGTGGATATCGACTAGTCGGAACTTTTTTTGTGGTCAATCCCGAGCGCACGCAACTTGCGGTACAGGTGCGTGCGTTCCATGCCGACACGTTTCGCCAGCTTGCCAACACTGCCGCCGGCTGCCTTCAACTGGTACAGCAGGTAATTGTGCTCGAATTGCTCACGCGCCTCGCGCAGTGGCAGCTCATAGGACAGATCCGGTGCAGCTCCGGCGGCAGCCGCGGGTTGCTGGCTGCTGATGGCACGCTCAACCTCGCCCACCTCGATCTCCTCGCCGGAACCGAGAATCAGCAGGCGTTGCACCAGGTTTTTCAGCTCACGAATATTCCCCGGCCAACCATAACTGCGCAACCGGTTCTGTGCCGCCACACTGAAATGCCGGTATGTCAGGCGTTCATGACCCACCATGTAGTCGACATAGAAATTCAGCAGGTCATGGACATCGTCTTTATGTTCACGCAGCGCCGGTATCCGGATGGGAAGGACATTGAGGTGGTAGAACAGGTCATTGCGGAAGCGGCCAGCCGCCACTTCCTCTTCCAGGTTGTGGTTCGTGGTTGCGATGATGCGCAGGTCGACATCGACATCCTCGTTGCCGCCGATGCGCTTGAAGGTGTGGGTCTGCAACACGCTCAGCAAGCGTGCCTGGGTTTGCATATCCATGTCCGCGATATCGCCGATACACAGGGTACCGCCATTGGCCTGCTCCAGCCTGCCGTAGCTAACCGATTCCCCGTCTTCATGTCCGAACAGTTCCTCGGCAGAATTCTCCTCCGAGATAGAACCCACCGCAATCTCGACAAACGGGCCCTCCCGACGCGGACTCTGGTCATGGATATAACGCGCAAAGGTACGCTTGCCGGCACCGGACTCGCCGCTGATCAGAACCCAGGTGTTGTGCTGGGCGATCTTGCGCGCCTGCGTGCGCAACTGCTCCATGTTGTCGGTCTTTCCAACCGGTTCAATCATCGGCTGGACGTGATCACGCAGATCGATATTTTCGCGCTGCAGGCGATCTTTTTCGAATGCCCGCTCGATGGTCAGCAGCAGCTTGGCCAGTGAAATGGGTTTCTCGATGAAGTCGTAGGCACCCAGTCGGGTAGCCTCCACGGCGGTCTCCACCGTGCCATGGCCGGACATCATCACGACCGGGCAGGGTAGATCACCGCTTTCGGACCATTCACGCAATAGCGTGATCCCGTCCACGTCTTCCATCCAGATATCCAGCAGGATCAGGTCGGGCCGCCGCACGCGACGTGCCTGGCGCGCAGCATCGCCGCTCTCGGCAGTGGTTACCCGGTAACCCTCATCCTCCAGGATGTCGCGCACCAGCGTGCGGATATCGGGCTCGTCGTCAACTACCAGAATGTGTTGGCCTGTCATTTGCTCTGTTCCATATTTATTCTGCAACTGGACCTGCAAGGGTTGCCGGTACCTTCCCCGGCTGTTTCAGAGACGGCAATTATAGCCCACTCTCACCGGCCGGTTGCGCATCATCGAACTGCTCCTCTATCCCGGCAGCTGACCCACCGGGCTGCGACAGGCGAATTACGATCTGTGCGCCGCCGGAGGCAAGATTTTCGGCACTGATAGTACCGGCATGCTCTTCGACAATCTTCTTGACGATCGCCAGCCCCAGGCCGCTGCCTTTCGGTTTTGTCGAGACATAGGGCTCGAACAGATTTTCCATAATAGCGGGCGCCAGTCCGGGACCATTGTCTGTAACCGTCAGCACCAGCTGGTTTGTGCCGGCGCTGTTCTCGCTGCGTGTCGCCACACAAACCCGCGCATGCCTGCTGTCCTTGCTGGCCTCCAGTGCGTTCTTCAGCAGGTTATGCAGTAACTGCCGCAGGCGCCCGGGATCACCGTTGATCAGGGGATTGTCTGCCTCCAGTTGCTCAACGAGCTCAACCGCCAGATCATTACTACGATAGAGGTCAAGCACTTCCCGGATCAGCTGGTGCAGGTCCATGGGCTCCAGGCTGATTTGCGGCGCCCGCGCATAATCACTAAAGGCATTGACCATTTTTTTCATGGCCTCGACCTGGTTGACGATGGTAAGGGTCGCGCGATCCAGAATTTCGGCATCCTCGGGCGCCATGTCTGCCAGGTAACGACGCCGCAGGCGTTCCGCTGACAGCTGGATCGGCGTCAGCGGATTCTTGATTTCATGTGCCAGCCTGCGTGCCACTTCACCCCAGGCCGCGTCACGTTGCGCCTGGATACTTGCCGTAACGTCATCAAACACGACAACCAGTCCACCACCATTCCGCCCCAGCGTCTGCAGTGCTGCGCCGCGACACATCAGCACCTGGCGGCCCTGTTCGCCAAACAGGTGGATTTCTTCCTGCCAGGCCTGGCTGCCACTCTTGTGATGCTGGCTGATCGCCTCCACAAACGGCGCCAGGAAGGCATGCTCCCCGGCAAGCATATCGAGTTCCTTGCCAAGATAGCCCTTGACGTCTACACCCAGGCACTGGGTTGCGGCACGGTTCACCGCACGTATGACGGTATCACTGCCCAGGCTGATCACACCCGATGACAGGTTGGCAAGTACCGCCTCCAGGTAGGCACGTTGCCCCTCGATCAGGCGCTTGCTGCGGTTTTCCTGCGCGCGCGACTTGTCCAGCCGGCGGGTCATGTCATTGAAAGAACGGACCAGGAAACCCAGCTCGTCATCGCTGGCGACCGGCAGGCGCTTGCTGTAGTCGCCTTCGGCGATGGCATGGGTCGCCTCGGCGAGGTCACGCACCGGCGCAACCAGGCGCCGTGCCGAGTGAAACGCCGCCCAGATAGCTGCCAGCAAACTCAGTACCAGCACGATGGACAGGGTCAACGAGTAACTGAATTTGAGTGGCGTACGCAGATAGGCCAGTTCCTGGTAATGCGCAAAGGCCTTTTGCACCCCATCGGCCAGTGTGCTGAAACGCTCGGAAACCTCAAACAGCGCCTGCAGGGTATACACCTCACCGTCGGCACGGGCAGACAGCACCGGCACCAGTGCACGCGCAAACAACCCGGACTCGCCAACCGGGTCAAGGCCGATATAGTGCTGGCGATTCTGCAGCAGCAGCAGCACTTCACTTGGCGGCTGGTCCGGAATGATTTGTGACAGATCCGAACTACTGGAGGTAACAACGCGCCCGTCATTGCCAATCAGCGTCAGTTCGGCCGCACCGCTCCTGACCCTTAGATCGTAAATCGTCAGCGGGATGGTCGCCGGCACTGCCTCGGAAACCTCATCGGCCATGCGCACGGTCAGCCGCAGTACATCACGCAGGCGTACATCCAGCGCCGTCCGGCTCAGCTCAAGCGCGTCATCCAGGCCCTGCTCGATGCGCACATCGAACCAGCTATCGATGCCGCGCTGCAGGAATTGCAGCGAGAAATAATAGACGACCGAAACCGGCACAACCGACAGTACCACGAACATGATCACCAGCCGGCTGGTCATGCGCGCACCGGCCACCTTCATCCGTTGCTGCCGAACCAGCCGGATGATATTAGCAACCACCAGCGCACCAAGGATGATGAGACCCGCCGCGTTCACCACCAGCAGCACGGAGTACAGCTCGCCGAACCGTTCCGAATGATGGGTTGCGTCACTCATGAACGAGAGCGACACCAACAGGAGCACGAACAGCCCCAGCATGGGCAGCATGCCGAAGCCGATACGTCTTACCGGGCTAGCGGCCATGCGTGCCACTCACTGTTCATGTCCCATCCTGCAGACACATAGGCAAACAGCCGAACCGGCGTGGGCAAGGACTCGATGTCGAGACTGCCACGCAGGCGGATGATGTAGGTTTGATCGGGCTCCAGCGGCACGCTGGTAAACAACAGCCCATCAACAGTACCGACAGCGACCAGCGCATCATCGAGCCTGCTGTAGTTAGCCTGGGTGCCCTCGTTGATGTCCCTTACCTGGTAACTGCGGCTGAGTGCGTGGTACTGCAGTTCGCGCACCCTGACATGCTCGGCCTCGACTACGTCCCACAGCCAGTCGTGCTTCTTGACCAGCTGTATCTGCAGTTCAAATGTTAACGGCACACCGTTCTCGAGCGCCTCCTCCACACCGGAACTCAGATGTATAGCAAAGCGGGCATCCAGCATGTGCGAATCACCGCTGGCCCAGGCATGGGCATCCTCGATAAGGATTTCTCCGGCCTCGTTCGCCGCCAGCGATGTCGTGAACAGCGCAGCCAGCAGGGCTGCCAGCAACACGTGCCACGGCGGCACGCTGCCTGCCACAGGCACATGCGAAAGACAGGTCAGGCGGTCCTGGTCAGACATGCGTAATAAAATCCGTCCATCCCGTTGTCACCAGGCAGAATCTGCCTGCCATGTTCACAACCTTGTCCACAGGCAACCATAACGGGCAGTTCCGACGCATCCTTGCGCTGTTTGAGAAAATCGCCGATCTGCCGGCTGTTTTCAGCATCCAGCACCGAGCAGGTGCAATACAAAAGCATACCGCCTGGCGCCAGCAAGGGCCACAATGCATTCAGCAATGCCGCCTGGCGCTGTACCAGCGCTTCAATATCAGCAGGCCGGCGCAACATTTTGATGTCGGGGTGCCGGCGTATGACACCACTGGCCGAGCAGGGCGCGTCCAGTAGTATACGGTCGAAGCTGCGCCCGTCCCACCAGGCAGAAGGGCAGGCGGCGTCGCTGGCCAGCAGTTCGGCATTCAGACCCAGCCTGTCGAGGTTTTCTTGAATCCGGCCCAGACGCTTCGCATCTATATCAATGGCGGTCACCTCGATCTGCGCTTCCAGTTCCAGCATGTGTGCCGTCTTGCCTCCAGGAGCCGCGCAGGCATCCAGTACCCGCATACCCGGCTCCAGTTGCAGCAAACGTGCCGCCAGTTGCGCGGCACCATCCTGCACCGAGACATTACCTGCGTCAAAACCCGGCAGGCGCGTAACCGCCAGCGGCTTCGTCAGGCAAACACCCTGTGAAGTTTCCGCAATCGGTGAGGCATCGATACCCTGTTCCGCCAGCACCTCCAGGTACTCGGCACGCGTCATGCGTTGTTGATTGACGCGCAGACAGAACGGCGGGCGCGTGTTGTTTGCAGCAAGGATCTCCTGCCAGTGCTCCGGCCAATCGGACTGCAGGCGCTCGATCAGCCAGCGCGGGTGTGCGTGCACGGCTGCCACGTCACCCGCAATCGCCTGCTCAAGCTGCTGCCGGTCGCGCTGGAAATTGCGTAACACCGCATTGACCAGCCCCCTGGCCCAGTCCTTGTCCAGCGTACGCACCGCCTGCACGGTTTCATGCACGGCGACCCGCTCCGGCAGTGCAAGTTGATCGAGCTGGTACAGACCAATCAGTAGCAGGCAGTGCAAATCGGCATCCCGCGCCTTGAGTGGTTTTCTCAGCAAGTGATTGAGACAGGCATCGAGCCGGTGGTACCAGCGCACCGTGCCATAGACCAGTTCCTGAATCAGTGCAGCATCCCGATCATCCGCAAGCTCAGCCTGGGCTGCCGGCAGGGCATCTGTCAGCGATCGCCCCTTGTCTCGCACCTGTACCAGTACACGGGCGGCAGCGGCACGCGGATCACGACCCCGCGGTCGCTTAGCCCGCTCCAAGGCGCACACCCTCGATGGCATGGGCATTGATGAAATCAGCGGCAGACACGGGGCGTGCACCGGGTAGCTGCACCTGGAGCAGGCGCAAGCGGCCTGCACCGCAGGCCACATCGATACCGGCACGGCTGGCACCAACAACCGCACCTGGCAATACATCTTCGTTCCGGCCCTGGATCGCTTCCGCCTCCCAGATACGCAACTGCTTGCCAGCCAGGGTTGTCTGGGCCACCGGCCAGGCATTGAAGGCACGCACCTTGCGCGCCAGCTCGACGGCATCGGCACGCCAGTCCAGCTGTGCCTCGCCCTTGTCCAGCTTGCGGGCATAGGTAGCCAGCGCTTCATCCTGGCCATGAGGACTCAATTGCTGCCGCTCGATGGCGGCAAGATTGTCCGCGAGCAGCTTGCCGCCCAGTTGTGCCAGCCGATCGTGCAGGCAGCTGCCGGTATCATCAGGTGTTACCGGGGTCTTCGCACATGCCAGCACCGGACCGGTATCCAGCCCCGCCTCCATCTGCATCAGGCAGACACCGGTCTCGCTGTCGCCGGCAAGAATGGCGCGCTGGATCGGGGCTGCTCCGCGCCAGCGCGGTAGCAACGAGGCATGTATGTTGATGCACCCCAGGCGTGGCACGGCAAGCACCGCGGCGGGCAGAATCAGGCCATAGGCCACCACGATCATCAGGTCCGGCTGCAACGCAGCCAGTTCCTCAACGGCATCCGCGCGCCTGAACGACGCCGGCTGACAGACCGGCACGGCGTACTTTGTTGCGAGTTGTTTGACCGGACTGGCCGTCACGTGCCGGCCGCGGCCGGCCGGCCGGTCGGGCTGGGTATAAACCGCAACAACATCATGTGGACTGTCCAGCAAGACCTGCAGGGGTGGCAGGGAAAACTCCGGTGTTCCGGCAAATACGACCTTCATGGCAGCACCGTGGTGTTTGCCAGGCACAGCGGGTAAGACAGGATCACGATCCGCGCAGTGAAAATGAAGACCTGACCACCGTGCGCGTCAGATGACGCGGTGGCTGGAACCGGCCGCTGCGCTTTCCACATGCTGGCGCTGGTCTTTTTCCAGTTTCTTGCGAATCCGCGTGCGCTTGAGCTGCGACAGGTAGTCGACAAACAGCTTGCCGTCCAGGTGGTCGATCTCGTGCTGGATGCAAACCGCCAGTAAACCGTCGGCCTGCATCTCGACCGGCCGGCCCTCACGATCCAGGGCGCGAAACCGCACCCGCTCCGCGCGCTGTACGCTTTCATAGACCCCGGGCACCGACAAACAGCCTTCCTCCATCTCCTCCTCGCCGTCCAGTTCGACGACTTCCGGGTTAATCAGGCATAAAGGCTGGTTCTTTTCTTCCGATATATCAATAACGACGATGCGTTTGTCCACATTGACCTGTGTGGCCGCAAGCCCGATACCAGGGGCGGCGTACATGGTTTCAAGCATGTCATCGGCGAGCTGGCGGATGGAGTCATCGACCTGTTCCACCGGCTTGGCTTTGGTGCGCAAACGCGGGTCGGGGAAGTACAGAATATTGAGGGTAGTCATGTGATTGCCGTCACGATTCAGGGATTACGTATCCGATATACTGTATCACAAAAGTGACTGTTAATAATGATGTGGAATCGACAAAAGGTTTTGTTCTGTGTGGATTTTCCGCTAGACTCGCGACTGAATTACGGTCGTCTGTCAACAGTGTGTGCAAGTACCGGATACTGGATAAACCGATAGCAACTCGACATCAAGGGACGCCTATGTCTATCAAGAAATTACTCACCATGGTCTGCGCCGCTCTGCTGACCGGCTCACTGATCGCCGCCGATGTGGTGCTCAATCCGAATCACCCGGAACGCTATGTCGTCGTCAAGGGCGACACGCTGTGGGATATCTCGGCCCGGTTCCTGCGCGATCCATGGCTTTGGCCCGAGGTATGGTACGTCAACCCACAGGTTGCCAACCCGCACCTCATCTATCCGGGCGACATCCTGAACCTGGTCTACGTCGACGGCAAACCGCAGATCCAGATGACCAGCGGCTACCCGACCGTGGCCATGTCGCCGCGCATCCGCGAGGAAAGCCTGGAAAATGCCATCCCGACTATCCCGCTCGATGCCATTGAGCCGTTCCTGACGCGCGCCATCGTGGTTGAGAAAGGCGAATTGGATGATGCACCGTACGTGGTGCAGAGCGCGGACGAGCACATCTACACCGGCGCAGGTGATCGTGTCTATGTCCGCGGCATTGAAAACACCGACGTCACCCTGTTCGACCTGTTTGAGCCGCGCGGGGCGTACATCGACCCGGATACCGACGAGCTGCTGGGTTATGAAGCCCTGTATGCAGGCACCGGGCCGGTGCAGAAATTCGGCGACCCGGCCACTATCAAGCTGGTCAGAACGGCGCGCGAAGTCCGCGTAGGCAACCGCCTGCGCCCGGCCGACCGCAGCACATTGCCGGCTCATTTCCAGCCGCACGCGGTAGCGTCCGGTACCGAGGGCCATATCATCTCGGTGCTGGATGGCGTAACCGAAATCGGCCAGTTCAACGTGGTGGCTCTCGACCTCGGCGAGCGTGACGGCATGGAAGTCGGCCACGTCATGCGCGTGTTCCAGAAGGGCGATGTCATCAAGGATACGGTTAGCGGCAAGTTCGGCGACAAGGTCAAGCTGCCGGACGAGAAAGCCGGCATCGTGATGGTGTTCAAGACCTTTGAAAAGGTCAGCTACGGACTGATCATGTCCGCCACGCGCGCCATTCATGTCAACGACTATGTACGCACACCCTGAACAGGGGTAAGACGGTTCGCTCACCAGGGAAGGTGAGGAGATGACAACCGGATAGCCGGCATTGCATTATAGTTGCCATCACAATGGCAACGCCCTCATCGCAATCAGCACAGGATCCGGCCAGGGACTGGCTTGTCCTGCACCACGCCACCGGCATAGGTGGCCATACCCTCCGGCAATTATTTGATTCATTTTCAGGTCCGTCCGCGATACTGGCTGCCACCGGCACGCAACTGAGTGCGGCGGGCCTGTCACGGCCAGCCATTGAAGCACTGCGAGAAACCGACCCGCCCGGCGTAGCGCGTGACCTTGAATGGCTGCAACAGCCGGGTAACCACCTCCTGACCTGGCAACACCCGCACTACCCACCGCTACTGGCGCAACTGCCTGACCCGCCCCCCTTGTTGTACGTGCATGGTGATGCCACCCTGCTGTGCGAACCGCAACTGGCCATGGTCGGCAGCCGTAACCCGACCGCATCCGGGCGACAGACCGCCACGGACTTCGCGCGCCACCTGGCCGCGGCCGGTCTGACCATCACCAGTGGTCTGGCGCTGGGTATCGATACCGCCAGCCACCAGGGCGCGCTGGATGCCGGGGTGCCTACTATCGCCGTCATGGGTACCGGGCTGGACCGTGTCTATCCAGCCAGCAATCGCGAGCTGGCCAGGCGCATAGCGGAACGCGGTGCGCTGGTATCCGAATTCCCGATCGGCACCCCCCCGCTGGCGGAAAATTTTCCACGCCGTAACCGTATCATCAGCGGGCTGAGCCTTGGCACGCTGGTAGTGGAGGCGGCGCTGCGCTCCGGTTCGCTGATCAGCGCCCGACTGGCCGCCGAGCAGGGGCGCGAGGTGTTTGCCATCCCGGGCTCGATCCACAACCCGCTGGCGCGTGGCTGTCATCTGCTGATCCGCCAGGGGGCAAAACTGGTCGAGACAGCCCATGACATTATCGAAGAACTCGGCCCACTGGCCAGCGTCTGCCAGCCGGACCGGATCGATGCCGACACGCCACGCGATGAACCCGGGCAGTTGGCCGAGGAATACGCGCAACTGCTTGAGAACATGGGGTTTGATCCCGTTCCAATCGATCGCCTGGTGACCATGTGTGGATTGACGCCAGCGGAAGTTTCCTCCATGCTGCTGCAACTTGAGATGGATGGCTATGTTGCCTCCAACCCCGGCGGCATCTATAACCGATTGAAATAGAAGGGTTAGTAATGAAAGAAAACGTCTTCGACGTGCTTATGTATCTGTTCGAGAACTACTATATGGATGATGACGGCCCGATTACCCCGGATCGTGAAAGCGTACAGCAGGAGCTCAGCATGGCCGGTTTCCCAAGTCGGGAGATCGACCGCGCCTTCCTGTGGATGGAAGGTCTTGCCAATGGCGACAGCACACCGTCCGCCCAGGCGGAACACTCGATCCGGCATTTCTCCAGCGAGGAAATGGAACGGCTCGACACCGAGTGCCGCGGCTTCATCCTGTTTCTCGAACAAATGGGCATCCTGAACCCGGACTCCCGCGAGATCGCCATTGATCGCGCCATGGCGCTGGAAAGTGATGACTTCGACCTCGACCAGATGAAGTGGGTGATCCTGATGGTACTGTTCAACCAGCCCGGAGAGGAAGCCGCCTATGCATGGGTCGAGGATCTTGTGTTCGATGACAGCGCCCGCTGCCTGCACTGAATAACCCTGACCAGGCCGGTCAGCCGGCCAGAACACCTCCGATTGCCATGAGCAAGAATCTCGTCATCGTCGAATCCCCGGCCAAGTGCAAGACGATCAAGAAATACCTGGGCAAGGGCTTTGATGTCATGGCGTCATACGGCCATGTGCGCGACCTCATTCCCAAGGAGGGCGCTGTCGACACCGAGCACGACTTCGCCATGAAGTACCAGTTGATCGAGCGCAACTCGAAACACGTGGACAGCATCGTCAAGGCAATGAAAAAGGCTGACGCCCTGTATCTTGCGACTGACCCGGACCGTGAGGGTGAGGCCATATCCTGGCACCTGTGTGAACTGCTCAAACAGCGCAAGGTGCTCGGAGACAAGCCCGTGCACCGGGTGGTGTTCAATGAAATCACCAAGCGTGCGGTCAACGAGGCGCTCGAACACGCACGCGGACTTTCCACCGAACTTATCAATGCCCAGCAGGCACGCCGTGCGCTGGACTACCTGGTTGGATTCAACCTGTCGCCACTGCTGTGGAAGAAAATACGGCGCGGCCTGTCGGCCGGTCGCGTACAAAGCCCTGCGCTGTGCATGATCGTGGAGCGCGAGATCGAGATCGAGAATTTCAAACCGCGCGAATACTGGACGCTGGAAGGCGATTTGAACAGGGACAAGCAGGATTTCGTTGCACGCCTTACGTATCTGCACGGTGAAAAGCTCAAACAGTTCAGCATTAACAACGACAAGTCCGCCAACCAGGCACGCGAGGAACTGCTCAAGGCCGCGAATGGACAACTGGTCGTCGAGGAAGTCGATAAGAAACAGCGCAGGCGCAACCCGGCGTCACCATTCACCACCTCGACGCTGCAACAGGAGGCCTCGCGCAAGCTGGGTTTCACCGCAAGCCGCACCATGCGCGTTGCGCAGCAGCTCTATGAAGGCATGGACATTGGCGGTGACACGGTCGGCCTGATCACCTACATGCGTACCGACTCGGTAAACCTGGCACAGGATGCACTCGACGAGCTGCGCGCCTACATCCCGGAACGCTACAGTGAAAAGGCATTACCGGACTCACCTCGTGTTTACAAAACCAAGGCAAAAAATGCACAGGAAGCGCATGAGGCAATCCGTCCGACCTCGATTCGCAACACCCCCGATGAAATCAGCAAATATCTCAGCGCCGAGCAACTCAAGCTGTACAACCTGATCTGGAAGCGCACCATCGCGTGCCAGATGATTCACGCAACCATAAACACTGTCAGCATCGACTTCGCCTGCGGCAAGGATAATCGACTGCGTGCCACCGGGTCGGTAGTGGTCGATCCCGGCTTTATGGCGGTCTACCAGGAAGGTGAGGACGACAAGAAGGGTGATGGCGAGGAAAAACTGCTGCCGCCGATGGAGAAAGGCGATACCTGCAAACTGAAAGACATCCGTGCCGACCAGCACTTCACCGAGCCGCCACCGCGTTACTCGGAAGCCAGTCTGGTGAAAACACTGGAAGAGTATGGCATCGGACGGCCATCCACCTACGCAACCATTATCTCGACCCTGCAGGCACGTGAGTATGTCACGCTGGAAAAAAAGCGTTTCTATCCGACCGACGTCGGCCGCGTGGTGAGCAAATTCCTGACCGAACATTTTACGCAGTACGTCGACTATGATTTTACCGCGCGACTGGAGGATGAACTCGACGCCGTGGCTCGTGGCGAAAAGGAATGGATCCCGCTGATGCAGGATTTCTGGAAACCCTTCAAGACCCTGGTTGATGACAAGGAAACCAGCGTATCGCGCAGCGATGTCACCACCGAAGCGACCGACGAGGAATGCCCCAAGTGCGGCAAGCCGCTGAACATACGCCTCGGCCGGCGCGGCCGCTTTATCGGCTGCAGCGGCTACCCCGAATGCGACTACACCCGTAATGTCGATGACGAGCGTGGCAACGGCGAACCCGAGGTGGTCGAGGGCCGCAAATGCCCGGACTGCGAATCCGACCTGATCATCCGCAGCGGCCGTTACGGCAAGTTTATCGGCTGCAGCAATTACCCGAACTGCAAATACATCGAACCGCTGGAGAAACCGGAAGACTCCGGCGTGCAGTGCCCGCAATGCAAAAAGGGCAACATCCTCAAGCGCAAGTCCAGGCGCGGCAAGATCTTCTACTCCTGCGCACGCTACCCGGACTGCGACTATGCGATCTGGAATGAACCGCTGGCGCAACCCTGCCCGACCTGTCACTGGCCGATCACATCGATCAAGACCACCAAGCGTTCCGGTACCCAGCGGGTCTGCCCGCAACAGGATTGCAAGTTTGCCGAGCCGTGGGACGCACCGATACCTGCCGCAGCGGAAGAATCCTGATCGACTGATCGAACGCTATGAACTGGCACATTCGCGAGGCCGTGCGCATACTGTCCTCCGGTGGCGTTATCGCCTACCCCACAGAGACCGTATACGGCCTGGGCTGCGACCCGTTCAATGCCGCCGCCGTACTACACTTGCTGAGACTCAAGCAACGCAGCCTGCACCACGGCGTGATACTGATCGCCAGTGATTTCAAGCAGCTGGAACCCTTGCTGCTGCCACTCAGCGCCGCGGTACGCAGGCGTGTCAGCAAACCCACTGCCCGGCCGGTCACCTGGCTATTACCCTGCCTGCCGGACACGCCGGCATGGCTGACCGGAAATCACGACACACTTGCCGTGCGCGTCACCAGCCACCCGGTAACCAAAGACCTGTGCAACCACTGGGGCGGACCGCTGGTTTCCACCAGCGCCAATCTGCACGGCAGACGACCGGCCACCAGCGCACTGGCGGTGCGCAAGGCGTTCAACGGGAAACTGGATTACATCCTCCACGGCACAGACGGCGCGACCTATAAACCGAGCAGCCTGCGTGATGGCATTACCGGCGCCGTCCTGCGCGCCTGAACAACGAGAACAGAACATGACAGAGGCTATCGGCAAGGCACATATCGAACAGGTACACGACTACCTGTTATCCCTGCAGGACAGCATCTGCAATGCATTTGAACAGCTCGATGGCAAGGGCCATTTCCTGGAAGACAACTGGCAGCGCGAGGAAGGCGGCGGTGGACGATCACGGGTCATGGAAGGCGGCGCAGTGTTCGAGAAGGCCGGCATCAACTTCTCGCACGTACACGGCGCAGCACTGCCGCCCTCTGCCACGGCAAGCCGGCCGGAGCTTGCCGGGCGCTCGTTTCAGGCCATGGGGGTATCGCTGGTCATCCATCCGCACAATCCCTATGTGCCCACCTCGCATGCCAACGTGCGTTTCTTTATTGCCGAGAATGAAGGCGCGGAACCGGTGTGGTGGTTTGGCGGCGGATTCGACCTGACACCGTACTATGGTTTTGTCGAGGACGCACAGCACTGGCACCGCGTGGCGAGGGAGGCCTGCACTCCATCTGGCGAGGATGTATACCCACGTTACAAAAAATGGTGTGATGAATACTTCTTCCTGAAACACCGCAATGAACCGCGCGGTATTGGCGGACTGTTCTTCGATGACCTGAATGAAAAGGGCTTCGAATATTCCCGCGACCTGATGATGAGCATCGGCAATCACTACCTGCCCGCCTACCTGCCGGTCGTGGAACGGCGCATCGACATGGAGTACGGTGAGCGCGAAAAGGATTTCCAGCGCTACCGGCGTGGCCGCTACGTGGAATTCAACCTGGTGTACGATCGCGGAACCCTGTTTGGTCTGCAGTCCGGCGGCCGCACCGAGGCCATCCTCATGTCACTGCCACCGGAAGTAACCTGGCGCTACAACTGGCACCCGGAGGCCGGAACACCGGAGGCGGAATTGTACGAGGTGTTTCTGAAACCGCGTGACTGGCTGGCGGGATAAAATCTCTGCACAAAGAAAGACAATAAATAATTGCCACACGACTACATGGATGTAGGAGGTAGAGCACCAAAAGTAGGCGCTTTAGGCGACACATGGAGCAGTTGCCGAGAGTTCTCAGAGAAAAGAAAATCCCTAACACTAAAATTCCTGATGTCATTCCCGCGCAGGCGGGAATCCAGTTATTTAGGGCACTACTTGTAAACCAAATCCGACATCGGAATTGCCAGGCTATTACGAGACAAGGAATTTCGTTTGGCTATCTATTCCCTGTTTGAGGCTGGGTTCCCGCCTGCGCGGGAACGACGGTATTTTTTACCCTCTGTGTCCTCTGTGGCTAGCGTTTTTATTCATTTCTTGGCGGCTTTCGGCAACTGCTCCATGCGTCGCCTAAAGCGCCTACTTTTGGTGCTCTACCTCCTCGGTAACTGCTCCTGCGTTACTCTACCTCCTACATCCATGTAGTCGTACATCCCTGCAGGCAAAAAAAACCCGCCTTTCGGCGGGTTGAAAACGCTTTTCAGCGTCGGAGGAGCCTTACGTGCACAGTGCAATGAAAAAACCCTTTCTGAAATGGATCCGGCGTTGCCAGACCTGTTTCACAAAGCGCTGTTTTATGACGCTCTTGTGATGGCTATCGGCGGCAGGGGAAAAAGCTTTAGCACTAATTGCACAGCTCCCCCGGGGTAGGGAGAAGATCTGCTATCTTATTGTTTTATTTATTATTAATGAGCCTGTATCGCAAGGATACCGTGCCGGCGGCGTAGCCAGGAACTGGCGCCGGCCGCGGTCAGGATGCACCAGAAGGCAAACAGGGCGCCGGGCAACGCCGCCTCCGGGGCGAAGTGCTTCAGTGCCAGTGCCACACCCAGCCCGGCATTCTGCATACCGATCTCGATCGCCAGTGTCAGGCGGTGGTTGGCATCAAAACCGTACAGCCGCGCCAGCCACCAGCCGGCGGCATAACCCAGTGCATTGAGCAGGATCACCATCAGTATTACCCAGCCGCCGACCACCGCAATGCGTTCCTGGTTGGCAGCGACCGCGTAACTGCAAATGATAACAATGGCGATAGCCGCCACCGCCGGCGAGATAATGCGTGCAAGCTCAAGATGGCCACCGAGGAAACGGCGCAGCCACATGCCCAGCCACAGTGGTAACACCACGGTCAGGATGATGGTCTGCATCATCGGCCAGAACGGGATCTCGAGGAATACACCGCCCAGCCACTCCACCAGCAGCGGAGTCAGCAATGGCGACAGGAACGTGGCTACCGTGGTCATCGCCACGGAAAATGCTACCGCACCACCGGCCAGGTACACCATTACGTTGCTGGCCATGGCACCGGGCGCACAGGCGACGATGATGAAACCCAGCTTGATGGTTTCCGGCAACGGCGCCAGCAGGGCCACCATGAAGCCCAGCAGCGGCATTACGGTAAACTGTGTCATCACACCCAGCCCGATGCGACCGGGTTTACGCAGCGTGGTGCGCAATTCCCCGGCATCGAGCACGATCCCCATGGCAAACATGGTGGCGGCAAAGAACCACAGGAAACTGCTCTTGAACACCATGAACAGCGGCGGGTACAGGTAGGCCGCAACGGCACCCAGCAGGGTGACCGGCGCCAGCTGGTTGGCAACCAGGCGGCAACCCGCAATCA
Source organism: uncultured Gammaproteobacteria bacterium (assembly GCA_965544015.1). Lineage (GTDB taxonomy): Bacteria > Pseudomonadota > Gammaproteobacteria > UBA9214 > UBA9214 > UBA9214. The sequence goes on along the minus strand of CBEULV010000003.1, from coordinate 10,392 downwards.
GCAGTGACATGACATCCTCACCCCGGCGTGTCCCGGTGGCTGCAGGCAGGGGCACGGCGCACCCGCCCTTGCAGACATTCGGTTAGCGCCGCCCCGATCAGCTGGCTGTCCACGGAAACTGCGCTAACAAATTGATTTGTCTGGTTGATCGGCATGCAACCAGCTTACACGCCCGGGCCGCCAGGCGGTACCCGGCCGGCCCCTACAGGGGGACTGACCCCGGCCGGTATGCACGGTAGAATGTTGGCTCGCGTAACCAGGAGTGCATACCATGACAGACGACCGACCGGGCCCCGGTGGCTATCCCGCCACGCGCATGCGGCGCATGCGGCGCCATGATTTTTCGCGTCGCCTCATGCGCGAAACTCAACTCACCAGTGGCGATCTCATCTACCCGGTGTTCGTGCTGGAAGGTAACAGCCAGCGCGAGGAGGTAGCCTCCATGCCGGGCGTCGAGCGCCTGAGTATCGATTTGATGATGGCCGAGGCCGCTGAAATTTACGCGCTGGGTATTCCCGCCATCGCCCTGTTCCCGGTCACACCGGCAGAAAAGAAATCAGAGGATGCCTGCGAGGCATACAACCCGGACGGACTGGCGCAGCGTGCCGTGCGTGCGCTCAAGGAGGCGATACCGGAACTGGGTGTCATCACCGACGTCGCGCTCGATCCGTTTACCACGCATGGTCAGGACGGCCTGATCGATGCCAACGGCTATGTGATCAATGATGAAACCGTCGAGGTGCTGGTCCGGCAAGCGCTATCGCATGCCGCTGCCGGTGCCGACGTGGTGGCCCCATCGGACATGATGGACGGGCGCATCGGCGCCGTGCGCGAGGCACTGGAAGCTGACGGACACAGCGACACGCGCATCCTGGCCTATGCCGCCAAGTACGCCTCCAGCTTCTACGGCCCGTTCCGCGATGCCGTGGGTTCTGCCACCAACCTGGCCAGCGGCGACAAGTACAGTTACCAGATGGACCCCGCCAACAGTGACGAGGCACTGCGCGAAGTGGCGCTGGACCTGGAGGAGGGCGCGGACATGGTCATGGTCAAGCCGGGCCTGCCGTACCTGGATATCGTGCAGCGCGTGAAAAACGAATTCGGCGTGCCGACCTTTGTCTACCAGGTCAGCGGCGAATACGCCATGCTCAAGGCTGCCGCGCAGAATGGCTGGCTGGACGAACGGGCAACCGTGCTGGAATCACTGCTGTGTATGAAGCGTGCCGGCGCCGATGGCATCCTGACCTACTTTGCAAAAACCGTCGGGCAGTGGCTGGAAGAAGGGTAGCCGGTGAAGATACCTGAAACACAAGCTGTAAAAAAGCGAAAAAAAAAGCTTGCCATCCTCAAAAGAGTTTGTACACTGCGCCGCGAACCAGAAGTCTTGATAACGTCGATGCTGATAACAGCATTGAGAGCCGGCACTGACAGGCAGTGCCACAGGAGATAACATGCCAAAAGCCCCCATATCCGGGCTGTTCGGTAGTTCACCGTTCAAGCCCCTGCAGGAACACATGGCCAGCGTACAGGAATGTACTGCACAACTGCTGCCCTATTTCGATGCGGTATTCAACAAGGACTGGGACGAAGCGGCCCGCCAGCAGCAAAAGATTTCGGAACTGGAGAACCTTGCCGATCGCCTGAAACGGCATCTGCGCCTGCGCCTGCCAAACAGCCTGTTCATGCCGGTCGCACGCCGTGACCTGCTTGAGTTGTTGACCATGCAGGACAAGGTCGCCAACAAGGCAAAGGACATTGCCGGCCTCATACTGGGCCGGAAAATGGAGTTCCCGGAATCGCTTGGCCCGCAGATACGCAAGTTCGTGTCACGCTCCATCGATGCCTGCGCACAGGCACAAACGGCGATCAACGAACTCGACGAACTGGTGGAGACCGGATTTCGCGGCAACGAGGTCAAGCTGGTTGCGTCCATGATCCATAAGCTCGATGAAATCGAGCATGACACCGACCGCATGCAGGTCCACATCCGCAGCGGTCTTGCCGCTGTGGAAAAGGAACTCCCTCCGGTCGATGTCATGTTCCTGTACAAGATTATCGACTGGATCGGCGATCTCGGCGACCGGGCGCAGCAGGTCGGCAGCCGGCTTGAACTGCTACTGGCAAAGTAGGGGGCTGCATGGAACTTGAATATGGAATGGTGTTCCTCACCCTCGCCGCCGTATTCGGCCTGTTCATGGCATGGGGCATCGGGGCAAATGACGTGGCCAACGCCATGGCCACCTCGGTCGGCTCCGGCGCGATCACCATCCGGCAGGCCATCCTGATTGCGGCGGTATTTGAATTCTGCGGTGCAATCCTGGCGGGCGGCCAGGTGACCGCGACCATACGCAAGGGCATTATCGACGTCAGCTCCCTGTCCGGCGCACCGGAACTGCTGATCTACGGCATGCTGGCTGCCTTGCTTGCCGCAGGCATCTGGCTGCTGGTCGCCTCCTGGCTGGGATGGCCGGTATCCACCACACACTCAATCGTCGGCGCGATTATCGGTTTTGCCATTGTCGGCATCGGCATGGATGCCGTGAAGTGGGGCAAGGTTGGCTCAATCGTGATGAGCTGGGTCGCCTCGCCGCTACTGGCCGGGATTATCGCCTATTTGATATTCACCAGTGTGCAACGTCTGATCCTCAACACCGCCAACCCAATCGGTAACGCCCGACGCTATGTGCCATTCTATATTTTCATAGCCGGCTTCATGATTGCGCTGGTCACACTGCTCAAGGGCCTCAAGCACGTTGGCCTGGAACTCACCACACTGGAGAGCTTCCTGGTCGCCATCGGCTGCGGAATCATGATCATGCTGCTCGGCATTCTGATGATCAGGCGTGTAAAGTTCGATCCGAGTGCCGACCTCGACTTTCACTACACCAACGTCGAAAGAATCTTCGCTGTCCTGATGCTGGTCACTGCATGTTCGATGGCATTTGCACATGGCTCCAATGATGTCGCCAACGCCGTAGGCCCGGTTGCCGCCGTTATCAGCATCGTTAGCAGTGGCGGTGAGCTGGCACAGAAATCGGCGTTGCCGGTATGGGTCCTGCTGCTCGGTGGTGGTGGTATCGTGCTTGGCCTGATGATGTACGGCTACCGCGTGATCGCCACCGTTGGCAAGAAAATCACCGAGCTGACACCCAGTCGCGGGTTTTCTGCGGAGCTGGCCGCGTCCACCACCGTGGTACTGGCCTCCGGCACCGGCATCCCGATCTCGACCACGCACACACTGGTTGGCGCCGTACTGGGCGTCGGTATGGCACGCGGCATCGCCGCACTCGACCTGCGCGTGGTTCGCAACATCTTCATGTCGTGGATTATCACGCTGCCCGCCGGCGCTATCCTGTCCATCCTGTTCTTCTTCATACTGAAGGGCATATTTTCAGCCTGAGCACAGGCGCACCCGAAAACAGCGAATGAGTGACAGATGACTGATCACTATGCCGTGATGGGCAACCCGGTTGCCCACAGCAAATCACCACGCATTCACAGCCTGTTTGCCGCGCAAACCGGTCAGGCAATTGACTACAGCGCGATCCTTGTCGAACCCGGTACGTTTGCCGAGTCGGTGGAAAATTTTGTCAAGCGCGGCGGCAGAGGGCTGAACGTCACGGTACCGTTCAAGCAGGAGGCGTGGCAGCTTGCCAGCACACGCAGCACACGCGCTGAACACGCCGGCGCCGTCAACACGCTGGTGCTGGACCCCTCCGGTGCACACTATGGCGATAATACCGATGGCGTAGGGCTGGTGCGTGACCTGCGCGACAATCATGGCGTCACCCTGCAGGACAAGCGCCTGCTGCTGCTTGGTGCCGGCGGTGCCGCACGCGGTGTAATCGAGCCGTTATTACAGGAACAACCGGCCCTGCTGGTCATCGCCAACCGCACCGCGGACAAGGCGGTGGCACTGGCGCGGCACTTCTGCACACTGGGCCACATTGAAGGCTGCGGACTGGATGATGTTGCCGGGCAGACCTTTGACCTCATCATCAATGCCACCGCGGCCAGCCTGTCTGGCCAGGTACCCGCCATCGCGGGCAGTGTGATCTCGCCGCAGAGCCGCTGCTACGACATGATGTATGGCGAGGAACCCACCGCGTTCATGGCCTGGGCAAGCGCACAGGGCGCGCAGCAGGTCATGGATGGCCTGGGCATGCTGGTGGAACAGGCTGCGGAGTCGTTTTACCTGTGGCGCAAGGTTCGGCCGGACACCGCACCAGTGATTGCAGCATTGAGGAATAATCAGTAATCCTTGCCACAGAGAACACAGAGAAATAACAAAGGAAAAGGAATCAGAACACACACAACATGTATCCGGAATCGTTATTCTCAGATGCTCACAGGAGCTGTATTTCCTCCTCCAGGAAATAATATTATTGTCTTGTCTCTGTGTTCTCTGTGGCGAAATTATTTCGCTGCCATGTGGCGGTTTTTCAACTCGACGTAATGCTGCGCCGAGTATTCCAGGAAGCCGATCTCCTTGTCACGCAATGGCCGTACCTTGCGTGCCGGCGATCCCACCCACAGGTAACCCCCTTCCAGGTCATGCCCGGGCGGCACCAGGCTGCCGGCGCCGACGATGGCGCCGGAACGCACAATGGCACCGTCCATCACGGTGGCCGCCATGCCAATCAGACAACCGTCTTCGATGGTGCAACCGTGCAGGATGGCCTGGTGACCGACTGTGATGTCTGCACCGATGCGCAGCGGAAAACCACCGGGGGCAAACTCGCTGTCATGGCTGACATGCAGGATGGTGCCATCCTGGATGTTGGTGCGTGCACCGACCTCGATCGAGTTGACGTCACCGCGTGCGACGACCTGCGGCCAGAGCGAGACATCCTCGGCCAGCGTGACATCACCCAGCACCAGTGCCGCGTCATCCACATAGGCGCTGGTGGCGATTTTCGGGGTGATATTTTCGAACACTCTGATTGTCACAAACACCTCTCGCAGCAGGGTTAATCGGGCATCGTGCGAAGCACATGGTCACGGCCACGTTACCGGCTTTCAACATGCAGTTGCAAGTGAAGCCGTGCTACAGTTGGCGGCCAATGTTGATAATAACCCTTGATCCAGAGGTATCCCGCGCATGTCGAACCCCTTGCTGAACGCCGGCAGCCTGCCGCAGTTCTCCGCAATCCAGCCGGAGCATGTCAAACCTGCCATCGAGCAGTTGCTATCAGAAGGCCGTGCCCTGGTTGAAACACTGCTGTCGGAAAACAGCAGCTATAGCTGGGACAACCTGGTCACACCGCTGGAGGCCATGGATGACCGCATCAACCGCGCCTGGTCTCCCGTCAGTCACCTGAATGCCGTGCTCAACACGGATGCACTGCGCGCGACCTACAATGAATGCCTGCCGCTGCTAAGCGAATACGGCACCGAACTGGGCCAGCACGAGGGGCTGTACAAGGCGTTCCGGCAGATTGCCGGGGGTGATAAATACCAGCACATGGATACCGCACAGCGCAAGGTCATTGATAATGCGCTGCGTGATTTCCGCCTGTCCGGCATAGAACTGGAACAGGCACAGCGTGACCGCTACAAGGAAATCATGCAGGAACTTTCGAAGCTGTCTTCGAAATACAGCGACAACGTGCTGGATGCCACCAACGCATGGCACAAACAGATCACCGATGAACAACTGCTTGCCGGACTACCGGAGAGTGCGCGCTCGCTGGCGCGCCAGACTGCCGAACAGCGCGAACTGGAAGGCTGGGTGTTCACACTGGAATTCCCGTCCTATTACCCGGCGATGATCTACTCCGAAAACCGGGCGCTGCGTGAGGAACTGTACACTGCCTATGTCACCCGCGCCTCGGAAAACGGGCCAACCGCCGGCCTGTATGACAACGGCGCGAACATGCAGCAGATCATGGCACTGCGTCACGAGGCCGCACGGCTGCTGGGTTACAGCAACTACGCGGAACGCTCGCTGGCCACCAAGATGGCCGAAACGACCGACCAGGTGATCAGCTTCCTCAATGACCTCGCGGGACGCTCGAAGGCGGCCGGCGAGCAGGAACTGGAAGAGGTCCGCAAGTTCGCCGCGGAACAGGGCTTTGAAGACTTGCAGGCCTGGGATATTCCATACTACTCGGAACAGTTGCGTCAGCAGAAATACGCCATTTCCCAGGAAGAGCTGAAGCCCTGGTTCCCGGAGCCACGCGTGGTCAGTGGACTGTTTGCCATCGTGGAACGCCTGTACGGGCTACAGATCGAGGCCGTCGAGGGCATCGACACCTGGCATGAAGACGTGCGCTTCTACCGCATCCGGGATGCAGCGGGCCACACCCGCGGCGAATTTTATCTAGACCTGTATGCAAGACCCCACAAACGTGGCGGTGCGTGGATGGACGAGTGTGTCTGCCGCCGGAAAAAAGATGGAGGCATACAGACGCCGGTAGCCTATCTCACCTGCAATTTCTCACCGCCGATTGGCGATGACCCTGCGCTGTTCACACATGACGAGGTCATCACCCTGTTCCACGAATTCGGGCACGGCCTGCATCACATGCTCACGCAGATCGACCATTCCGGTGTATCCGGCATCAACGGCGTGGCATGGGATGCGGTGGAACTGCCCAGCCAGTTCATGGAAAACTGGTGCTGGGAGCGCGACGCGCTGGACCTGATTTCGGGTCACTACCAGACCGGCGAAAATATTCCGGACGAACTGTACCAGCGCATGCACAAGGCAAAAAATTTCCAGTCCGCGATGCAGATGCTGCGTCAGCTGGAATTCGCGCTGTTTGATTTCGACATGCACCGCGACTACGACAGCAAGCGGGGCGCGCGCATCCATGAAACACTGGATGACGTGCGCAAACAGGTTGCCGTGGTCCGGCCGCCGGAATTCAACCGCTTCGAAAACAGCTTTACACACATCTTCGGCGGCGGTTATGCGGCCGGCTACTACAGCTACAAGTGGGCGGAGGTGCTTTCGGCCGATGCCTTCTCCGCATTCGAGGAGACCGGCATCTTCAACCGCGACACCGGCAATAAATTCCTGCACAGCATCCTTGAACAGGGCGGCTCACGCGAACCAATGGAACTGTTCGTGGAATTCCGTGGCCGGGAACCACAGATCGAAGCCCTGCTAAGACATTCCGGTCTAGCGGCGTAGGATTTTTGCCACAGAGAACACAGAGGAAAACAAAAATGTAATAATGCTGTCTTATCGCAGAAGGTCAAGGATGACTAACGAGATAACACAACGAATTATTGGAGCAGCAATTGAGGTCCATCGAACTCTTGGCCCCGGCTTGCTTGAATCAATATACGAATCAGCACTCTGCCTCGAGTTCAACTTGAGAAGTATAAAATATGAAAGACAGGCATATGTTGATGTCGTTTACAAAAAAACGATTATAAAAGGACAGCGAATTGACATCCTGGTAGAAAATCGTGTCGTCGTTGAACTCAAGTCAACCAGCAAAATTACAGAAATATTCTTTGCGCAAACGCTCTCCTATTTAAAAGCAACCGGATTGAAACAGGCACTGTTAATAAACTTTGGGCAACAGCGTCTGACTGATGGGATCAAACGAATATCATTATGACTCCGCAAACAATATGCCTTTTAACTCTGTGCCCTCTGTGGCGATAGGTTCTTATTTGTGAAAATAGCCACCTGGAACGTCAACTCCCTCAAGGTCCGCCTGCCACATGTGCTCGACTGGCTGGCGGCAAACGAAGCGGATGTGCTGTGCCTGCAGGAAACCAAGCTGACCGACGAAAATTTTCCGGCGGATGAAATCCGTGCGGCCGGTTACCATGTCGTGTTCTCGGGGCAAAAGACCTACAACGGCGTCGCGATCATCAGCAAGCACGAGGCCAGTGACGTGATTACCGATGTGCCCGGGCTCGACGATCCGCAGCGGCGCATCCTCGGCGCCACCATCAACGGCGTGCGCATCCTCGATCTGTACGTCGTCAACGGACAGGAAGTCGGCAGTGAGAAATACGCCCACAAGCTGCACTGGCTGGAAAAGATCACCGGGCACATTGCCGACCAGCTCAAGTCACATGAACGTTTCGTAACCATCGGTGATTTTAACATTGCCCCCGATGACCGCGATGTCCATGACCCGGAGGCCTGGCATGAACGCATCCTGTGCAGCACACCGGAACGCCAGGCCCTGCAGAAGATCCTTGATCTGGGCCTGAGCGACGTGTTTCGACAGTTCGCCCAGGAAGAGAACAGTTTTAGCTGGTGGGATTATCGTGCCGCAGGCTTTCGGCGCAACAGGGGGCTGCGCATCGACCTCATCCTGGCCAGCCCCGTGCTGGCTGAACACTGCATATCGTGCACCATCGACAAAGAGCCGCGCCGGCTGGAACGCCCGTCCGACCACACGCCGGTAATCGCTGAATTCAGCCTGTAAAACAGGATTTAAGGCCCGCTGCCAGCTCCGGGTACCGCAAGCTGATATCCAGCTCACGCAGCAACTTTTCATTGCTCATGCGCCGCGAGTCATTCAGGAACGACAGCATGCCGGCAGACAGTGCCGTTTCGGCCTCGGCAAGCGACACCTGCGGGGGCCGTGGCAGGCCGGCGGCATCGGCAACACGAAAGAAGTAATCCGTCATGTTGCTGGGGTGCCCATCACTGACGTTGTACACCGTGTTCGCATAAGCTGATTGCATAGCGGCAACACAAATCGCAGCAAGATCGTCGCCGTGAATACGATTGGTCCACGGTGAAGCCGCTTCGCACAACACCGGCAAGCCCTTGCGCAGGCGCGCCAGCGGCAACTTGTCCGGGCCGTAAATTCCGGGTACGCGCAGGATGACCCATTGCGTACCGCGTGCTTCAGCCCAGGCAATCAATTGGCGCTCGGCATCCAGGCGCCGCCGGCCCCGGCCAGTGCTTGGGTTGACCGGCTGCTGTTCCGTAATCCATGCGCCGTTGCAATCGCCGTACACGGCGCTGGTACTGATGTATACCATGCGTCGTGGCGGCGTTGTGATCGCGGCAAGAAAATGCGACATGCGCGTATCCCGATCTCCATCACGCGGCGGTGGCGCAAAATAGTAAATCTCATCAACAGAGATATCGGGAACCCCGGCATCCAGGTCGGCGCAAAGGCCATCGATGCCAAACGCCTTCAGCGCTGCCGCGCTCTCCAGGCTACGCACCATGCCCGTTACCGCGCGCTGCTGCGTCGGTAACAGCGCCGCGACACGCCGGCCTATGTAGCCACAACCAACGATAAGCACAGGGTTTCCCGGTTTATCTTCCATGCCAGATCAGCGACAATGCCCACCCTCTTGATAAGATTCTTGCAGCGCCATGCCCTACACGGTCACCATCCAGTCCAGCGGTCATCGCTTTTCCGTTGATGAAAACGAAAGCGTACTGGATGCCGCGCTGCGCCAGGGCGTTATTCTGCCATACGGCTGTCGCAATGGCGCCTGCGGTTCCTGCATGGGCACGCTGGCAACCGGCACGGTGGGCTATCCCGACGGCCTGCCACCGGCGCTGAATGAGACCGACATGGCCGCAAACAGGGCGCTGTTCTGCCAGGCACGGCCGGACAGCGATCTGGAAATCGTGGTGCGCGAAGTCGATGCCGCGCGCGACATCGAGGTCAAGACCCTGCCCTGCCGCGTGCAGAAACTCGAACACCTGGCGCACGATGTGATCCGCATTTACCTGAAGCTGCCGGCCACAGAACGCATGCAGTTTCTCGCCGGCCAGTACATCGACGTACTGATCAAGGACCACGAGCCGCGCGCCTTCTCGATTGCCAATGCACCACATGACGATGAATTCGTCGAACTGCACATCCGCTTCGTGGAAGGCGGCCTGTTCACCGACCAGGTGTTCCACAGCATGAAGAAAAAGGCCATGTGGCGTATTCGCGGGCCGCTGGGCACCTTCTTCCTGCGCGAGGATTCGGACCGTCCTGCCATCCTGATCGGCGGCGGCACCGGCTTTGCACCGATCAAGGGCATCCTCGAACATGCATTTGAAACCGGCATCGACAAACCCATGCACCTGTTCTGGGGCGTGCGCGCAATGCGCGACCTGTACCTTGAAGCACTGCCACAGCAATGGCTCAGGGAACATCCGAGCTTCAGCTACACCCCGGTGCTGTCCGACCCAATGGCGGAAGATGACTGGCCCGGCGAAACCGGCCTGGTCACCGATGCCGTGGTCAAACAGTACCCGGATCTGTCAGGGCACGATATTTACATGAGCGGGCCACCGGTGATGGTACATGCCGGTCATGGCCTGTTCATGCAGCATGGACTGGATTCGTCACGTTTCTTCTCTGATGCCTTCGAGTACGCCGCCATAGCGGAGAGCATCAAGGGACTGAAGCAGGATTAGTTTTCGGGTGGGCACTGCGCAGCTAAAAGATTAGCTCGCGC
>CBEULV010000002.1:0-38951 GCA_965544015.1 uncultured Gammaproteobacteria bacterium | reverse complement strand
AAAAGGCCTGCAGATGCAGGCCTTTTCGGGTCAGCAAGGCATGCAAACTCAGAACGGGATGTCGTCGTCGAACTCGCCTCCCGCTTCCGCGACTGCCGGCGCAGCTGCGGGTGTCTGCGTGGCCGGCGCATCACTGGAGGAGAACCCGGCACTGCCGCCAGCGCCACGACTACCCAGCATCTGCATCTCGTTGGCGACAATTTCGGTGGTGTAACGGTCGTTACCGGCATTGTCCTGCCACTTGCGGGTCTGCAGTTTGCCTTCAATATATACCTGCGAACCCTTCTTCAGATACTCACCGGCGATCTCGCCAAGGCGGCGGAACAGCACCACACGATGCCACTCGGTCTTTTCCTGTGTCTCGCCGGTCTGCTTGTCCTTCCAGGATTCCGAGGTGGCGAGGGTAATATTGGCGACCGCATTACCATTCGGCATGTAGCGCACTTCCGGATCCTTGCCCAGGTTACCGACCAGAATGACCTTGTTGATTCCTCGCGCCATGATGTTCTCCTGTTTCTATTATAGGTTGTGTACTACGCCGGTGATGCGTGTGTAGCGGCAGCTACGGTGGCCCCTATTCTATGCGAAGGCCGGTTGCGGTTCTATTGGAATTCCCGCCCCGATTACCCGGCTGCGGGTAGGGAATCAGCGCACCCTGCCCTTCAATAATCACGGCAGCGCGGATTCATCGAATACCCGCTTGTCGACCTTCAGATAAGCCACACCCTCTTCCGCCACCACCACGACCTCGGCCACGCCGGCCAGACCGCTCAATTGCCGCGTCAGGCGATCAACCTCCTCGTCACCGGACACCCCGGTGCGATAGATCACGCTACTCAGTTTTGCCGGCGGTGCCATCGAGGCCGCCAGCAGCAGCCAGACCAGCGTGCCCCCGGCAGCGCAGACAAACACGCTGTGCAGCCCGAACAGGCCATGCAGCCAGCCACCCAGCGCCCCACCGAGAAAGGCACCGAAGAATTGCGAACTGGAATAGAAACCCATCGCGGTGCCGCGGCAGTCGGCCGGCGCCACGCGCGAGACCAGCGACGGCAGCATTGCCTCCAGCAGGTTGAATGCGCTGAAAAACACCAACAGCAGCACCACCACGCTCACCATCGTCACCGGCACCACGTACAATCCCAGTTGCGCCAGCGCCAGCATCGCGATGGCGCCCAGGAACACCGGCTTGATGTGGCCCTTGCGCTCCGCCAGGATGATGAATGGCAACATTGCCAGCACCGAGCACACCAGCACCGGCAGGTAGATCTGCCAGTGCCCGGCGGCCGCAATACCCGCCTCGTCACGCAGTACCAGCGGAATGACCACGAACGTTGCGACAATAATGGCGTGCAGCATGAGGATGCCGAAATCGAGCCGCAACAGTTCAGTGTGGCGCAGCACACGGCCGAACTGGGCCGGAATCGCTTCCGACTCACGGTGGATCTGCGTGTGTGCCGGCCGCGGCACCACGAAAGCCACCACCAGGATACCAGCCAGCGCGAGGATAGCGGTCAGGCCGAAGATGCCGGGCACCCCCACCCACTCATTCAGCACCGGCCCGAGGATCAGCGCAACGGCAAACGACAGGCCGATGCTCATGCCAATCAGCGCCATCGCCTTGATGCGGTGTTCCTCGCGCGTGAGATCGGAGGTCAGCGCCATGATCGCCGCAGCAATGGCACCGCCCCCCTGGATGGCACGGCCCAGGATGATGATGTGGATGGAGTCGGTGCTAGCGGCAATCAGGCTGCCTGCGGCAAACACCAGCAGGCCGCCTATAATCACCGGCTTGCGCCCGATGCGGTCGGACAGCAGGCCGGCCGGAATCTGCAACAGTGCCTGGGTGATGCCGTAGATACCGATCGCCAGCCCGGTCAGCGCCGGGGTCACGCCCTCAAGCTCGGTGGCGTACAGGGCAAATACCGGCAGAATCATGAACAGACCCAGCATACGCAGGGCATAAACACTTGAAAGAGAAAGGGCTGCCCGCAATTCACTGCGGCTCATGCCACTGCCACTCTCCCCCGCCTGCGTCACAATCTGTCTGTCCTTTTGGCTGTTGTCTCGAAAACGCAGTATATTAACAGGTTGGCCGACCAGACATAGTGATTCATGGACACCATTCATATCCGCGGTGCACGCACCCACAACCTGAAAAATATCGATCTCGATTTGCCGCGCGACAAGCTGATCGTGGTCACCGGCCTGTCCGGTTCCGGCAAGTCGTCACTGGCGTTTGACACCATCTATGCCGAGGGCCAGCGCCGCTATGTGGAATCGCTGTCGGCCTACGCGCGCCAGTTCCTGTCGATAATGGAAAAGCCGGACGTCGACCACATCGAGGGCCTGTCACCGGCCATCTCCATCGAACAGAAGTCGACCTCGCACAACCCACGCTCCACGGTCGGCACCATTACCGAAATCTACGACTACCTGCGCCTGCTGTATGCGCGCGTCGGCACGCCGCACTGCCCGGACCATGGCACGGTACTGGAGGCACAAACCATCAGCCAGATGGTCGACCACGTGCTGGCAATGCCGGAGGGCAGTCGCCTGATACTACTGGCACCGGTGGTGGAGGCGCGCAAGGGTGAACACGTGCAAGTGCTGGAAGAATTGCGTGCACAGGGTTTTATCCGCGCGCGCATCGATGGCGAGATTCACGAGCTGGACCAGCCACCGAAACTCGACCTGCGCCGCAAGCACGTAATCGAAGCAGTGGTTGACCGCTTCAAGGTGCGCGAGGGGTTGCAGCAGCGCCTGGCGGAATCATTCGAAACTGCGCTTAACCTGTCCGACGGGGTGGCGCGCATCGCATGGATGGACAAACATGATGCGGAGGAGATCCTGTTCTCCGCCAGGTTTGCCTGCCCGCAATGCGGCTATTCCATTACCGAACTGGAACCGCGACTGTTCTCGTTCAACAACCCCGCCGGCGCCTGCCCGACCTGCGACGGCCTGGGTGTGCGCCAGTTCTTCGACCCAAAACGCGTGGTCGGTCACCCCGAACTGAGTCTCGCCGGTGGCGCGGTGCGCGGCTGGGATCGCCGTAATGCCTATTACTTCCAGCTCATCACCTCACTGGCGCAGCATTACGATTTCGATATCGAAACCCCGTTCGAGGAACTGCCGGAGAAAATTCAGGACATCATCCTGCACGGCAGCAAGGGCGAGCCGATCCGCTTCCGTTACCTGAATGAACGCCGTGGCGTGGTGGAACGAAAGCACCCGTTCGAGGGCATCATCCCGAACATGAAGCGTCGTTACCACGAAACCGAGTCCAGCACGGTGCGCGAGGAACTGGCGCGCTACCTTAACCACCAGTCCTGCCCGGACTGCAATGGCGCACGGCTCAATCGCTCGGCACGCCATGTCACCGTAGCCGATCGCACCCTGCCGGAAATCACCGCATTGCCGGTCGGCACCAGCCGTGCGCTACTCAGCAAACTGCAACTCAAGGGACGACGCGGCGAGATTGCCAGCAAGATTCTCAAGGAGATCAACCTGCGGCTGGAGTTCCTGGTCAACGTCGGGCTGGATTACCTGTCACTGGAGCGCAGCGCCGAGACCCTCTCGGGCGGCGAGGCACAACGCATACGGCTGGCCAGCCAGATCGGCGCGGGCCTGGTCGGAGTGATGTACGTACTGGATGAACCTTCCATCGGTCTGCACCAGAGAGACAATCAGCGCCTGCTGGCCACCCTCAACCACCTGCGCGATCTTGGTAACACCGTAATCGTCATAGAACACGACGAGGAGGCAATCCGCGCCGGCGACCATGTGGTGGATATCGGACCGGGTGCCGGCGTGCACGGCGGGCACATCGTCTCGCAAGGCACGCCGGAACAGATCATGGCAGACAGGAACTCGCTCACCGGCGCCTACCTGTCCGGACGCGAGGTAATCGCCATTCCCGAGCGCCGGTTCACGCATGACCCGAAGCGCACGCTGACCATCCGCGGCGCCACCGGCAATAACCTGCAGTCGATCGACGTCGAGATCCCGGTCGGACTGATGACCTGTGTAACCGGCGTGTCCGGCTCCGGCAAGTCCACACTCGTTAACGACACGCTGTACCGGCGAGCCGCGCAGGTGCTGAACCGCGCATCGGAGGCCCCCGCGCCCTGTGATGACATCGAGGGCCTGGAGCATTTCGACAAGATCGTTGACATCGACCAGAGCCCGATCGGGCGCACACCACGCTCCAACCCGGCCACCTACACCGGCCTGTTTACGCCGATCCGCGAATTGTTCGCCGCCACCCAGGAAGCGCGCTCGCGCGGCTACAAGCCCGGCCGTTTCAGCTTCAATGTAAAGGGTGGCCGCTGCGAGGCATGCCAGGGCGACGGCGTCATCAAGGTGGAGATGCATTTCCTGCCGGACATCTACGTGCCCTGCGACGTGTGCAAGAGCAAGCGTTACAACCGCGAGACACTGGACATACGCTACAAGGGCAAGAGCATCCACGAGGTGCTGGAACTCACCGTGGAAGACGCAACGCCGTTCTTCAGCGCCATCCCGGTGGTCTCACGAAAACTGCAGACGCTGATGGATGTCGGCCTCTCGTACCTCACGCTCGGGCAGAACGCCACCACACTGTCCGGTGGCGAGGCGCAACGCATCAAGCTGGCGCGCGAACTGTCCAAGCGCGACACCGGCAAGACACTGTACATTCTCGACGAACCCACCACCGGCCTGCACTTTCATGATATCGCGCAACTGCTCACCGTGCTGCACCGCCTGCGCGATCACGGCAATACCGTGGTCGTCATCGAGCACAACCTCGATGTCATCAAGACCGCCGACTGGATAATCGACATGGGACCGGAAGGTGGCACCGGCGGCGGCACGGTGGTCACCACCGGCACACCGGCCGAGGTCGCGAGACACAAAACATCCTATACCGGGAAGTACCTCAAGCAAACGCTGGCTAAATACAAGCGTCAGACCACGAAACACGCGAAGGCGGGGTAGACCCCCTTCACGCCGAGCCGCAAGGCGCAAAGAAATAACAATTACGTCGTTCCCGCGGCATTTGTACATCCCACTACATTGCGCGGGAACGACATAGATGTTTTATCCTCTGTGTTCTCTGTGGCAAACCTTAAAAATGTCGCGCAGGCGGAGGCGCTCCTACAGGTTCCGTTCCCGCACGCGCGAGATGCCAATTAGTTAAATCCCGTGCCCACCGTCAAACCCAGCACCTCATCCGCTCGTCCCCGATTCACGGCAAACTCCAGCAGGCCGTTCGAGTTCTCATACCAGAACACCTCGCCCTCACGCACACCCGAAAAGGTACGTGCGCAATGCACGGCCTGGCCATTCAGTGTGAAAACCGTGTTGTCTTTAACAGCCGATGCACGCACCCCGGAGATGGCATTGCCGTAACGATCGACATACACCACGCGCCACAGTTCATCCGGCCAGGCCGGCTGTAACAGCAACTCCGTAGAAACCGCTTCACCATGTACAGGCCCGCCGCGCGCAAGTCGCGCGGCAACCGGCGCAAACACATCGCGGCCATGAAAGCTGGCCGACGCATTCGCGTCATCCGGCAACTGCCAGCAAATTACCTCGCGTGCACGACGCGCCAGCAGTGCAAACAGGCCGTCGTTCGGCCCCGTGTACCAGCACCCGTCGGCCTGCACCACCACACCCGGTCGTGTACCGCCCACACCGGGATCAACCACGCACAGAAACACCGTGCCGGGTGGAAAGCCGGCGGCATAGGCCGGCAGCAGGTACGCCGCAGCCTCGATATCAAATGATGCGAGATCAGAAAACAGGCTGACGACCGGCACACCCGGTGCCTGCCGGTGCAGCACGGCCTGCACCTGACCGGTATAGGGCCCTTCCAGCCCGAAGTCGGTGAACAGCACGATCATGCGTTACGTTGCCGCCCGCTACTTAGCAGCCTGGTAAACGTGAATGACTCACCCCGGACGTCGGCACGGCGCAAGCACCGCCAGCCCGATAGCCGGCAGGGCGATTTTCAGGTATTTCATGCGCTCTGCTTCACTCATGACGAACCCCCGGTTTTGGCCTCCACCGGATCCAAGCCTAACGCGTATATCTCCTGAACGCGAAATCGTGACCCGGGCCACAAAATCACACAGTGCCCTCTCCCGGCATTCAAGGAACCTGCGGCTGCGCCGTTACGCCAAGTATATTAGTTTTTTATTAATTACCTTATTACTACTATGGAGATGCGCCATGTTCTGGGATTCACTGACTGCTGCCGGTATCTGCGTCTCGGTTCTGACCACCGCAGGCTCGTTATACCTTATCCTGCGGGATCGCCCGCGAATGCCGGGTAGCAGACCAAATAAGTAGCCACGCATTGCCAGCGATGGCCAGCCTGACAGCTGGCTGGCCTACTCGCTGTGATCGATGTGGATATCGTGCGGGAACGGCCTGCCGGTACCGGTCTCGATGGCGTCTTTGAGACTGAGTAGAAACACGCCCCATTTACTGCTGCAATGCGCCAGGAAGTCGGACGCCTCTTGCCAGTGACTGTGCCGGAAGCGCACGAATACCTGCCCCTGCTGCTCCGTTAACTCGAAGGAGATCTCTGTGTCCTTCCAGTCCTCCGGCATGTCGCCGGTGTGACGCCAGCGCACCAACTGGTCCGGCTGCAACTCGATGACCTCGAAATCCGGCCCGCCACCGTTAAAACGAAATGCAATGATGGAACCGACCGGACCCGCGCCTTTGGTATCCGTCGTCCACCAGGTCGACAGACCGGCATCCGTGGTCAGCGCCGTGTAGGCATCATGTAACGAACCCCGGATGCCAACGCGGTGATTGATTTCGGGCATCAGGCCTACACTTCCGGAACCGGTTTGACAGCCACGCGATAAAACTCGTCAGGTACACCGGCCGAGTTAAGGCAACGCTGGTCCGGGTCCTGCCGGCAATCACGCGGT
This sequence comes from uncultured Gammaproteobacteria bacterium, assembly GCA_965544015.1. Taxonomy (GTDB): domain Bacteria; phylum Pseudomonadota; class Gammaproteobacteria; order UBA9214; family UBA9214; genus UBA9214. Next base: position 32,025 of record CBEULV010000002.1, on the reverse strand, counting down.
TTTCTGTCCTGGTCGTAGATCAGGCCCGCCGCGCAACCGGAAAGACTCAGCGAGATGATGGTGAATAACAACAACCGTATCTGTTTCATGGATACCTGCCTGCGTATTTTAAAGAAGGCCCAGATTGTCTCTCGTGCGTATATAAGCAAAAAATGTGCTATTACACCATTTAAATTTTCCCAATATTGAATCGCAACTGCAAGCCTGTCCCCGCGCAGGCGGGGAGCGCTCCTGCATTCTGCTCAGGCTAATCAGTTGATTCCTGTTTCTGGCTGGATTCCCGCCTCCGCGGGAACGACGTGTTTTCTCTGTGTACTCTGTGGCAATGTTTTATAGACTGGAAATATCGCGCTTGAGATGCCTGTCCCCCGCTCAGGCAGGGCATTCCCATATGAAATGCCACTGCAACTACAGCCGTTTGACGCTAAACTGTATTGATTCTGCCAACCACGCGAGTTATGCATCATGAAAGCGACTGCCGAATTACAGGTCATTCCACTGGGTGCCGGTGTCTCGGTGCGCGAGGAAGTCAGGCAAATCGTCGGGCTGCTCAACCAGCATGACTTCATCCTGGAAACCCATGCCGCCGGCACCAACATCGAAGGTGAACTGGCCGATATCCTCGCCGTCGTTCAACAGATCCACGAGACCATGCACGCCCGCGGCAGTGCCCGCCTGATCAGCTACCTGAAACTGGAAACACGCACTGACAAGGTGCCAACGCTGGCCGGCAAGCGCCTGTAGGCCGTTCGCAGCAACAGGAACACAACAGGGAATCATCGGGCTGCCCGAAAGTCCAATAGTCAATGCTGTAAAAGCGGGGCAGAATCACAGTCTGGTGGACACATGAATAGCAGCAACCCCCGTTCCATATTCATCTTCCCCGCCAGCCTGCTGATGCTGCTGGCGCTGATAATGCCTGTCGCATCATCGGCAGCAAGCACACCGGTCAGCAACTTCATACAGGCTCGCGTCTCTGCGATTCAGAACGGGCACAACGTACACATCCAGGACACCACCCTGGCCTCCGCCATTGTCCTGCCTGCCCTGTACGCAAGACGTCACTACGCACCGGTATGGTCCAACCCGGTGTCAGTACGCCAACTGATCAGCGCCATTGAAGCCATTGATGCGGAGGGACTTAGCCCTGCCGATTACAACCTCAACACGCTCAAACTGCTGCTGGAACAAAACATGGAAACCGGGCTGGCCAACCCGGAACGCAGCGCCGACCTTGACCTGCTGCTGACCGACAGCCTGATCCGGCTCGGCTATCACCTGTCATTTGGCAAGGTCGACCCGGAGGCGCTTGACTCCAACTGGAACATGACACGCTATATCGAGGACCTCGATGCGCTGCTGGCGTTGAGTGGCTCGATCGAGAACGGCCAGGTTAACAAACTACTGCAATCGCTGAAGCCCCAGTCCATCAAGTACGAGCGCCTGAAAACCGCGCTGGGACAATACCGTCTCTATCAACAGCTCGGCGGCTGGGAACCCGTGGCGCAGGGTCCGTCACTGAAACCCGGCATGGTGGATGCGCGCGTGCCGGTATTGCGCGCCCGCCTGGTTGCAACCGGTGACCTGACCATGCAGGACCTGTATTTCACCACCTACGATGACATGCTGGCCGCTGGTGTGACACGCTTCCAGCGCCGCCACGGGCTGGCAGATGACGGTGTGGTCGGACCCAGGACACTGCGGGAACTGAACGTACCGGTCGGGGCACGCATCAACCAGATCCGTGCCAACCTGGAGCGTACCCGCTGGGTAATGCACGACTTACCGGACACCTTCATCATGGTGGACATCGCCGGTTTCAATGTACGCCTGTTCAGAAACCGCGAGGTAATCTGGGAGACCCGCGCAGTGGTCGGACAGCCCTACCGCATGTCGCCGATCTTCCGCTCCACCCTCACCTACCTCGACCTGAACCCGACCTGGACGATACCGCCAATCATCCTGAAGGAGGACGTGTTACCGGAGCTGTGGAAGGACCCGTCGTACCTGGAGCAGAAAAACATGCAGGTGATCGACTACCAGGGAGCTCCCGTCGATACTGACAGCATTGAATGGGCCCGCTATACAGCTGAAAATTTTCCCTGGCTGATCCGGCAGCAGCCGGGACCGGAGAATGCACTTGGGCGCATCAAGTTCATGTTCCCGAACCCTCACTCGGTATACATGCATGATACGCCGAGCAAGTCATTGTTCGAGGAACCGGAACGCGCCTTCAGCTCGGGCTGCATCCGAATCGAACATCCGTTTGAACTGGCCGAGCTACTATTACAGGGCAATACTGGCTGGAACCGGGGCGAGCTGATCCTGGCAGTGGATGCAAAGGATACGCAAAGCATCACACTGGCTGAGCCGGTCACCATCATTCTCATGTACTGGACCGTCGCCGTCGATGAAGATGGCACAGTGTTATTCAATCGCGATATCTATCAGCGTGACCCACCAATCATCCAGGGCCTGGGCGAACCGTTCAGGTTCCGTGACCGCGAGATCATCCGCACGCATGGAGAAATAGCCGCGCTGCGTTGACATCCGCAGAAAAAAATCGCGGATAAGATCCACTCCTACAGGTGTACCTGATTGTTGTAGGAGCGCAGGCATGCGCGAACATCAGGCGTTGATATATTCGCGGACAACGTCCGCTCCTACAGGTGCATCTGATTATTGTAGGAATGCTCCGCGAGCGCGATCTTGCTGGGAGAAAAAAGATCGCGGATGCGATCCGCTCCTACAAAAACAAAAAACCGGGCAATGCCCGGTTTTTTTATGGAACAGAACCAGCCCGATTTACTCGGAGACCGCTTCCTCTTCCTGTGGACGATCAACCAGCTCAACGTATGCCATCGGTGCACTGTCGCCTGTGCGATAGCCGATCTTCAGGATGCGCAGGTAACCGCCGGGGCGATCCTTGTAACGCGGACCCAGTTCGTTGAACAGCTTGCCGACGATTTCACGATCGCGCAGGCGATTGAATGCGATACGCCGCTTGTGCACGGAGTCGGTCTTGGCCATGGTGATGAATGGCTCTGCGACACGACGCAGTTCCTTGGCCTTCGGCAAGGTGGTCTTGATGGCCTCGTGGCGCAGCAAGGACACGGCCATATTCTGGAACATGGCCTTGCGGTGTGAACTGTTGCGGTTTAATTGCCGACCTGACTTACGATGACGCATGATCTGAATCCTGTTACGTGTTAGCCGTTAACGGCCTCGGTTTTGTTACCGGCAAGGCGGGCCGGCGGCCAGTTCTCCAGGCGCATGCCCAGCGACAGGCCCCTGGTTGCCAGTACGTCCTTGATCTCGGTGAGTGACTTCTTGCCCAGGTTCGGGGTCTTGAGCAGCTCGACCTCGGTGCGCTGGATCAGGTCACCAATGTAATAGATACTTTCCGCCTTGAGGCAGTTTGCCGAACGAACGGTCAGCTCCAGGTCATCGACCGGGCGCAGCAGAATCGGATCCACATCGGCCTCGGGGGCAGTTGCAGCTTCCTGCGCACTGGCCTGCAGATCGACAAAGGCCGACAACTGGTCCTGCAGGATGGTGGCGGCATGGCGAATTGCCTCTTCCGGGTCCACGGTGCCATTGGTCTCGATATCAATGATCAGCTTGTCCAGGTCGGTGCGCTGCTCAACGCGGGCACGGTCGACATTGTAGGAGATGCGGCTGACCGGGCTGAACGAGGCATCCAGTTGCAGGCTGCCGATCGGATGGCTGCCTTCCTCTTCCTCGCTTTCACGACGCGTGGCCGGCTGGTAGCCATGCCCCTTGGCAACCTTGAGAGTCATATTGAGTTCGCCGGCCTTGGTCAGGTTGGCGATCACGAAGTCAGGGTTGGTGATCTCGATATCATGGTCGATTGTGATGTCGCCGGCGGTGACCGGGCCGGGGCCCTTCTTGCTCAGCGTCAGGGTTGCTTCGTCGCGGTTGTGCATGCGCAATGCGACCTTCTTCAGGTTCAGCAGAATATCGATGACATCTTCCTGCACGCCCTCGATGGTAGAGTACTCATGCAGGACGCCATCGATTTCCGCATTGATGATCGCGGAACCCGGCATCGAGGATAGCAGGATACGACGCAGTGCATTACCAAGCGTGTGGCCAAAACCGCGCTCCAGCGGCTCCAGCGTCACCCTCGCATGACTGTCGTTAATTACCTGGACGTCCACGATACGCGGCTTCAGGAATTCGTTGACTTTACCCAGCATGAATCAGTCCCTCAGCTATTACTTGGAATACAATTCGACGATCAAGTGCTCATTAATGTCGGCCGGCAGTTCAGCGCGGCCCGGGCGTGACTTGTATACACCCTGCATCTTCTTCGCGTCCACGTCGATCCAGTCGGAAATCCCGCGCTGCTTGGCAAGATCCATGGCGGACTGGATGCGCAGTTGGGCACGGCTCTTCTCATTGATGCTGACCACATCGTTTGGCTGCACCTGGTAGGACGGGATATTGACCCGCGCACCGTTTACGCTGATGCCGTTGTGGCGCACCAGCTGGCGTGACTCGCTACGCGATGAGGAAAAACCCATGCGGTAGACTACATTGTCCAGTCGACCCTCCAGCAACTGCAACAGGTTCTCGCCGGTGGAACCCTTGGTACTCGCGGCCTGCTTGTAGTAGTTGCGGAACTGCCTCTCCAGCACACCGTAAATGCGGCGCACCTTCTGCTTCTCGCGCAGCTGGTTGGCGTAGTCTGACAGGCGTGTACGACGCTGGCCGTGCTGACCCGGCGGAAACGGTCGGCTCTCGACGGCGCACTTGGCAGTGAAACACTTCTCGCCCTTCAGGAACAGTTTGCCACCTTCGCGGCGGCACTGACGGCATTTTGATCCGATGTACTTGGCCATAATTCTGTTCCTTCCCTAAACGCGACGTTTCTTCGGCGGCCGGCAACCATTGTGTGGTATCGGCGTCACGTCAGTGATATTGGTAATCTGGAATCCGCAGTTGTTGAGCGCACGCACGGCGGACTCGCGTCCCGGGCCAGGACCCTTGACCTCGACTTCAAGATTCTTCATGCCGAATTCCTTCACCTTCTCACCTGCTCGTTCTGCTGCCACCTGGGCTGCAAAAGGCGTGCTCTTGCGCGAGCCACGAAAACCCGAACCACCCGAAGTCGCCCATGCCAGCGCGTTACCCTGACGGTCGGTAATCATGATGATGGTGTTATTGAATGAAGCGTGAATGTGAGCGATGCCGTCTGCGACATCCTTCTTCACTTTCTTGCGTGTCGGTTCCTTTGCCATACCTGGTTTCCAGTATCAAATACTAATGTTATTTACGAATCGGACGCCGCGGACCCTTGCGGGTACGTGCGTTCGTTTGTGTTTGCTGTCCGCGCAGCGGCAGACCACGACGATGGCGGATACCGCGATAGCAGCCCAGGTCCATCAAGCGCTTGATATTCATTGACACGGTGCGGCGCAGGTCGCCCTCGATTGTGTACTTGGTGACTTCGCTGCGAATGGACTCAAGTTGAGCGTCATTGAGCTCCCTGATCTTCAGGTCCGGCTTGACACCGGTAATGTCACAAATTTTTTGTGCAGTCACGCGACCGATGCCGTAGATGCCGGTCAGGGCAATCACCGTATGTTTGTTGTCTGCAATGTTAATTCCGGCGATACGGGCCATTTAAATCATCTCCAGCAAAATAGCATTAATACGCTGCGCGAAAAGCGGGTAAGAATAGCTTTAAAACGCCAATAAATCAAACACAAGTAACACCGGCACGCTCCGGGAATCCCGTCGCCTCGGCTTGTTAATATTCATAAAATCAATGTCTTGCATAGACTCGCGACTGCTCAGCCCTGACGCTGCTTGTGGCGTCCATCCTTGCAGATGACTCTCACCACACCCTTGCGTCGAACGATTTTGCAGTTGCGACAGATACGCTTGACTGAAGCACGCACTTTCATGTCATTACACCTCTGTGTCGACCGCCACTAACGCAGCATGCCGGCTTTGCCGTGGCCCTTGAGATTGGCCTTTTTCATCAGACCGCCGTACTGGTGTGAAACCAGGTGGGTCTGAACCTGTGCCATGAAATCCATGGTTACCACAACGATAATCAACAACGAGGTACCGCCAAAGTAGAACGGTACATTCCAGTAAAGAATCAAAAACTCGGGCATCAGGCAAACCAGGGTAATGTACACCGCACCGCCAGTCGTCAGGCGCGTCATCACGCGGTCGATATATTGTGCCGTCTGGTCGCCCGGGCGGATGCCGGGAATAAACGCGCCGGACTTTTTCAGGTTCTCTGCAGTTTCCCTGGCGTTGAACACCAGCGCCGTATAGAAGAAGCAGAAGAAGACGATCGCCACTGCATAGAACAGTACGTACAGCGGCTGGCCGGGTGACAGGGTTGCCGCGATATCACTCAGCCAGCCCATGCCCTCGTTCTGCCCCACCCAGCTACCCATGGTGGCCGGGAACAGAATGATACTGGAGGCGAAAATCGGCGGTATCACACCGGCCATGTTCAGCTTCAGCGGCAGGTGCGAGCTTTGCGCGGCATACACCTTGCGCCCCTGTTGTCGCTTGGCATAGTTCACCGTGATGCGGCGTTGCCCACGCTCGACGAATACCACGAATCCGGTGACGGCAAGTATCAGTGCAAACAACACCAGAATAGTCAGCACATTCATTTCACCGGTACGCGCCAACTCCAGTGTGCCGCCGATGGCCGATGGCAGACCAGCGACGATACCCGAGAAGATGATGATCGAGATGCCGTTCCCGACACCGCGCTCAGTAACCTGTTCGCCCAGCCACATCAGGAAGATGGTGCCAGTTACCAGCGTCGCCACAGCGGTAATAACGAAACCGATACCCGGATTCACCACCAGGTTGCTGCCGGCAATCTGCTGACTCTGCAAGGCGGAAGAAATACCGAATGCCTGCATGCTGGCCAGTCCCACCGTACCGTAGCGTGTGTACTGGGTGATCTTGCGACGTCCGGCTTCACCACCCTCTTTCTTGAGCTGCTCCAGCGACGGGACGGTCACCGTCAGCAGGTTCATGATGATGGATGCCGAGATGTAGGGCATGATGCCCAGCGCAAACAGCGACAAGCGCTCCAGGGCGCCCCCGGAAAACATGTTGAACATTTCCAGGATGGTGCCGCGCTGCTGCTCAACCAGCGCCGAAAGCACAATCGGATCGATGCCCGGCAACGGGATAAAGGTTCCGATGCGGAACACGATAATGGCGCCAATGACGAAAAAGAGCCGCTGACGCAGCTCTTTCAACTGCCCGATGCCTGCGGCAGCGCCGGTAATGGAGGAACCGATAGCCATTTAATCCTCGATTTTGCCCCCGGCAGCCTCAATGGCTGCACGAGCGCCACTGGTCACCTTGATACCCTTGAGGGTGACGGCCTTGTCGATGGTCCCCGAGGCAAACACCTTCACATGCTTGATGCTACGGGAAATCAGGTTGGCCTGTCTGAGTGCAGCCAGGTCGATCACGTCAGCATCCACGGTTGCGAGTTCGTGCAGACGAATCTCGCCAGTGCAACGGGACTTGGCAGTGGAAAAACCAACCTTCGGCAGACGACGCTGCAACGGCATCTGGCCGCCTTCAAAACCGATCTTGTGGAAGCCGCCGGAACGCGAACTCTGGCCCTTGTGACCGCGACCACAGGTTTTGCCCAGCCCGGAACCTATGCCCCGGCCAACACGCCTGGCGTCCTTCTTGCTGCCATCAGCCGGCTTGAGTGTATTCAGTTTCATGTTCAGTCCTCGACCTTCAACATGTAAGCGATCTTGTTGATCATGCCGCGAATTTCCGGCGTGTCACACACTTCCACGGTATGGTGCATGCGACGCAAGCCAAGACCACGCACGGTGTCCTTGTGGCTTTGCAGGCGCCCGTGGGAACTGCGCGTCTGCGTAACCCTGATCTTTTTTGTGCCGGCCATGACTTACTCCAGGATTTCCTTGACTGATTTGCCGCGCCTGGCTGCGACCTCTTCCGGCGAACGCATTTCTTCCAGGCCACGAATGGTTGCGCGCAGCACGTTTATCGGGTTATTGGAGCCAATGCACTTGGCCAGCACGTCGTGTACGCCGACCACCTCGAAAACGGCACGCATTGCACCGCCGGCGATAATGCCGGTACCTTCGGAGGCCGGCTGCATGTAGACCTTGGCAGCACCGTGACGTGAGGTCAGCGGGTACTGCAGGGTGCCGCCCTTCAGATTGACCGTAATCATGTTCTTGCGTGCGGACTCCATCGCCTTCTGGATGGCGGCCGGGACTTCGCGCGCTTTGCCGTAGCCGTAACCGACGCGACCTTCGCCATCACCAACCACAGTCAGCGCAGTGAAACCGAACTGGCGGCCACCCTTGACTACTTTCGCAACACGATTGACGGTAACCAGCTTTTCCAGCAGACCATCACCCTGTACCTGTGAATCAACCCTTGCCATAACTCAGCCCTTGATCAGAATTCGAGACCGCTTTCACGCGCGGCATCGGCCAGCGCCTTGACGCGGCCATGATATTTAAAACCGGAACGGTCAAATGCGACACGGGTAATACCGGCTGCCTTGGCGCGCTCGGCGATAGCCTTGCCAACCACGGTCGCGGCAGCGGCGCCACCGGTCTTCTCAACATCCTTGCGCACGTCCTTGTCCAGTGTCGAGGCACTGACCATGACGGTGCCACCTTCCGGGGAAATGACCTGGGCATAGATGTGCCGCGGCGTGCGATGAATGCACAGCCGATTGGCCCCCAGCGTCTTGATGCGGGAGCGGGCGCGCCGGGCGCGGCGTAAACGTGTCTGCTTCTTGTCCATATCGGTGCCTGTTAAGATAATCTCTATTTCTTCTTCGCGTCTTTACGGGCGACCACTTCATCCGAGTAGCGTACGCCCTTGCCCTTGTAGGGCTCCGGCGGGCGAAATGCGCGAATCTCTGCTGCAACCTGGCCCACCTTCTGCTTGTCACAGCCCTTGATCACAATCTCCGTCTGGCTCGGGGTCTCTACGGTGACCCCTTCCGGCAGCTCGTAATCCACCGGGTGCGAGAACCCAAGCGTCAGGTTAAGCACCTTGCCCTTGGCCTGGGCACGGTAACCCACGCCGATCAGTTCCAGTTTCTTTTCAAAACCATCACTGACACCGACCACCAGGTTATTGACGACCGCACGGGTGGTACCAGCCATCGCATTGGCGGTCTTTGATTCATCCCGCGGGCTGAACTTCAGCACACCGTCTTCGTTGACCATCTCGACCATACCGTGAATGGTGTGCGTCAAGGCGCCCTTCGGGCCTTTTACCGTCAGCTGCTGTCCGCTCTCGGTAATTTCAACAGTCTTTGGTACGTTAATCGGTTTTTTCGCGATTCGTGACATGTCTTTATCCGCCTAGCTCACTATGCAGAGCAGTTCGCCGCCCTGACCGGCAGCTCGTGCCTTGCGATCGCTCATGACGCCCTTGGACGTGGAAACAATGGCAACACCCAGTCCATTCTGGATACTCGGGATGTCATCCTTGCCCTTGTACAGGCGCAGACCAGGACGGCTGGCACGCTGGATCTTCTCGATCACCGGCTTGCCCTCGAAGTATTTCAGCTCAACCGTCAGCACCGGCTTGCCATCCACATCCGCAGTTGAAAAGCTCTTGATATAGCCCTCGTCCTGCAATACCTGTGCGATTGCACACTTCAGCGTGGAAGATGGCATGGAAACATCCACCTTGCTGGCGGATTGCCCGTTACGGATACGGGTCAGAAAATCTGCAATTGGATCAGTCATCATAATCGTTTACCAGCTTGCCTTGACCAGCCCGGGAACATCCCCACGCATGGCGGCCTCACGCAGTTTGTTGCGGGAAAGTCCGAATTTACGGTAATAGCCATGCGGACGACCGGTTATGCGGCAGCGGTTGCGTCCGCGCACGGGACTTGCGTCACGCGGCAGCTCCTGCAGCTTCAACTGCGCCTGGTAGCGCTCGTCATAGGAAGCCGTAGTGCTTTTAATAAGCGCCTTCAGTTCGGCGCGTTTTACTGCATAACGCTTTACTGTGCGTGCACGCTTGTTCTCGCGGGCGATCATCGAATTTTTCGCCATGGTTCTCTACCTCAGTGCCTGAACGGGAAGCTGAATGCAGCCAACAGGGCGCGTCCCTCTTCATCCGTCTTTGCTGTTGTTGTCAATGTAATATCCATACCACGCAGGGTATCAATCTTGTCGTAATCGATTTCCGGAAAAATGATCTGTTCCTTGACGCCCATATTGTAGTTGCCACGGCCGTCAAAGGACTTCGGGTTCATGCCGCGAAAATCACGGATACGCGGGATAGCGATATTGATCAACCGATCCAGGAACTCGTACATACGTTCACTGCGCAGGGTCACCTTGCAACCGACCGGCCAGCCTTCACGAAGCTTGAAGCCGGCAACCGACTTGCGCGCCTTGATCACGATGGGCTTCTGCCCTGCAATCTTGGTCATGTCTCCCACTGCATGCTCCATCACCTTGCGATCGGCAATCGCCTCACCGACACCCATGTTCAGGGTAATCTTGGTGATGCGCGGAACATCCATCGGGTTAGTGTAACCGAAGTGTTTCTTGAGCTCCGGAACGACTGAGTCACTGTAAAATTGTTTAAGCCTGGCCATGTCTCTATCCATCAAATCAGATGTCTACCACTTCATTGGTAGATTTGAAGAACCGCACCTTGCGACCGTCTTCCAGCGTCCTGAAACCGACCCGGTCACCCTTATTAGTCTGCGGGTTGAACAGCATGATGTTGGATGATTCTAGCGGCATTTCCTTCTCGATAATGCCGCCTGCCACACCACGGTTCGGGTTCGGCTTGGTGTGACGCTTGACCATATTGGCATCAGCGACCACGATGCGGCCGTCAGGCATCACACGCGCCACATTGCCGCGCTTGCCCTTGTCTTTTCCCGCGATGATGATAACTTCATCACCCTTTCTGATCCTGTTCATCGTATGTTCCTAAAGTACTTCAGGTGCCAGTGAAATGATTTTCATAAACCGTTCACTGCGCAATTCACGTGTAACCGGTCCGAAAATACGTGTACCGATAGGCTGCAACTGGGTGTTAAGTAACACCGCGGCATTCCCGTCAAAGCGAATCAGTGAGCCGTCCGGACGACGCACACCCTTGCGTGTACGAACCACGACCGCGTTATAAACCTCGCCCTTCTTTACCTTGCCGCGCGGTATCGCTTCTTTCACGCTGACCTTGATAATGTCACCAATGCGCGCGTAACGCCGGTGAGAGCCACCTAATACCTTGATGCACATCAGCCGGCGTGCGCCGCTGTTGTCAGCTACATCAAGAACTGTTTGCATCTGTATCATGCTGTTATTCCGTTCGTCTCGTTTCGTCAGCCAGCCAGGTAAGCGTTATTCGCTACGCCCGACAATTTCAACCAGTTTCCAGGACTTGGTCTTTGAATACGGGCGGCATTCCTGAATTGTCACCAGGTCGCCTTCCCGGCAAGCATTGTTCTCATCATGAACGTGCAGCTTGGTGGACCGGCGAATGTACTTTCCGTAAACCGGGTGCTTCACCTTGCGTTCGATCAGCACGGTGGCTGACTTGTCCATCTTGTTACTGATTACCCTGCAGGTAACCGTCCGTACGGTTGCGCTCGTTTCACTCATGATGCATCACCCGATTTTGCTTTCTCATTCAGTACCGTGTAGACCCTGGCAATATTCTTGCGCACCTTGGTAATCTGGTCAGGACGCGACAGCTGCCCGACACCACGCTGCATGCTGAGATTGAATTTCTCACGCAGCAGGTTCTGCAGCTCCATCCTGAGCTCGCTTTCTGTTTTTGACCTCAACTCAGCGGCATTCATCACATCACCGTCCGTGAAACAAAGGTTGTCCTGAAGGGAAGCTTGGCCGACGCCAGTTTAAATGCCTCGCGCGCATCAGCTTCCGATACGCCTTCGATTTCATATAACATGCGACCCGGTTGAATCTGCGCAATCCAGTATTCAACATTACCCTTACCCTTACCCTGGCGCACCTCGATCGGCTTCTTGGTGATCGGCGTATCCGGGAACACCCGGATCCACAGCTTGCCGCCACGCTTCACGAAACGCGTAATGGTACGACGTGCAGCTTCGATCTGGCGCGATGTCATGCGACCACGGTCTGTCGATTTCAGACCATACTCGCCGAAGCTGACCTTGCTACCGCGCTGCGCCAGGCCACGGTTGCGGCCCTTCTGCTGCTTGCGAAATTTTGTTCTCTTGGGCTGTAACATAACTGCTCTTCTCCGCTATCAGGAAGCTGCCTTGCGCGCGCCTTCAGCGTCTCCTTCCTTTTCCTTGCCAATGACCTCACCCTTGAAGATCCACACCTTCACACCAATCTTGCCGTAGGTGGTGTTGGCTTCAGCGGTGCCATAATCGATATCCGCGCGTAGCGTGTGCAGCGGCACACGACCCTCGCGGTACCACTCGTTACGGGCAATCTCGGCGCCATTCAGTCGGCCACCGACCCTGATCTTGATACCCTGCGCACCAATGCGCATGGAGTTGCTCACAGCACGCTTCATGGCGCGGCGGAACATGATGCGGCGCTCCAGCTGCTGGGCCACACTTTCCGCGACCAGCCTGGCATCCAGCTCCGGCTTGCGGATCTCCTCGATATTGATGCTCACCGGGATACCCATGCGCCTGGATACTTCCTTGCGCAGCTTGTCGATGTCCTCGCCCTTCTTGCCGATCACGATACCGGGTCGTGCTGTATGTATAGTGATCACGGCATTGTTTGCCGGGCGCGCAATCTGGATGTGGCTCACTGAAGCCTGCGACAGGCGCTGCCTGATGTAGTCACGGATCTCCAGATCCATGTTCAGGTAGTCGGCATAGTTCTCGGAATTGGCGAACCATGTGGATGTCCAGTCCTTGACAATGCCAAGCCGGATACCTGTTGGATGTACTTTTTGACCCATGCTGCTCTTCTGCCTCTGCCTGTTTGTCCTAAGCGTCACCCACCGTAACGGTGATGTGACTACTGCGTTTCAGAATCCGGTTTCCGCGGCCCTTGGCACGCGCCTGGAATCGCTTCATGGTACGCGCCTCGTTGACGTAGATACTGGCGACCTTGAGTTCGTCAATATCCGCACCCTCGTTGTGTTCCGCGTTGGCAATCGCTGACTCCAGCACCTTGCGTACGATACCTGCTGCCTTCTTCTCACTGAACATCAGCAAGTTAAGCGCCTTCTCGACCTGCATGCCACGCACCTGGTCTGCAACCAGACGGGCCTTCTGCGGCGAAATGTGCACCTGTTTCAATGTCGCGCTGACCTGCATCTATCTGTCCTCTTACCTGGCCTTCCTGTCGGCCGTGTGTCCGCGGAAAGTCCGGGTCAATGCGAATTCACCCAGCTTGTGGCCGACCATGTTCTCGTTGATCAGCACCGGTACGTGCTGGCGTCCGTTATGAATGGCAATGGTCAAGCCAACCATTTCCGGGATCACCATGGAACGGCGTGACCAGGTCTTGATCGGACGCTTGTTGTTTTCTGCAACGGCCTTCTCCACCTTCTTCTGCAGGTGGATATCAATAAACGGACCTTTTCTAATTGAACGTGCCACTGTTACAAATCTCCTGGTTACTTCTTGTTACGCCGTCTGACGATCATGTTGTCTGTACGCTTGTTTTTGCGCGTGCGGTAGCCCTTGGTCGGCATACCCCACGGACTCACCGGGTGACGACCACCCGAGGTACGGCCCTCACCACCACCATGCGGGTGATCGACCGGATTCATGGCCACACCGCGCACCGTCGGACGCTTGCCGCGCCAGCGTGCCGCACCGGCCTTGCCGAGCGAACGCAGGCCGTGCTCCGCGTTGCCAACCTCGCCGATCGTGGCGATGCAGTCAGCCAGTACCTTGCGCATTTCGCCGGAACGCATACGCAGTGTTGCGTGCTCACCAGTACGCGCCACCAACTGGGCACTGCTGCCGGCACTGCGTGCCAACTGTCCACCCTTACCCGGCTTCATTTCAATGTTGTGCACCAGGGTACCAACCGGAATGTTGCGCATGGGCATGGCGTTGCCGGGCTTGATCGGGGCATCACTGCCGTTACGAATCTCGTCACCCGCCTTTACACCCTTGGGTGCCAGGATATAACGGCGCTCACCATCAGCGAACAGCAACAGGGCGATGTGCGCCGAGCGGTTCGGATCGTACTCGATACGCTCAACCTTCGCCAGTACAACCGTCTTGTCGCGCTTGAAATCTATACGGCGGTAATGCTGCTTGTGTCCGCCGCCATGATGGCGCGTGGTGATCCGTCCGGCATTGTTCCGGCCGCCCTTCCTGTGCTTCACATCGAGCAGTGCGGCATGCGGCTTGCCCTTGTGCAGATCCGGGGTCTTTACACTGACGACGAAGCGTCGACCCGGTGAAGTTGGTTTGGCTTTAGCGAGTGGCATTGCTTTGTTCCCTTGTTCGGAGTCCGCGCATCAGGCGCCGGTTACTCCGCTCCCATAAAATCGATGTCGTGCCCTTCAGCCAGGGTCACATAGGCCTTTTTCCAGTCCGCGCGCCGACCGAGTGACTGGCCCTGACGCTTGACCTTGCCGCGCACATTGCTGATCTGCACGCCGTCTACCTTGACGTCAAACATCAGCTCGACTGCCTTGCGGATTTCCGGCTTGGTCGCACCGGGCAGCACCTTGAAGGTGAACTGGCGGCTGGCATCGGCCAGTCGCGTGCTCTTCTCCGAGACGATCGGAGACAACAGAATCTTCATCAGGCGTTCCTGGTTCATGCCAGTCGCTCCTCGAGTTGTTTCAGTGCGCCAGTCGTCATCAGCACCTTCTCAAAGCCAATCAGGCTGACCGGGTCCGCACCGGCGGCATCGGTGACTGCCACGTGTGGCAGGTTGCGTGCGGCCAGGTACAGGTTGTCATCCGCCGCATCGGTAACGATCAGCACATTTGACAGCCCCATCTCCTTCAGCTTGCCGGCCAACTCGCGCGTCTTCGGCGCACTGACCCCGAATGATTCCGTAACCAGCAGGCGATCCTGACGCAGCAGTTCTGACACGATTGAACGCATCGCGGCACGGTACATCTTGCGATTAATCTTCTGCGAGTAATCGCGCGGCACCGAGGCAAACGTCGCGCCACCACCACGCCACAGCGGGCTGCGGATGGTACCGGCACGAGCACGGCCAGTGCCCTTCTGGCGCCACGGCTTGATACCGCCGCCGCTGACCATGGAGCGGGTTTTCTGCTGGGCGTTACCGGAACGCGTGCTCGCCAGGCAGGCAGTCACCACCTGGTGCACCAATGCCTCTTTGAATGCCTGGCCAAAGTTGTCATCCGACACCGAGACCGAACCTGAACCCTGTAACTGCAATTCCATCATGAAACTCCTAACGCGCCTTGACCGCCGGACGAATAATCACATCGCCGCCCTTTGAACCCGGCACCGAACCCTTGACCAGCAGCAGATTGCGCTCCATATCCACACGCACGACCTCGATGTTCTGGGTGGTGCATTTCACGTTACCGAGATGTCCGCTCATTTTCTTGCCTTTAAGCACACGCCCCGGGGTCTGGCACTGGCCAATCGAACCCGGCGCGCGGTGCGACAGCGAGTTGCCGTGCGTGGCGTCCTGGGTCTTGAAGTGGTAACGCTTGACCACGCCCGCAAAACCCTTGCCGATGGAGGTTCCGGTCACATCAACCTTCTGCCCCGGCTCGAATATCTCGACCTTGATCTCGCTACCGACCTCGATGCCGTCACCTTCACCGTCCGCCAGCCTGAATTCCCACAAACCACGGCCTGCCTCGGTCCCGGCCTTGGCAAAGTGCCCGGCACGTGGACGGGTCACGCGCGAGGCACGACGCGATCCGGTGGTCACCTGCAGCGCACGATAGCCGTCGTTATCGACGGTCTTGACCTGGGTGACGCGGTTCGACTCCACGGCAATGACAGTTACAGGCACGGTTACACCGTTGTCCTGGATGATGCGCGTCATGCCAGCCTTGCGCCCTACGATTCCAATAGTCATTTCCAATACCCGCCTAGTTCAGCTTGATCTGAACATCCACGCCAGCAGCGAGGTCCAGCTTCATCAGCGCATCAACCGTCTTTTCCGTCGGATCAACGATATCCATCAGGCGCTTGTGCGTCCGGATTTCATACTGGTCGCGCGCATCCTTGTTGACGTGCGGCGAAATCAGTATGGTAAAACGCTCCTTGCGGGTCGGCAGCGGAATCGGTCCGCGAACCTGCGCGCCGGTGCGCTTGGCTGTTTCGACAATTTCAGCCGCAGACTGGTCGATCAGACGATAATCGAAAGCCTTCAGTCGTATCCGGATTCTCTGCTTGCTCATATCAATTCAATCCGGGGACAGGCTTAAGCCTGTCCCCTGTTAGTTTAATCACTCGATGACCTTGGATACCACGCCGGCACCAACGGTGCGGCCGCCTTCACGAATCGCGAAACGCAGACCCTCTTCCATCGCAATCGGCGCAATCAGCGACACCGTCATCTTCACGTTGTCTCCAGGCATCACCATCTCAACACCTTCCGGCAAATCACACGCACCCGTTACATCCGTGGTGCGGAAATAAAACTGCGGACGGTAGTTACTGAAAAACGGCGTATGACGGCCACCCTCGTCCTTGCTCAGTACATACACTTCACACTCAAACTTCGTGTGCGGCGTAATCGAACCCGGCTTCGCCAGCACCTGACCACGCTCAACCTCTTCACGCTTCGTACCACGCAGCAATACACCCACGTTGTCTCCCGCCTGACCCTGGTCCAGCAGCTTGCGGAACATCTCTACACCCGTACACGTCGACGTCTGCGTGTCCTTGATGCCGATAATCTCAATCTCCTCGCCCACCTTGATCACGCCGCGCTCAATACGACCCGTGACCACCGTGCCACGACCGGAAATCGAGAACACATCCTCCACCGGCATCAGGAAATCACCGTCAATTGCACGCTCCGGCTCCGGGATGTACCTGTCCATCTCCTCAACCAGCTTCACGATCGACGGCACACCAATGTCACTGGTGTCGCCTTCCAGCGCCTTCAGCGCAGAACCCGTAATAATCGGCGTGTCATCACCCGGGAAGTCATAACTGTCCAGCAGCTCGCGAATCTCCATCTCCACCAGCTCCAGCAGCTCGGCGTCATCCACCTGGTCCGCCTTGTTCATGTACACCAGGATGTACGGAACACCCACCTGACGTGACAGCAGGATGTGCTCGCGCGTCTGCGGCATCGGACCGTCTGCTGCACTCACCACCAGAATCGCACCGTCCATCTGCGCGGCTCCCGTGATCATGTTCTTCACATAGTCCGCGTGTCCCGGGCAGTCCACGTGCGCGTAGTGACGATTCGCCGACTCGTACTCCACGTGCGCCGTCGCAATGGTAATGCCGCGCGCACGCTCTTCCGGCGCATTGTCAATGTCCGCATAATCCTTGAACTCGCCACCCTGCAGCTCCGCCATCACCTTCGTGATCGCCGCCGTTAATGTCGTCTTGCCATGGTCAACGTGACCAATCGTGCCTACGTTGACATGTGGTTTGGTGCGTTCAAATTTTTCCTTGGACACGACTGTATACCTCGTAGTTCGTCTTAATATTTATCAGGATGCTTTCTTGATAATAGCGTCGGCAATGCTTGCCGGTGCCTCGTTGTACTTCTCGAATTCCATTGAATAGGTCGCACGGCCCTGGGTAGCGGAACGCAGGTCAGTTGCATAGCCAAACATCTCGGCAAGCGGGACCTCGGCGCGGATGATTTTTCCGCCCGCGCCCTCATCCATGCCATGGGTAATGCCACGACGACGGTTGAGGTCACCCATCACATCGCCGAGGTATTCTTCCGGGGTTACCACCTCGACCTTCATGATCGGTTCCAGCAGTACCGGGCTCGCCTTCATAGCGCCGGCCCTGAAACCCATCGACCCGGCAATCTTGAATGCCATTTCGCTCGAGTCCACGTCGTGATAGGAGCCGTCGTACAGCGTCACCTTGACATCAACGACCGGATAGCCGGCGATAACGCCGCTTTCCATCTGCTCCTGCACGCCCTTGTCGACCGAGGAAATGTATTCCCGAGGTACCGCGCCGCCGACAATTGCGTTTTCGAATTCATAACCGGCCCCGGATTCCTGCGGCTCGAGTCTCAGCCACACATGTCCGTACTGGCCACGACCGCCGGACTGGCGCACAAACTTGCCTTCCGCCTCTACCGTTTTCCCAATGCTCTCGCGGTAAGCCACCTGCGGTGCGCCCACGTTTGCCTCGACATTGAATTCACGCTTCATGCGGTCAACAATGATGTCGAGGTGCAGCTCGCCCATACCGGAAATAATGGTCTGGCCGGATTCCTCGTCGGTGGCCACCCGGAACGACGGGTCTTCCTTGGCCAGCTTCTGCAGTGCAATACCCATCTTTTCCTGGTCAGCCTTGGTCCTCGGCTCCACCGCAACCGAGATTACCGGCTCCGGAAACTCGATGCGCTCCAGGGTGATGACGTGCTCGGGGTCACACAGGGTGTCACCGGTGGTGACATCCTTGAGGCCAACGGCAGCGGCAATATCACCGGCGCGCACTTCCTTGATTTCCTCGCGACTGTTCGAGTGCATCTGCAGGATGCGGCCGATACGCTCCTTCTTGCCCTTGACCGGGTTGAATATGAAATCACCGGATTTCAGCACGCCGGAATAGACACGGAAGAAGGTCAGGTTGCCTACAAACGGGTCGGTCGCAATCTTGAAGGCCAGCGCGGCAAACGGTGCGTCGTCGGAAGGCTCGCGGCTCGCCTCTGTCTCGCCGGCATCATCCAGTATGCCGGTAATCGCCGGCACATCCACCGGTGACGGCAGGTAATGGATGATTGCATCCAGCATCGCCTGCACACCCTTGTTCTTGAAGGCGGAACCACACAGCGCCGGCACAATCTCGTTGGCCAGGGTACGGGCACGGATGCCGTCGCGAATTTCATCAACAGACAGTTCGCCCTGCTCGACGTACTTCTCCATCAGTTCTTCGCTGGCCTCGGCGGCGGCCTCGACCATGTGTTCGCGCCATTGCGTGCAGGCATCGATCATGTCGGTGGGGATATCCCTTTCCTCGTAGGTCGTGCCCATGTCGGCCTCGCTCCAGAAGATGGCCTTCATGCGGACCAGGTCGATGACACCCTGGAAATTTTCCTCAGCGCCAATCGGCAGCTGCATCGGTACCGGGGTCGAACCAAGCCGATCCTTGATCTGCTCAACTACGCGCAGGAAATCCGCGCCGGCACGGTCCATCTTGTTCACAAAGGCCATGCGCGGAACGTGGTACTTGCTGGCCTGGCGCCAAACCGTCTCGGACTGCGGCTCTACTCCACCAACAGCACAGAATACAGCGCAGGCACCGTCCAGTACGCGCAGCGAACGCTCCACCTCGATGGTGAAATCGACGTGTCCGGGCGTATCAATAATATTGATGCGATGTTGGGGGAACTGCTTATCCATGCCCTGCCAGAAACAAGTCGTTGCCGCGGAAGTAATGGTGATGCCGCGCTCCTGCTCCTGCTCCATCCAGTCCATGACAGCCGCGCCGTCATGCACCTCACCGATCTTGTGAGAAACACCGGTATAGAACAGGATACGCTCCGTCGTCGTGGTCTTGCCGGCATCAATATGGGCCATAATGCCCACATTCCGATACCGTTCAATTGGAGTATTCCGCGCCACGATCGTATTCCGTATCAATAATAAGTAATTAAGTAATTAAGTAATGACTACCAGCGGTAATGCGAGAAGGCCTTGTTGGCTTCCGCCATGCGATGCGTTTCTTCACGCTTCTTGACCGCGGCGCCGCGACTCTCGGCGGCATCCAGCAACTCCCCGGCCAGGCGCAGCGGCATGGACTTCTCACTGCGCTTGCGCGCGGCATCCAGCACCCAGCGCATGGCCAGCGTGGTGCGGCGCACCGGGCGCACTTCAATCGGTACCTGGTAGGTGGCACCACCAACACGGCGTGATTTCACCTCGACCATCGGGCGCACGTTGTCCAGCGCCTTGTCGAGCACCTCTACCGGGTCCTCGTTGCCCTTGCCGGCAATCTGGTCAAGCGCACCGTAGATAATGCGTTCCGCGACCGACTTCTTGCCTGACTGCATGACCATGTTGATGAACTTGGCCAGCATGAGGTTCCCGTACTTGGGATCCGGCAGGGTTTCGCGTGAACCAATAACTCTTCTTCTGGACATTGCGTTTTCTCAAATAACTGTCGTTGTTAATCCGATCAGGACTTAGGACGCTTGGCGCCGTACTTGGAACGACCCTGGCGACGACTGGTGACGCCGGAGGTGTCCAGGCTGCCGCGCACGGTGTGATATCGCACACCCGGCAAATCCTTCACACGGCCGCCGCGAATCAGCACCACCGAGTGCTCCTGCAGGTTGTGCCCTTCACCACCAATATATGTAGTGACTTCGAAGCCGTTCGTGAGCCTGACACGAGCCACTTTACGCAGCGCCGAGTTCGGCTTCTTCGGGGTCGTGGTGTAAACACGCGTGCAGACGCCACGCTTCTGGGGACATGCCTCCAGCGCGGGGACCGTACTTTTTTCCCGTTTACGGGAGCGCGGCTTGCGCACTAATTGATTAATTGTTGCCATTACCCAAATAAACCCCGGAAATGTGAAACGAAAATAATTCTATGCTCCTGAAAACAAACGACAGGCCGGTCGGGACCGGCCTGTCGAGAAGGAGCGGAATTTTAGAATCAGGGCACTGCCCTGTCAAGGAGGAATTACAAATCTTCCGCCTGAGATTCAGCCACATCCGCGGCCTGCTCCTCCTCCTGGGCGTCCACGGCCGCCATTTCTTCGGCGATATCGATCGGGAAGCCCTCCCGCTGGCGGCGGCGTTCCTCGTGGTAGGCCAGGCCGGTACCGGCCGGGATCAGGCGGCCAACGATGACATTTTCCTTGAGACCGCGCAGGGGATCGCGGCTGCCGCGCACCGAGGCCTCGGTGAGCACCCGGGTGGTCTCCTGGAAGGAGGCTGCCGAGATGAAGGACTCGGTCGCCAGAGAGGCCTTGGTGATACCCAGCAGCAGCGGCATCCACTCAGCCGGCTCCTTGTCGTCCCGTCTGAGCCTTTCGGTTTCCTCCAGCACGCGTGATTTCTCGATCTGCTCGCCCTTCAGATAGCGGCTGTCATTGCCATTCAGGATTTCGACCTTGCGCAGCATCTGGCGCAGGATCACCTCGATATGCTTGTCGTTAATCTTTACACCCTGCAGGCGGTACACGTCCTGGATCTCCTTGACCAGGTACTCGGCCATGGTCGCGGTCCCCAGCAGGTGCAGGATATCGTGGGCACTCGGCTCGCCATCGACCAGCGTCTCCCCTTTCTCGACATGCTCACCCTCGAAGATGGTCACGTGACGCCACTTCGGGATCAATTCCTCGTGCGTGGTCCCGTCCGTCGCCGTAATGACGACGCGCTGCTTGCCCTTGGTGTCCTTGCCAAAGCCCACGGTACCGGAAATCTCCGCGAGAATGGCTGGTTCCTTCGGCTTGCGCGCCTCGAACAGGTCGGCCACACGCGGCAGACCGCCGGTGATGTCACGGGTCTTGGAAGATTCCTGCGGGATACGGGCAACCACGTCACCCACGCTCACCTTGGCACCGTCTTCCAGTCCGACTACCGCACCGGAGGGCAGGAAGTACTGGGCATCCAGGTCAGTACCGGCCAGCTGCAGCGGCTTGCCGCTGGCATCGACCAGTTTCACCATCGGACGCAGGTCCTTGCCGAGGGTGCCACGCGACTTCGCATCGGTAACGATCAGGCTGGTCAGACCGGTAACCTCGTCAGTAAACTCCTGCACCGTGACACCGTCAATAAAGTCACTGAGGCGCGCCACACCGGCCACCTCGGTCACGATCGGGTGGGTATGAGGGTCCCAGGTCGCAATGACGCTACCGCCAGCGACGCTGTCGCCATCGGCCACGCTGATCACGGAACCGTACGGCACCTTGTAACGCTCGCGCTCACGGCCATGATCGTCCAGCAGACCGATTTCACCAGAACGCGACACGGCCACCAGGTTGCCATTCCTGTTGATCACGGTCTTGATATTGTGCAGGCGCACGGTACCAGTGGATTTTACCTCCACGCTGTTGACTGTGGCGGCACGACTGGCCGCACCACCGATGTGGAAGGTACGCATGGTCAGCTGGGTGCCCGGCTCACCGATGGATTGTGCCGCTATCACGCCGATGGCCTCACCGGCATTGACCATGTGACCACGCGCCAGGTCCCGGCCGTAACAGGCCGCACAGACACCGTAGCGGTTTTCGCAGGTAATCGGCGAACGCACCTTCATTTCGTCGACACCGGCCGCTTCCAGCCGGTCGACCCCTTCTTCGTCGAGCAGGGTATTGCGCGGAACAATCACTTCGTCGGTACCCGGACGCAGCACATCCTCAGCGGTCAAACGACCCAGCACGCGTTCGCGCAGCGGCTCGACCACATCACCGCCTTCCACCAGCGGGGTCATGATCAGGCCCGCATCGGTTTCGCAGTCGTCACCGATGATTACCAGGTCCTGGGCAACATCGACCAGGCGACGCGTCAGGTAACCGGAGTTGGCGGTCTTCAGCGCGGTGTCTGCCAGGCCCTTGCGAGCGCCGTGCGTGGAAATAAAGTACTGCAACACGTCCAGGCCTTCACGGAAGTTGGCGGTGATCGGTGTCTCGATGATGGAACCGTCCGGCTTCGCCATCAGGCCACGCATACCGGCCAGTTGGCGGATCTGGGCGGCAGAACCACGCGCACCGGAATCGGCCATCATGTAAACGGAATTGAACGACGGCTGCGTGACAACATTACCTTCGGCGTCGACCTTTTCCTCTGTGCCCAGCACATCCATCATCGCCTTGGCGACCTGGTCGTTGGTACGCGACCAGATATCGACGACCTTGTTATAACGTTCGCCCATGGTCACCAGACCGGAGGTGTACTGGTGCTCGATCTCCCGGACCTCGCTCTCGGCCTCGCCAAGAATCCTGGCCTTGCTCTCCGGAATGATCATGTCGTTGATGCCGAACGATACCGCTGCACGGGTCGCATAGGAGAAACCCATGTACATCAGCTGGTCGGCAAAGATCACCGTCTCCTTCAGGCCGACACGGCGATAGCAGGCATTGATCAGGTTGGAGATTGCCTTCTTGCTCATGTCGCGGTTGACCAGATCAAAGGTCAGCCCCCTGGGCAGGATTTCCGACAGCAGCGAACGACCGACCGTGGTTTCCACCAGCCCGGTTACTTCCACTGCCTCGCCGTTGTCATCGAACTCATAACGCGGGATGCGCACCTTGATGTGTGCATGCAATGAGACAAAACCGTTCTGGTAGGCGCGGTGCACTTCCGAGACATCGGAGAACACCATGCCCTCGCCCTTCGCATTAATGGACTCGCGCGTCAGGTAGTACAGGCCAAGCACCACGTCCTGCGACGGTACGATGATCGGTTCGCCGTTGGCCGGGGACAGGATGTTGTTGGATGACATCATCAGCGCACGCGCTTCCAGCTGTGCCTCGATGGACAGCGGCACATGCACGGCCATCTGGTCACCGTCAAAGTCGGCGTTGAATGCGGCACACACCAGCGGATGCAGCTGGATCGCCTTGCCCTCGATCAGCACCGGCTCAAAAGCCTGGATGCCGAGGCGATGCAGGGTTGGGGCACGGTTCAGCATCACCGGGTGTTCACGAATCACTTCCTCGAGAATATCCCAGACTTCCGACCCCTCGCGTTCGACCAGTTTTTTCGCCGCCTTGATAGTGGTGGCAAGGCCGCGCAACTGCAACTTACTGAAAATAAATGGCTTGAACAGCTCCAGCGCCATGCGCTTGGGCAAACCACACTGGTGCAGCATCAGGGTCGGGCCAACCACGATTACGGAACGGCCAGAGTAGTCGACGCGCTTGCCAAGCAGATTCTGGCGGAAACGCCCCTGCTTGCCCTTGATCATGTCGGCAAGTGATTTCAGCGGGCGCTTGTTGGTGCCGGTAATAGCACGGCCGCGACGGCCATTGTCGAGCAGCGCATCGACGGACTCCTGCAGCATGCGCTTCTCGTTGCGCACGATGATGTCCGGTGCACTCAGCTCCAGCAGGCGCTTCAGGCGGTTGTTACGGTTGATGACGCGGCGGTAGAGGTCATTCAGGTCGGAAGTCGCAAATCGGCCGCCATCCAGCGGCACCAGTGGACGCAGTTCCGGCGGCAGTACCGGCAGCACCGTCATCACCATCCACTCCGGGCGGTTGCCGGAATCGATGAAGGATTCAACCAGCTTGAGGCGTTTGGCAAAGCGCTTGAGCTTGGTCTCGGACTTGGTGGCATTGCTCTCCTCGCGCAGCTTGACCGTCTCGAGCTGCAGGTCGATGCCCTTGAGCAGTTCGTAGACTGCCTCGGCGCCCATGCGCGCATCGAATTCATCACCGTTTTCCTGGATAGCGTCGAGGTAGGCCTCGTCGGACAGCAACTGGCCACGCTCCAGCGTAGTCATGCCGGGATCAACGACGACGAAGGCCTCGAAATACAGCACGCGCTCGATATCACGCAGCGTCATGTCCAGCAACAGGCCGATACGTGACGGTAGCGATTTCAGGAACCAGATATGGGCAGCCGGGCTGGCCAGCTCGATATGCCCCATGCGCTCGCGACGCACCTTGGTAAGCGTGACCTCCACACCGCACTTCTCGCACACCACGCCGCGATGCTTGAGGCGCTTGTACTTGCCACACAGACATTCGTAATCCTTCACCGGCCCGAAGATCTTGGCGCAGAACAGGCCGTCGCGCTCCGGTTTGAAGGTACGGTAGTTGATCGTTTCCGGCTTCTTGACCTCGCCATAGGACCAGGAACGGATCATGTCGGGTGACGTCAGGCCAATCCGAATCGCATCGAATTCTTCTGTTTGGCCCTGTGGTTTCAGTAAATTGAGTAAGTCTTTCATCGTCTCTCCTGCACGTGGAGTGTCGCGTTACCGGCTGACCGGCTGCTAATCACCTGTTCCTGCCTGCTAATCCTGTTCCAGTTCGATATTGAGACCGAGCGAACGGATTTCCTTGACCAGCACATTGAAGGATTCGGGCATACCCGCATCCATGTGATGATTGCCGTCCACGATGTTCTTGTACATCTTGGTACGACCGCTCACATCGTCGGATTTCACGGTCAGCATTTCCTGCAGGGTGTAGGCGGCACCGTAGGCTTCCAGCGCCCACACCTCCATTTCACCGAAGCGCTGACCGCCGAACTGCGCCTTGCCACCCAGCGGCTGCTGCGTGACCATGCTGTACGGACCGGTGGAGCGGGCATGCATCTTGTCATCCACCAGGTGATTCAGCTTCAGCATGTACATGTAGCCGACCGTCACTTCGCGGTCAAAGGCATCGCCGGTGCGGCCGTCATACAGCGTGGTCTGGCCACTGGCCGGCAGATCCGCCAGCTCCAGCATGTACTTGATCGCCTCTTCCGAGGCACCGTCAAACACCGGCGTCGCCATCGGAACACCCTTCACCAGGTTCCGGGCCAGGTTGAGGACATCCTCGTTGCTGAGCGACTTCAGGTCTTCCTTGTGGCCGCTGGAATTGTAGATCTTGTCGAGGTAAGCACGGATATCGGCGACCTTCTGCTGCGCGTCGAGCATCTTGCCGATCTTGATGCCCAGCCCCTTGGCCGCCCAGCCGAGGTGGGTCTCCAGCACCTGCCCGATATTCATGCGAGAGGGCACGCCAAGCGGATTGAGTACAATATCGATGGAGGTCCCGTCGGCAGTGTATGGCATATCCTCAACCGGCTGGATCATTGAGATCACGCCCTTGTTACCGTGCCGACCGGCCATTTTGTCACCTGGCTGCACACGACGCTTCACGGCAAGATAGACCTTAACCATCTTGAGGACACCCGGCGCCAGGTCGTCACCGGAGATCAGTTTTCTGCGCTTGTCTTCCAGGCGCTGCTCGAAGTCCTTGCGCAATACCTTGAGCTGTTCCGCGACCTTCTCGAGATCGGTGTTGGCATCCTCGTTGCGCAAGCGAATCTCGAACCACTTGTCACGACCGATTTCGGCGAGATAGTCCTTGGTGACCTTGCTGCCGGCGGCCAGTGTCTTCGGACCACCCTCGGCGACCTTTCCCTGCAGCAGCTTGCCGACACGTTCGTAGATGTCGTCTTCCATGATGCGCTTCTGGTCATTCAGGTCCTTGCGGACCGCGGCCACCTGCTCTTCCTGTATCTGCAGTGCACGCGCGTCCTTCTCCACACCATCACGGGTAAATACCTGCACGTCGATGACAGTACCATCCATGCCGCTCGGCACACGCAGCGAGGTGTCTTTCACGTCGGATGCCTTCTCGCCAAAAATGGCGCGCAGCAGTTTTTCTTCCGGGGTCAGCTGGGTTTCACCCTTCGGCGTCACCTTGCCGACCAGGATATCGCCCGGCTTCACCTCGGCACCGATATAAACAATGCCGGACTCATCCAGCTTGGAGAGCGCACCTTCACCGACATTCGGAATATCACCGGTCACCTCTTCCGAACCCAGCTTGGTGTCACGGGCAACCGAAGTCAGTTCCTCGATGTGAATGGTGGTAAAGCGGTCTTCCTCGACTACACGCTCCGAGATCAGGATGGAATCCTCGAAGTTGTAACCGTTCCACGGCATGAACGCGACCAGCAGATTCTGGCCCAGCGCCAGCTCGCCAAGGTCGGTACTCGGACCGTCAGCCAGCACATCGCCGCACGCGATCTTGTCGCCCAGGCACACCAGCGGGCGCTGGTTGATACAGGTGTTCTGGTTGGAACGCGTGTACTTGGTCAGGTTGTAGATATCCACACCCGGCTCGCCGGCCACGGTCTCATCGTCATTGACGCGCACCACGATACGGCCGGCATCGACGGAATCCACCACGCCGCCGCGCCCGGCGACCACAGTGACACCCGAGTCGATGGCCACGGTGCGTTCGATACCGGTTCCGACCAGCGGTTTCTCGGTGATCAGCGTCGGCACTGCCTGGCGCTGCATGTTGGAACCCATCAGGGCACGGTTGGCGTCATCGTGTTCCAGGAACGGAATCAGTGCCGCTGCAACCGAGACAATCTGCTTCGGTGACACATCGATAAAGTCGACCTTGTCCGGGGTCGAGGTCATGAACTCGTTCTTGTTGCGGCAGGTTACCATCTCGTCGGTCAGCTTGCCGCGGGCATCGGTATTGGCGTTGGCCTGGGCGATGGTGTAGTTGCCTTCCTCGATCGCGGACAGGTACTGGATCTCGTCGGTGACGCGGCCCTTGACGACCTTGCGATAGGGCGTTTCCAGGAAACCGTATTCGTTGGTGCGCGAATACACGGCGAGCGAGTTGATCAGGCCGATGTTCGGGCCTTCCGGGGTTTCAATCGGACACACGCGGCCATAGTGCGTCGGGTGCACGTCACGCACCTCGAAGCCGGCACGCTCGCGTGTCAGGCCACCCGGGCCCAGCGCCGAGACACGGCGTTTGTGGGTGACTTCAGACAGCGGATTGTTCTGGTCCATGAACTGAGACAGCTGACTCGAACCGAAGAATTCCTTCACCGCGGCAGCCACTGGCTTGGCGTTGATCAGCTCTTGCGGCATCAGGCTTTCCGACTCCGCCAGGCTCAGGCGCTCCTTGACCGCGCGTTCGACTCGCACCAGGCCAATGCGGAACACGTTCTCGGCCATTTCACCGACACAGCGGATACGGCGGTTGCCAAGATGATCGATATCGTCGACAAATCCGTTACCGTTACGGATATCGACAAGGATCTTCATCACCTCCAGGATATCCTCTCTGGACAGCGTGCCTTCACCGGTAAGCTCTTTACGGCCCACACGGCGGTTGAACTTCATGCGGCCGACCGCAGACAGGTCGTAACGCTCACTGGTAAAGAACAGGTTCTTGAACAGGTTCTGGGCGGCATCCTTGGTCGGCGGTTCGCCCGGGCGCATCATTCGGTAAATCTCGACCATGGCCTCCAGTTCGTTCGTGGTCGGATCAATGCGCAGGGTACTGGAGATATACGGGCCACGATCCAGATCGTTGACGTACAGCGTACTGAGTTTCTTGATACCGGAGTCAATCAGCTTCTCCAGCAGTTCTTCGCTGATCTCGTCATTGGCATTGGCGATGATTTCACCGGTTTCCTTGTCAATGATATTACGTGCGATGGTCTTGCCGATCATGTATTCCCGCGGCACCACCAGGGATCTCACCCCGGCCTTGTCAAGCTCGCGAATGTGGCGCGCGGTAACACGGCGGCCTTCCTCTACGATTACCTTACCCTTGGCCTTGATCTCGAAACTGGCTACCTCGCCACGCAGGCGCTCGGCCACCAGGTCCAGCTTGATATCTTTCTTGGTAAAGTGGAAATTATTGGTCTCGAAAAATATTTCGAGCATCTGCTCATTGTCATAACCCAGCGCACGCAGCAGGATGGTAGCCGGCAGCTTGCGGCGACGGTCGATACGTACGAACACGCAGTCCTTCGGATCGAACTCCATATCCAGCCAGGAGCCGCGATACGGAATCACGCGTGCCGAAAACAGCAGCTTGCCGGAGGAGTGGGTCTTGCCCTTGTCATGATCAAAGAACACACCGGGCGAACGGTGCAGCTGGGAAACAATAACGCGCTCGGTACCGTTGATCACGAAGGTACCGTTCTCGGTCATCAGCGGCAGTTCGCCCATGTAGACTTCCTGCTCCTTGATGTCCTTGATCTTCTTTGCGTCTGCCGGAGAGTCCTTGTCATAAATGATCAGGCGTACCAGTGCACGCAATGGCGCGGCATAGGTCAGTCCGCGCAGCTGACACTCCTTGACGTCAAAGGCTGGCTCGCCAAGGCGGTATTTCACATAATCCAGTGCTGCATTACCAGAGTAGCTGACAATCGGGAGAACCGAACTGAAGGCCGCATGCAGACCCTTGTCGGCACGGTCTTCCGGGGCCTTGTCAGCCTGCAGGAAGTCACGGTAGGACTCGATCTGGGTCGCCAGCAGGTACGGAACATCCATGATGCTGTGGCGTTCACCAAAGTCCTTGCGGATTCGTTTTTTCTCGGTATAGCTATAAGCCATCGGTTTTCCTCTCCAGTACAGATGAAGAAAGCTGTGTGTCAGTGCCCGCTATCTGCGGACGGGCACGGACAGGCACTGTGCACTTTCGGGTACGACAAGCAGGGACAGGCCGGACGCACCTTGTGCATCCAGCCAACCCTGTATTTCCGGGGGTTGCTGTAATCACCAAACGGATTACGTACAACCTCCTTACTTCAGCTCTACGGCGGCGCCGGCTTCTTCAAGCTTCGTCTTGATCTCGTCAGCATCGGCCTTGGAAGCCGCTTCCTTCACAGTAGAAGGCGCACCTTCCACCATGTCCTTGGCTTCCTTCAGACCCAGGCCGGTGATCGCACGAACAGCCTTGATCACGGAAACCTTGTTGGCGCCGAAGCTGGTCATGACGACATCGAACTCGTCCTTCTCTTCCACGGCAGCGGCTTCACCACCGGCAGCCGGAGCGGCAACCGCCACGGCAGCAGCAGCGGATACGCCGAACTTTTCTTCCATGGCAGAGACGAGTTCAACAACGTCCATCACTGACATGTTTGCAATTGTTTCCAGAATCTCTTCTTGTGAAACGGCCATTTCAAATACTCCTGTCTGATAATCTTAAAATAGGTTGAATGTGGTTATGCTGCCTGCTGTTTCTGATCGCGCACGGCACCCATGGTACGAACCAGCTGGCCCGGCACCTCGTTGAGGGTACGGACAAGCTTCTCGGTCGGGGCCAGCATGACCGACATCAGCATGCTGATAGCCTGGTCGCGGGTCGGGAGCTTGGCCAGCTTGTCGATCTCGGATGGCTCAAGCAATTCACCGCCGACTGACAGCATGGTAACGTTGAACTTGTCATTTTCCCTGGCAAAGTCCTTGGCCACGCGCGCAGCCGCACCGGGGTCTTCCCGGGAAAATGCCAGGATCAACGGACCGGTCAGCCTGTCGCTCATGCATGCGAAGTCGGTACCATCCAGGGCTCGACGTGCCAGTGTGTTCTTGACCACGCGCACATAGACACCGTCTTCACGTGCCTTGATACGCAGGCCAGTCAACTGCTCGACCGTCAGTCCGCTGTATTCCGCGGCCACGGCCGAAAGCGCCCCTTTGGCAACTTCAGCTACTTCAGCAACAACAGCCTTTTTCTCTTCAAGAGTTAACGCCATTGTATTTACCTCTTTGGGAATTCACCGCCAGGCAAGCCTGGCCGTTCCCTTCCCGTTTATTGACATTGTGACGTCCGTTACCGGACGTCACACTCTGTTTGGTGGCTTGAAGACAGCTCGCTCCCGGCATGGCCCAGGCCAGTTTCTCGACCAGTTCCTGGTCTCACCTGCTCCTGCCTTCCGCGACACTTGTACATCCATGTACATCGGTCACTACCGGCATCCCTGCCTCCCGTGACACTTGTACATCCATGTACATCGAAATACTGTCATTTCGCGCACCCTCTGCGCAGGCAGCTCCGCTTGCAAACGGAACAATTAAACCCGGTGGTACCGGGCACCTGCGGTCTTTGACGGCCACCGGCAATGCCGGATCGCTAGCTGCTGCGACATTCGCACATTTCTGTACGTCATCAGCGCCAAACCCTGGAAAGGTTTAACACCTTTCCTTAATCCTCTTCCCTCTCTCCCCCGCGAGGGAGAGAGATAATGCTAATACCGATTAACCCAGTGTCGCCTGATCGACCTGCAGGCCAGGACCCATGGTCGTGGAGATAGACACCTTCTTCATATATACGCCTTTGGCGCTGGCCGGCTTGGCCTTGTTCAGGTCAGCCAGTAATGCCTCAAGATTTTCCTTCAGCGCACTGGTCTCGAAATCGATGCGGCCGATCGTACAGTGGATAATGCCAGCCTTGTCGGCGCGGTAGCGCACCTGTCCGGACTTGGCATTTTTGACGGCGGTAGCGACATCCGGGGTCACCGTACCCACTTTCGGGTTCGGCATCAGGCCGCGCGGGCCGAGAATCTGGCCCAGCGCACCCACTACGCGCATGGCATCCGGTGAAGCAATCACGACATCGAAGTCCAGGTTGCCTTTCTTGACCTCTTCCGCGAGATCTTCAAAACCGACCACGTCGGCGCCGGCTTCCTTCGCGGCATCGGCATTGGCACCCTGGGTGAACACCGCAACGCGCACGGTCTTGCCGGTGCCGTTCGGCAGCACGGTGGCGCCGCGCACAGTCTGGTCGGACTTGCGCGGGTCGATGCCCAGGTTGACACTGATGTCGACCGATTCCTTGAATTTCGCACCGGGCAACTCCTGCAGCAGCGCCAGTACCTCATCGATGGCGTACTGCTTGCCATGCGCGACTTTTTCCTTGATAACTTTTGCTCGTTTTGTCAGTTTGGCCATGATCGTTACTCCTTCACATCAAGGCCCATACTGCGGGCACTTCCGGCGATAATTTGAACGGCCGCGTCCATGTCGGCGGCATTCAGGTCCGCCATCTTGGTGGTGGCAATTTCTTCCAGCTGGGCACGGGTAACCGTGCCAACCTTGACAGTGTTCGGCGTGGCAGACCCACTCTGGATGCCGGCCGCCTTCTTCAGCAGTACCGAGGCCGGCGGGGTCTTGGTAATAAACGAGAAACTGCGATCGCTGTAGACGGTAATGACCACCGGGATCGGCAGGTTCTTTTCCACGTCCTGCGTCTTCGCATTGAATGTCTTGCAAAACTCCATGATGTTCACGCCGTGCTGACCCAGTGCCGGACCGACCGGCGGACTCGGGTTGGCAGCTCCGGCAGGAACCTGCAGCTTGATATAAGCCTCTATTTTCTTGGCCATATTAACTCCTGTGGGTACAAGCGCCTTGCGGCTCCCCTGTTTTGAAAAATTGTAGGAGCGCCTTGCAGGCGCGAAATTTCCACGATCA
>CBEULV010000001.1:0-43200 GCA_965544015.1 uncultured Gammaproteobacteria bacterium | reverse complement strand
CTAGGAGACATATCAATGTCAAAAAAATCAACTCTCAAGCCGCTGGCCATTGCAATGGGTGCTGCCTTCGTGACGTCCCTGGCCGGCACCAGCGTTGCCAACGCAGCGGAAAACCCGTTTGCCATGTCCGATTTGTCCAGCGGTTACATGGTTGCCGAGATGGCTGAAGGCAAGTGCGGTGGCGAGAAGAAGGCAGGCGCAGAAGGCAAGTGTGGCGGCGAGAAGAAGGCTGCCGGTGAAGGCAAGTGCGGTGAAGGCAAGTGCGGCATGGAAATGATGGATGCCGACGGCGATGGCAAGATCACCAGGGACGAGTTCAATGCAGCACACGAGGCCATGTTCATCAAGAGGGACAAAAATGGCGATGGCGTGCTCGATGCCAGTGAAATGAAAGCAATGGAAGGAAAATGTGGTGCCGAGAAGAAGGCCGACAAGGAAGGCAAGTGCGGCGAAGGTAAATGCGGCGCCCAGAAGTAGGCAGTAAACACTGTCGTGGCTTCATCAAACTATCCTGTTGAAGGATCCGGACTTGGCCTGCGGCGGACCCTGATGGGTCCGCTGCGGGACAACCCGCCGGATACTGTTGATTTTTTCGAGGTTGCCCCCGAGAACTGGATAGGTGTAGGTGGCAAACTCGGCAAGCAGCTCCGTTACTTCACCGAGCGCTATCCGTTCGTGGCACACGGCCTGTCACTCTCCATCGGTAGCCCGGCCCCGCTGGACGAGACCTTCCTGCACCGTGTCAGGAAGTTGCTGGACGAACACAACTTCCGCTATTACTCCGAACACCTGAGCTACTGCAGCGATGACGGTCATCTCTATGACCTGATGCCGATCCCGTTCACCGGGGAAGCGGTACACTATGTAGCCGCGCGCATACGGCGCGTACAGGACATCCTGGAACGTCGTATCGCCATGGAAAATGTCTCCTACTATGCAGCACCGGGCAAGGAGATGGACGAAATCGAGTTTATCAACGCGGTACTCGCAGAGGCCGACTGTGACCTGTTGCTGGACGTCAACAATATCTACGTGAACAGCATCAACCATGGCTATGATGCAGAGACCTTCCTGAAATCATTGCCAGCCGAACGTGTGGCATACTTCCACATCGCCGGCCACTATGACGAGGCCGATGATCTGAAGGTAGATACGCACGGCGCACCGATTATCGACCCGGTATGGGCGCTACTGGAAAAGGCCTATGCGCATTTCGGCGTGGTCCCTACCCTGCTGGAGCGTGACTTCAACATCCCGCCACTACCGGAGTTGCTTGGCGAGGTAGGCCAGATCGCCTCGCTGCAGGACAAATGGGGCAACGAACATGGCGACATCTCGCATGGAAAACAGGCCTGAATTCATTCGCCGGCAATACGAATTTGCCGCGCATATCCGTGACCCCGAACATCAGCCGGCACCCGGAGATGTGGAAGACCGGCGCATGGCGATCTACCGTGAGCTGTTCTACAACAATGTCGAAAGTTTTCTATCCAACACATTCCCGGTACTGAGGAAAATTTACGACGATGATGCCTGGCATGCGCTGGTACGGGATTATTTCTCCTCGCACCTGTCGCGCACACCACTATTCCTTGAAATCCCCCGCGAATTTCTCAACTGGCTACACGAGGAACGCACCGCCCGGGAAGATGACCTGCCCTTTCTGTATGACCTGGCCCACTACGAATGGGCGGAACTGGCTGTCTCCGTTGCAGACGACACGCTGAATTATGACGACATCGATACCACCGGGGACCTGTTAGACGGGATACCGGTGCTGTCGCCACTGGCCTGGCACCTGGCCTATCAATACCCGGTACACAGGATCGGTCCGGACTTTCTGCCCGGCCCTGAGGACAGGATCCCCACTTTCCTGGTGGTTTACCGCGACAATGAGGATGAAGTTGGTTTCATGGAAATCAACCCGGTCACCAAGCGACTGCTGGAACTGCTGGAGACATCGGATATAGCCAGCGGACGCAAGTTGCTGCTACAGATCGCCGGGGAGTTGTCCCACCCGCAGCCTGAGGTTGTGGTCAGTGGCGGCGCGGAAATTCTGGACAATCTCAGGAAAAAATCGATCGTTATCGGAACAAGGCGGCAGTAGAGCCACTCGATATAATCTCCAGCATACGAATCACCAACAAGGGGGCGTTATGATCCGATTACTGAATTGCCTGCAGGGCCTGCTGGACCGTAGCCGTGCTATCGATTTCCTGGCACCGCTGGCTCTGCGCATCTACCTTGCGCCGATTCTCATCATGGCTGGTTCCAACAAGCTGGCATACGCGGAAGACCTCGGCCCCTACTTTGCCTCGCTTGGCATCCCGGCACCCGAGATCATGGTCTATGTCGCCGCACTGACAGAACTGCTGGGCGGTATCGCGCTGCTCGGCGGCTTTGCGGTACGCTGGTTTGCCATTCCACTGATGTTTACCATGTTCGTTGCCGCCACCACCGCACATTGGGAGAACGGCTGGCATGTCTTGCCGGAGACAGATTTGACGGTACCATGGGAATGGCGCACGGACCTGATCGAGGAGGCCAGCATCCGCAAGGAGAAGGCCAGGGAAATCCTGCGTGAACACGCCAACTACGAATGGCTGACCGAGGCCGGCAGCATCACCATCCTGAAGAACGGCATCGAGTTTGCCGCCACCTATTTCATCATGTTACTGGCACTGTTCTTCATAGGTGCTGGCAGATACTTCAGCCTGGATTACTGGATCGCACGACGCTGGAGAACCACTGGTAGTTGTTGAACTGCCAGACTATAGCAAG
Organism: uncultured Gammaproteobacteria bacterium; assembly: GCA_965544015.1. Lineage (GTDB taxonomy): Bacteria > Pseudomonadota > Gammaproteobacteria > UBA9214 > UBA9214 > UBA9214. Next base: position 40,419 of record CBEULV010000001.1, on the reverse strand, counting down.
CCGGTTACAGACAAGCACGGGGCATGGACATGACCTCAGCAGAAACATTCTCGCTGGTCACCGCGGTCATGGACATCATGGCAACCCTGTTCGTGGTGCTGATCGGGATAGGCGTACTCGTCGTCGTTGTCACCTTCATTCTCGACATTACCCAGACCAAAAGTGCGATCCGGCGCAATTACCCTGTGGTCGGTCACTTCCGCTATTTCTTCGAGCATCTTGGCAGTTTCTTCCGCCAGTATTTCTTCGCCATGGACCGCGAAGAGATGCCCTTTAATCGGGCCCAGCGAACATGGGTCTACCGCGCCGCCAAGAATATCGACAACACCGTAGGCTTCGGCTCCACCCGTGACCTGCGCCCGGTCGGGACGGTACTGTTCGTGAATTGCCCCTTTCCCACCCTTGGGCAGGACGCCGTCCCGCCACGCAGCGTGACAATCGGACCGCACTGTGCAACGCCCTACACGACCAGTTCCCTGTTCAATATTTCCGGCATGAGTTACGGCGCCATCTCGAAGCCGGCGATACTGGCACTCTCGCATGGCGCCAACAAGGCCGGCTGCTGGATGAATACCGGTGAGGGTGGTCTGTCGCCCTACCATCTCGAGGGTGGTGCCGACATCGTGTTTCAGATTGGTACCGCCAAGAACGGTGTGCGCGACCGGGAGGGCAACCTGAACGATGACAAGCTGCGAGAGACCGCGGCCCATGACGCCGTGCGCATGTTCGAGATAAAGCTGAGCCAGGGCGCCAAGCCCGGCAAGGGCGGTATCCTGCCCGGCATCAAGGTCACCGAGGAGATTGCAAAAATCCGTGGTATCGAGGCAGGCTGCGATGCCATCAGCCCGAACCGGCACCTGGACATCAATTCCAACAGCGAGCTGCTCGATGTCATCCACCGGGTACGCAAGGTCACCGGCAAGCCGGTTGGCTTCAAGGCCGTCATCGGCGCCTACGGCTGGCTGGACGGCTTGTTCACGGAGATCAACGAACGCGGCAGCGAATGCGCACCGGATTTCATCACCGTGGACAGCGCAGACGGCGGCACCGGCGCCGCGCCAATGCCGCTGATCGATGATGTCGGCCTGCCATTGCGCGAGAGTCTGCCGTTGCTGATCGACAAACTCAACGAGTATGGATTGCGCGAGCGCATCAAGATCATCGCCTCCGGCAAGCTTGTCACACCGGCAGACGTAGCATGGGCCCTGTGCATGGGTGCCGACTTCATAGTTTCCGCACGCGGCTTCATGTTTGCACTCGGTTGTATTCAGGCCCTGCAATGCAACAGGAATACCTGCCCAACCGGCATCACCACGCACAACAAACGCCTGCAACGCGGTCTGAATCCCGAACACAAGGCAGTCCGCGTTGCACACTATGCAAAAAACATGGTCTACGAAGTCGGCATCATCGCGCACTCCTGCGGCGTAAAGGAACCGCGCGAACTGAAACGCTTCCATGCACGGGTGGTAGGCAATAACGGGCTCTCGGTGCCACTTAGCGAACTGCATCCCGATGTAACAGCGGAAAGTCAGACCCTGCAAAACTCCTGAAAATATTTCCGAACACCTGCTGGCGTCACTGGCTAGCTGCAAATAACTGCTCTATGTTCATGGTGTTATAAAGGAGACACTTCAACGTTTGGTTAAATGGCATGATCGGGATATGCTTTAATCAAACACGGCATAGCCAGATAACAACAACTGACCCATGAAACCCGGATTTAACACCAACCGACACCCTCTGTCTGCAATCGACCGATGCCTTGTCGCGATCCTGCTGTTACTGCTGCAGGCAACAGCACACGCCGCATTTACCGCTTTCGAAAGTGGCCATGTGCGCCCGCTGGCCATGTCTTCCACTGGTGACCGCCTCTATGTCGTCAACACGCCCGACAACCTGCTCGAGGTCTTCTCGGTCGACAGTTTCGGATTGACGCTCACCACTTCCATTCCGACCGGAATGGAACCGGTTGCCGTGGCATTGCGCAATGACAATGAGGTCTGGGTGGTTAACCACCTGTCCGACTCCATCAGTATCATCGATGTGTCGCTCTCCCCACCGCGCATCACCCGCACCCTGCTGGTGGGCGACGAACCCCGCGATATCGTCTTTGCCGGGCCGGGCGGCAACCGTGCCTTCATTACAACCGCGCACCGCGGTCAGAACAGTCCCTGGTGCGGTGACAGCAGCGATAGCAAGTGCGTGACCCCGGGGAACCCCGGTGAAGCCACCACGCCCGGTATCGGCCGTGCCGATGTGTGGGTATTCGATGCCACAACGCTGGGCGGTGCGCTGGGTGGTACACCTCTCACCATTGTTACGCTGTTTGGTGATACGCCGCGGCCACTGGCGGTTTCACCTGACGGCAGCACCGTGTATGCCGGGATCTATCACTCCGGCAACAGGACCACCACCATCCATGGCGAAGCCGTCTGTAACGGCGGTGCAACTGCGCCAAGTTGTACAGTCGATGGTGCCACGGCACCCGGTGGCCTGCCGGCGCCGAACGTGGACTCGGACAATTCACTGCAGCCGGAAGTGGGACTGATCGTCAGGCACAATGGCAGCAACTGGGTTGATGAACTAGGCCGGCTGTGGGACGGGCTGGTCCGCTTCGACCTGCCGGACAAGGATGTGTTCGCGATCGATGCACTGGCCAACCCGCCGGTGGAAACGGCCTTCTATAGCGGTGTCGGCACTGTTCTCTATAATATCGCGGTACACCCGGTAAACGGCAAGCTGTTTGTCGTCAACACCGAGGCCATCAACGAAGTGCGCTTCGAAGGCACGCGTACGCCGACCGACACCACCAGCTCGGTGATAGGCCACCAGCATGAAACGCGCATCACCGTCATCGATACCGGCTCCGACACGGTGACACCACGCCATATCAACAAGCACATCGATTACAGTGTGTCACCGGCACCGGCCGGTGTGGCCGACAAGAGCCTGGCGCTGCCGCGCCAACTGGCAATCTCCAGCAACGGCAGCACGCTCTATTTGGCCGCCAAGGGGTCCGACAAGGTCGGCATCTTTTTAAGTGCTGACATCGAGGACAACACCTTCGTGCCGGACAGCGCCGACCACATCGCGGTCAGTGGCGGTGGCCCCGCCGGCCTGTTGCTGGATGAAGCCCGCAATCGCCTCTATGTGACCACGCGTTTCGATAACGGCGTATCGATCCTCGATCTCACTAACCGGACGGAAGCTGCGCATTACCTGCTGCACAATCCGGAGCCGCCGGACCTCATCACCGGACGCCGCTTCCTGTATGACGCGAGCTTCACCTCCAGCAACGGCGAGGCGGCCTGCGCCAGCTGCCACGTCGATGGCGACCTCGACAGCCTGGCCTGGGACCTCGGCGACCCCACCGGCTCGATCCTCACCAACCCGCTGGATCCGAGTCCGACCGGTGGGGGACAGGACTTCCACCCCATGAAGGGACCGATGACCACACAAACACTGCGCGGCATGGACACCCATGGCTCCATGCACTGGCGCGGCGACCGTACCGGCGGCAACGATGAACCCAACGATATAGTGAACCGAACAGGCGCTTACAACGAGCGACTCTCGTTCAGCAAGTTCAATGTGGCCTTCGAGGGGCTGCTGGGCCGCAGCGGGCCGCTGACGACAGCGGAAATGGACCAGTACACCGACTTCATCCTGCAGGTCGCCCTGCCACCCAACCCGATCCGCAACCTGAATAATTCCCTTACAACCAGCCAGAGTGACGGTCGTGATTTCTATTTCAACCATGTCTCCGACATAGTGACCACCTGCAACGGTTGCCACGTACTGGATACCACCAATGGCTTCTTCGGCACCAGCGGGCTGTCCAGCTTCGAGGGTGAGCCGCAGCATTTCAAGGTCCCCCACCTGCGCAACATGTATGCCAAGGTCGGCATGTTCGGCATGCCGGACCTGCCGTTCTTCAATACCGGCAACAATGGGCCACAGGGTGACCAGATCCGTGGTTTCGGGTTCCTGCATGACGGCAGCACCGATACGCTGTTCCGGTTTTTTAATGCCTCCTTGTTCGGCTTCGATACCAGCGCCAATTTCATTATCGAGAACCAGAAAACACCGGACGAGCATCGCCGTGATGTCGAACAATTCATGCTCGCCTTCGACTCCAATCTGAAACCGGTGGTCGGCCAGCAGGTGACCGTGAGCAGCAGCCCCTCAATCGCCGCGACCCGTGCCGACCTGCTGGTGGCGCGCGCGGCGGCCGGCGACTGTGATGTGATCATCAAGGGCAACCTTGGGAGCTTGCAGCGTGGTGCGGTGCGCGTTTCCAGCGGGCTGTTCAGGATGGACAGTATCGCGCTGGGCGACCTGTCGGAGGCCTTTATACGTGACCAGGTGTTAGCAACCGGCGAGACACTAACCTACACGGCTGTACCCGTCGGTGACGGTGAGCGTATAGCGATCGATGCCGACGAGGACACCATATTTAATCTGGACGACAACTGCCCAATTGATGCCAACCTGAGCCAGACCGACCAGGATGGTGACGGTCCCGGCGATGCCTGCGACAACTGCCCGACCATCGCCAACGCCACTCAGCTGGACACCGACACCGACGGCAGTGGCGACGCCTGTGACCTGGATGATGACAACGATGGACTGAGTGACCTGCTGGAACAGTCAGCCGGCTCCAGCACCATACTCATTGACACCGACGGTGACGGACTGACCGACTTCGAGGAGGTGGCCTGGGACGGTGACCCGAACAGCTACACACCGGGCGCCGATCTGAATCCTGCCAGCGCGGACACCGATGGCGACGGCCTGCTCGACCCGGTCGACCCGATACCGCTGGCGTTCAACTTCAACGACGGTGATGTGGCACCGCTCCCGCCCGGCACCCTGGACAATGCAGTAAATGCGGGTGATCTCTGGGTTCTCACTCGCGCCGTGCTGGGCCTGATCCCGGTAGACAATCATCTGCTGCAGCATGGCGACCTGTACCCGTCCGGCGCCCCGGACGGTGTAATCAATATTCAGGACCTGATTCTGATTACACAAATGGCACTGCAATAGTGCAGTAACCGGCAGCAATTCAGCCGGCATGACTAAAATGTGATGCGCATCCCGTCCGGAAATGCTGGTGAGTGCGATACTGCATCTGTCGGTACGGGAACCGGGTTCTTCCGTCACACACATTGCTCCATCCCCTGGTGGTGTGGGGACCTGGTTCCCCCTATCGACCGAGTGCCCGGATCTGCTCCAGAAACACCGGGTCGTCCCACTCGCGACCACCGATGGCGCGGTAGGCAATGCTGCCATCCGGTGCCACAACATACGTAGTAGGCAGCCCCTTTACCGGCCATTCAGCAATCACCGCCCCGTCCCGGTCGAGCAGTAACGGAAAGTCCGCAGGATAATCGCCCGTGAAAACAAAGATGGTGTCTTCATCCTCGCCCATATTGATGGCCAGGATCACAACTCCCTCATCGGCCAGTTCGCGCCAGGCGCGGTTCATGGAAGGAATTTCCTCGCGGCACGGCGGGCACCAGGTGGTCCAGAAATTGATGATTACGGTCTTGCCGCGGTAGTCGGACAGGCGGTGTGTGTTGCCGTCCGTATCAATCAGCTCGAAATCAGGTGCCGCAACCTTGCCGGGGATTGCCGTCATTGATTGACCGGCGAACAGTGGCAGTGAAAACAGCGCCAACAGCAGGATGAGAATTCTGGTCTGAATCATAACGTCACTTCAGCTTATCGACATCCGGCGCACAAACAATACCCCTGATCGCCCCGCTGTATGGCTTGTCGTCTTCGGTCCAGTTGACATCGAGATCAAATTTCGAACCAGGCGGGATCCCATAGGCTGTCAGCCCCCAGTTGTAATCGCTCGGCAGGTATTCCTGCCGGGTCGGAAACATACCCCAGCGTATCACCAGCCGTGCTGCCTCACTGGCATCCTGCTCATCCCATGAGGCCAGCAACGGCTCCTTCATCAACAGTTCACGCGTCACGCCGTCATGATGTATGCGCCAGCGGGTCAGGTCGATTGCCACTGTCCGGCCACTGCCGGAGGCGTTGGTGTTGCGGACAATGGTCTGGAACATGCAACTCAACGCCAGTTGCTCGATGACCTCGCGCGAGAACTCGTGATTCATCAACAGGGCGCGTGTCTGGTCCGGCAGGCGCTGCACCAGCTCGATCTCGATATCCCCTTCAAGAAAGCGCCAGCCTCGCAGCCCGTTTTCCTCGTTGACCGAGTGTGTCACCCCGGCAAACACGCCGCCGCCAGCCAGCAGCAAGACAATGATTGTGGAAACCGTTGTCAGTCTCATCAGCGCACCCGGATCAGTCATTTCAATAGTTCGAGTCTACGCCATGTCGATGGGGAGATGAAGATTCGACTACTGCATCGATGTACTTCACAGTACAATTCCTGCCATGAAACCCCTTACCGCCACAGCCACGGGAAAGGCCCGCACATGACCACGATCGGCACCCCGCTGTCTCCAACCGCAACCCGTGTACTGCTGTGCGGAGGCGGCGAACTGGGCAAGGAAGTCGTCATCGAACTGCAGCGACTCGGTGTCGAGGTCATTGTGGTGGATCGCTATGACAATGCGCCGGCGATGCAGGTCGCGCATCGCAGTCACACCCTGTCCATGCTGGATGGCGAGGCACTGCGCGCAGTAATCGAGCAGGAAAACCCGCACTTCATTGTGCCGGAGATCGAGGCAATCGCCACCGATACACTGGTGGAACTGGAGGCAGAGGGCTACGCCGTCATCCCGACCGCGCGTGCCGCGCGCCTGACCATGAATCGCGAGGGCATTCGGCGTCTTGCCGCCGAGGAACTTGGTATTGCAACCTCGCCGTATCGTTTTGCTGAAACACGCGCCGAATTTGACGTCGCCATCGAGACAATCGGCCTGCCTTGCGTGGTGAAACCCATCATGAGTTCTTCGGGCAAGGGACAAAGCACCATTCGCAGCCGGGATGGTATTGATTCCGCCTGGGCCTATGCACAGGGGGGCGGCCGCACCGGTGCAGGCAAGGTAATTATCGAGGGATTTATCGAATTTGATTACGAAATCACACAGCTGACCGTACGCCATGCCGCGGGCACCAGTTACTGCGCCCCGGTCGGCCATGTCCAGGTCGATGGCGATTACCGCCAGTCATGGCAACCCCAGGCCATGAGTGAGCAGGCACTGGCTGCAGCACGCGACATCGCCGGCAGAATTACCGCGGCACTGGGTGGACGTGGCATATTTGGCGTAGAGTTGTTCATCCGTGGTGACGAGGTGATCTTCAGCGAGGTCTCGCCACGCCCACATGATACCGGCATGGTAACCATGATTTCGCAGGACCTTTCGCAGTTCGCGCTGCATGCACGTGCCATTCTCGGGCTGCCGGTTCCGAATATCCGGCAGCTGGGCCCCTCGGCTTCCAGCGTCATCCTGGTGGAGGGTGAATCGAGACAGGTCAGTTTTGCCGGCCTGGAGATGGCCCTGGCAGCAGCGGACACACAGCTGCGCCTGTTTGGAAAGCCGGAGGTCAGCGGCAAGCGGCGCATGGGCGTGGTACTGGCACGCGGCAACACCGTGGATGAAGCGCTGGACAAGGCAACACAGGGCTCGGAATCAGTGAGTCCCCGACTGTAACAACCACACACGCAAGCAGGACGCCTGCCATGACGGATAACCTGGTACAACGCATCGAACAGCTCGAGATTCGCCTGATGCATCTCGAGGCTGCGATGGATGAGATGACCCGCACCCTGCTGCAACAGGAACAACTAACCGCACGCCAGACGGAACTCATTCGGCAACTGGAAACCCAGCTAAAAGGCCTGTCTGCAGACATTACCACCCCTGCCGAACAGGAGCCGCCCCCGCCGCACTACTGATACTGGCTGGCCGCCTAAAGATTGTTCCGAGACGGGCCGATAAATTCTACCGGAACACCGTTTTTATGCACCGACGGCAGGGGCACCCGACAGGACACAGACCATGAACCTTCTGACCACCATCACCCAGGCGCTGGCCGCCGCATCGATGCTGGCCTTTATCTGGCTTACTGTACGCGCCTTCCGCACGCACTTCGGCTGGGGGCTTGGTGTGTTATTGCTGTCTCCGTTCAGCGCCACCGCCTTTGGCCTGAAGCACTGGAACACGGTGAAGAAACCCTTCCTGGTTTACATCTTGACCACGCTCGGGTACATCTCCCTGGCCGTGTACCTGTTCAGTGCCTGGGGAGGCTGGGAAGTGCTGCGCACCAGCGCCCTGGTCGAGTCCGGCCTCCAGAACCGCAACCTTTCCAGCCGCAATGCAGAGGCCTTCATGAAGGCCAACCTGGCATTCATCGAAAACTCCGGCATCGAGATCAATGACCCGTATGTCGTCGCCATGGTACAGCAGCAACTTGACCTGGAGGCCGCGCAACAGGCCGAGCTGGAAGCAATACGCAAGGCGCAGGAGGAGAGCGACAACCTGAGCGCCAGCCGGATTAACAAGAAGATAAAACCCCAGGAGGAACGCTATCGCCTGGCCTACAGGACCATCAAGGTCACCGACGCAAACAAGTATGTTGGCGCCACCGTGAAGGTTACACGCAAAAATGCGCTGGAAAAGGAATACCGGCTGATCGCTGCAAACGGGAGCTCGCTGCAGCTTGCCCAACGCACCAGAAACGGGCGCTATTCCTTCTCGTTACACAACAACGACATTGAAAAACTACGCATACTCACCAAGCAGCACTATTAAGGGCTGCCTTCCTGCCTGGCACACTCCGATCCGGCGCACACTGGCCAATAACGGGCCGGAGACTGGCAAGGGCCAGTAATCAATCAAGGGACAAAACTCCTCTGCACGAAGTATCGTGAACTGCCTATAATCAAAGGCAGACAATCCGGAGGAAGCCATGATATCGCGCAAGATCATTCTATGCGGCATGCTTGCACTGCTTACTGCCTGCACGACCTCGCCTACCGGTCGCACGCAACTGATACTGATGCCGGACAGCCAGATGAACCAGATGGGACTGCAGGCCTTCACCAACATCAAGGGCAAGACACCGGTGGAAACAGATCGCACCACCAACCGGTACGTGCAGTGCGTGGCGAACGCCATCACCCGCGAGGTCGGCGGTCAATGGGAGGTCGTGGTGTTCCGGGATGACAGTGCCAATGCCTTTGCGCTGCCCGGCGGCAGGATTGGTGTGAATACCGGCCTGCTCAAGGTGGCCAGCAACCAGCACCAGCTGGCGACGGTTATTGGCCATGAGGTTGCACATGTGCAATCGCGCCATTCCAATGAGCGCGTGTCACAAAAATTCGCAGTGGAACAGGGCCTCGGCCTGATCAACGCAGTGGCCAACCCGCAGACCGGCACTGGCAAGACGCTGATGGGCCTGCTGGGCGTGGGTGCGCAATACGGCGTACTGCTGCCCTACACACGACTGCAGGAAAGTGAGGCAGATATTCTCGGACTCAATATCATGGCGCGCGCCGGCTTCGACCCGCGTGAAAGCACCCGCTTGTGGATAAACATGAGTCGGGCCAACAAGGGACAGCCACCGGAATTTCTCTCTACCCACCCTTCGCACAGCAGCCGTATCAGTGAGCTGGAGAAACGTATGGCTACGGCTCTGCAACTGCAGGCACGTGCACAACAGCAGGGCAAACGCCCTGCGTGCCGATAACACGGATATTCAAGAATTACGTTACCGGGTTACGCAGCGGACCGACCCCGGTGACGTCCACCACGACCTCGTCACCGGCCTGTAGATATTTCGGCGGTGAAAAACCCATACCGACACCAGCCGGTGTACCGGTCGCGATGATGTCGCCGGGCAACAGCGTCATGCCCGCAGACAGTACGGATATGATCGTGGGCACATCAAAAATCAGTCGGTCGAGGCGTTCACACTGTCGCTGCTCCCCGTTGACAAAACATTTCACCTCGATATCCGCAGGCGCAGGCATGGCACTGCGATGTACCAGCACCGGGCCCATCGGCGCAAAACCGTCCAGGCTCTTGGCGCGAAACCACTGGAAATGATCTTTCTGCAGATCACGCGCGGAAATGTCGTTGATCGCGGTATAGCCAAACACGTGCTTCCAGGCATCGCCGGGGGCAATATCACGCCCTCCCGTACCAATAACCAGCGCCAGCTCGGCTTCGTAATCCAGCTTGGAGGTAAACTGCGGATAACTCGGGATGGGTTGCCCGGGGGCGATCACTGCGGTCGTGGCCTTGGTAAAAATGATTGGTTTCTCCGGTGCCTTGCCGGAAGCATCCATCTTCTTTGCCACTTCCCGCGCATGCTCCAGGTAGTTCTTGCCCAGGCAAAGGATATTGCGTCGCGGCTCCGGGATCGGCGCCAGTGGCGCCACATCGGCATAGGCACGCGCAGCAATACCCTGACTGGCCGCCTTCCCGGCAAGCTCCCAGACGGCTTGCGCCGCACCCTCCCCGGCATCGATCAGTCCGGCCAGCGTTGTCGCCGGGGCTCCCATGGCAAGCGCCTCTGCAGCCTCAGGAATATCGATGACGGTTTCATCAATCAGGGCGCCCAGCTGCCCGTTCTCCAGGGTGAGAAATTTCATGGCATGTTCCGTAATTAGATGATGAGGATGGCTTCAGGGCGCTACAGCCTCTGTCAGTGCAGCCGGCCAGGCCTTCAGGACTTTTTACCCAGCAACTCGATGGCATAGCCATCCGGATCTTCGACAAAGGCGATAATCGTGTTACCGGCGTTCATCGGCCCGGCCTCGCGGATCACCTTGCCACCGCGCTCGCGCAGTGCATCTACCGCCTGGTAGACGTCATCGACCTCGATTGCAATATGACCGAAGCCCTTGCCCGGGTCATAGCTGTCGGTATCCCAGTTATGCGTCAATTCGATTACCGTGTTGTCTTTTTCGTCACCGTAACCGACGAATGCCAGCGTAAACCGGCCTTCCGGGTAATCCTTCTGTCTCAGCAATTGCATGCCAAGCACATGCGTATAGAACTCGATGGACCGTTCGAGATTGCCGACCCGTAACATGGTATGCAGCAGACGCATAGGCCGGCTCTCCTGTTGGTAACCGCTCAGTCTCTGGACAGCCAGTTACGACTGAATCCACCGACCGCCAGGCCGATGAAACACAAAAACGCCCAGACCGGCATGCTCAGCCCGATAAACTGCCAGCTCACCTCGGCACATTCACCGGAACCGGTGAACACCTTTTTAAGTGTTTCCGAGAAGGAAAACACCTCCAGCATGTAATCCAGGCCCGGGCCGCACTCCGGCACCCGATCCGGCGGCAGGTGCTGCAGACGGACATGCCAACCGGCAATCGCCGCCCCACTCAGCGCAGCCAGTGCAATCAACACAGCATAGATACGGCTGCCGATGCGGCTCGCATTGTGAATGGCGGCCAGCAGGAACACACAACCGGTGGCGAGAAAAGCGACACGCTGGAAGATGCACAGCGGACAGGGATCCAGTCCCTGGTTGAATTGCACATAATATGCGTAACCGAGCAACGCCGCACAGAACAGGAAGCCGGCAAGGTTGAACAGGCGCCTCGGTATCAAGGTAATCAGCTGAACGAACATGGGTCGCGGCTTCCGGGCGGTAGTAATGAAATCACTTGCGACGGTCCGGCTTCCTGCGGCCGGCGGCAATACGCATACGCAGGGCATTCAGCTTGATAAAGCCTTCCGCATCTTTCTGGTCATAGGCGCCGGCGTCGTCCTCGAAGGTGGCGATACGCTCGTCGAACAGGCTGTCGGTGTCGGATTTGCGTCCAGCCACGACGACATTACCCTTGTAGAGCTTGAGTCGCACCGTTCCGTTGACATGCTCCTGCGATGCATCGATCAGTTCCTGCAACAACCTGCGCTCCGGGCTCCACCAGTAACCGTTGTACACCATGCTGGCGTAACGCGGCATCAGTTCGTCCTTCAGGTGTGCCGCCTCGCGATCCAGTGTCAGCGACTCCATGGCCCGATGCGCCTTCAACAGGATGGTACCGGCCGGTGTCTCATAGCAACCGCGCGACTTCATGCCGACATAGCGGTTCTCGACGATGTCCGAACGGCCGACACCGTTCTCACCACCGAGCTGATTAAGGATCTCCATCACCCGTCCCGGGCTGGTGGACTTGCCATTGATGGCAACCGCATCACCGCGCTCAAAGGTAATTTCGACATAGACGGGCTTGTCCGGCGCCTGCTCCGGCGCAACCGTCCACAACCACATATCCTCTTCAGGTTCCGCCCACGGATCCTCGAGAATGCCACCCTCGTAGGAGATATGCAGCGAGTTGGCATCCATGGAGTACGGTGATTTCTTGCCTTTTTTGTGCTCGACCGGGATGTCATGCTGTTCGGCATAGGCAAGCAGTTTCTCACGCGAGGTCAGATCCCATTCACGCCACGGCGCAATGATCTTGATATCCGGGTTCAGGGCATAGGCGCCGAGCTCAAAACGCACCTGGTCATTGCCCTTGCCGGTGGCACCGTGGGCAATGGCGTCGGCGCCGGTCTCGTGCGCGATCTCCACCAGCCGCTTGGCAATCAGCGGGCGTGCAATGGAAGTACCGAGCAGGTATTCACCTTCATAAATTGTGTTGGCCCGGAACATCGGGAAAACAAAATCACGCGCAAATTCCTCGCGCAGCGTCTCGATATAGATTTCCTTGACGCCCATGGCCTTGGCCTTGGCGCGCGCCGGTTCAATCTCCTCCCCCTGGCCGACATCGGCGGTAAAGGTTACCACCTCGCAGTGATAGACCTGCTCCAGCCACTTGAGGATGACCGAGGTATCCAGCCCGCCGGAATAGGCGAGCACGACTTTTTTTATGTCTGACATATTATGCCTTTGCCCTTTTCTTGCTGCGACGCAGGCGTGACAGCAGGCGTCGCGCCATGTCACCAAACAGTTCGGTCTGGGTCGGGTGCGGATGGATCGCCTCGCCCACCTGCTCCAGTGTCATGTCGGCTGCAACCATCATGACCGCCTCGCCGATCAGCGTGTCGGCATGATCGGCCAGGAAGTGCACACCCACCACGCGGTGCGTTGCCTTGTCCGCCACAATCTTGATCATGCCATGCGTTTCATTGTTGATCATTGCCTTGGCGTCGATGTTCATCGGCACCTTCACCTCGGCCACATCCATGCCCCGCGCCTTTGCCTGTTCAACGGACAGGCCGACGAAGGCTGCCTGCGGACGCGAGAAGATCACACCACAGTCCTTGCTCTGGTCATACTGCATGTTCTCGCCCAGGATAGTTGCCGCCGCAACCCGCCCCTGCTGTGCCGCGGTATGCGCAAGCATCAAGCCACCAATCACATCACCCACGGCAAAGATATGCGGCACACTGGTACGACAACGGCTGTCGGCCGTGACGATGCTGCGCTCACTGGCAACACCGGCGGCTTCCAGATTGAGACCGGTCAGCACCGGCCGCTTGCCGGTTGCCATGATGACGTAATCCACGGTGAGCTTACGCTTCTTGCCATCGGCATCGGTATAGGCCAGCTTCATGGCCCCTGGCGTACCGCTGATTTTATTGACTGCGGCGCCAGTCAGCACATCCAGTCGCGCTTCATCGGCAAGGATCCCGGCCGTGGTTTTCGCGATCTCCGGCTCGACCTCGGCAAGGATGCGCGCTTGCGCCTCCAGCAGCGTGACACGGGCGCCAAAGTCATGAAAGATCTGCGCCATCTCGACGCCGATCGCACCACCACCGATAACAGCAAGTTTCTTCGGTGGCGCATCCAGCGCCCATACGGTATCGGAGGTCAGCACACCACCACTGTCGAGTCCTTCCTGTGCACCGGGAATCGGCGGAACAAATGGCGGCGCACCGGTGGCGATCACCGCGCAGCCGAAGGTAACGGCCTTTCCGGCCCTGTCTTCCGGTATCCGTGCACGTGCATGCGGGTCGTTGCTGTTGGTAGACGTATTAATAGCCAGTGTGTGTGCATCCACAAACTGGCCAAATCCCTGCAGATAGTCGATGCGCACACCCTTGTCGGTCTTGAGCGCCATCTCGCCCCGTGTCTCCAGCACCTTGCGGCGATGTTGTTCGAGGTCTTTCCATACCAGCTTCGCTTTGTCGGTGCCGGTCACGCCAAGCTGCGCGTCGCCGGCGCGATCACGCATGCGGTCGGCCGCGGCACGCCAGGCCTTGGACGGAATACAACCGCGCCACAGGCACTCGCCACCCGGGAACGGTGCATCGTTGACCAGCGCGACCTTCAGCCGGTGTGCCACCAGGTCGCGCGCGCAGTCTTCGCCCCCCGGTCCGCCGCCGATGACGACCACATCATAGTCCCAGTCGCCTTCCGGGATGGCCTGGCCACCCGGCCCCATCCAGTCGGCCGGTTGCTGGACAAGTTCCTTGAGGGTACTCAGGAACAGCGCAACATCGGCGCCGTTGACGACGCGATGGTCGGCCGTAATGGTAAATGCACTGCCCTTCTCCGTGTTCGACGAGATCGCCAGGATCGCGGCCAGGCCCGGCGTGGCGATGGCATCGAAGTAACTGATATCGAACATGCCCATATTGGAAATCTGGAATGTCGCGCCGGTGAATTCCTCCGGGTTGAGGTGCCGGCTGCGCGCCCGCGCCACCAGGTCCTTCCAGTCCGTGTTCAACTCGGGCAACTCGCGTGTTTCACAATCACGCAGGATCGGCACCACCAGTCCGCCGTCATCGGCTGCCACCGCCATGCCGATGTCTACCTGGCTGCGCTCGATCAGCTTGTCATCCGGCTGGTAGCACCAGTTCATCTTCGGATGGCTGGCAATGGCCTGTCCGCAGGCCTTGGCTATTGCCACGGTCACCGAAATACCGGCGGCCTTGGCTGCGCTGATCAGGCCTTCCAGGTGGATATGCGAGGTAACCCGGAAAGTCGGCATCGAGATCGAGGAAGCCATGGCACGCGAAATCGCCTTTTCCATGGATTTCATCGGACGACCATTACCGGGCACGGCAACTTCAAATGGTGCCGGGGCACGCTGCACATCTGACGCCGTCACCACGCCGCCCGGGCCGGAACCGCTGATGCGATCAATATCGGTACCCGTTTCCGTCGCCAGTCTGCGCGCCAGCGGCGAAGCCTTGTTACCCTGTGGCCGTGGCATGGGTGCGCTACCCGGCACTGGCGCGGGTATTGCGGATGTAGCAGCCGTGGCAGCTGCCCGGGCCGTGGTCTCGGCCACGGACTGTACGACAGCCTTTGCCTCGCTGTCGTCAACATCGGCTTTTTCTTCCACCAGGTAGGCAATCGGATGCGTGACCGGCACCACGGCGTCGACAGGCGCAGCCGGCCCGGAAAGATAGCCGTCACGGAATACTTCCACGTCCATCACGGCCTTATCGGTTTCGACCGTGGCCACGATGTCGCCGCGCTTGACCGCGTCACCAATATTCTTTTCCCAGCTGACAATGACACCTTCCGTCATGGTGTCGGAGAGCTGGGGCATCTTGATTACATAGGGTTCAGCCATATTTTAAGTATCCAGCCAATAATTTATTTCAGCCACAGAGAACACAGAGGGCACAGAACTAAAACCCGGCTGCGTCGGCCTCTGTGTGCTCTGTGATCTCTGTGGCAAATCTTTTTAAAAGATCCTAAATACCAAATATCTTGCGCACGGCCTCGACTACATTATTTGCATCCGGCAACGCTGTCTTTTCCAACGCGTGGTTGTATGGAATCGGCACGTTCAGCGCAGACACGCGCACCGGAGCGGCGTCCAGCTCAAAAAAACATTCCTCATTGATGATTGCCATCACTTCCGCTCCGACACCCACGGCCGGCTCGGCCTCTTCCACGATGACGGCACGATGCGTCTTGCTGACCGAGTTACGGATACCGGCACGGTCGAGCGGGCTCAATGCATACAGATCGACCACCTCCGCCTCGATACCATGATATTTCGACAGCAGTTCCGCCGCCTGCAAACACCAGTGCACCGATATGTTATAGCCAAACAGCGTGATATCACGTCCCTCACGTGCAACCTCGGAACCTTCCAGCGGGTGAAAATATTCCTCTTCCGGCACCGTGCCCTTCATGTTGTACATGAGTTCATGTTCATAAATGAACACCGGGTCATTACAACGCACCGCGGACTTCAGCAACCCGTAGGCCTGGCGCGGATTGGACGGAGTGACCACGCGCAGACCGGCAATACCCATGAATACCTTCTCCATGCGCGCGGAATGCTGTGAGCCAAGCTGATGGGCAGTACCGCCAGGCGAGCGCACCACGATCGGCGCCTGCAGCTGGCCACCGGACATGTAGCGCACCTTGGCGGCGGTATTGAACATCTGGTCCATCGCCAGCCAGGAAAAATTCACCGACATGATTTCAATGATCGGCCGCACACCGAGAAAGGATGCGCCGATACCGAGACCGGTAAAGCCATTCTCGGAAATCGGTGTGTCGATGATGCGCTCCTCACCGTACTTGTCATGCAAGCCAAGGGTGGCCTTGTAGGTGCCGCCAACTACACCGATATCCTCACCCATGGCAATTACCATGGGATCATTGGCAAGTTCCTCGTCATGGGCGCGCAGGATGGCCTCCCATACCATAATCTCGGCCATTATCCTGCCCCACCCCTGACCCATGGGTCATTCTCGGCCAGCACGTATTTCTCCACATCCGCGATGTGCGGCTCGGGGGATTCGGCAGCGAACCGGATTACCTCGTCCTCGATCTCGTCAAGGATTTTGGTGTCCATATCCTTGAATTCCTTCAGTGTCAGCTTGCCGGCATCGATCAGCCGATCACGCAGCATGATGACCGGGTCACGCTTGCTCCACATGCGTTCCTCGGTCCTGGCACGATAGGCATTGGAGTCGGACATGGAGTGACCCCGGTATCGATAGGTCATCAGTTCCAGGAAGTACGGTCCCTTGCCACTGCGCACGTGCTTGATGGCCTTGACGGCCGCCTTGTGGACCAGTTCGACATCCTGTCCGTTCTCCTGCGCCGAGGGAATATTGTAGGCCGCCACGCGCTTGTACTGGTCGACCACGGCGGTGGAACGATCGATGCGGGTACCGATGCCATACAGGTTATTCTCACACACATACAACACCGGCAAATTCCACAATGCAGCCATGTTAAGCGATTCGTGAAACGTCCCCTGGTTGTTGGCCGCATCACCGAGGAAACAGATACAGATCTCGTCACCGCCCTGCAGCCGGATCGCCTTGGCAATACCGGCAGCGAGCGGGAACGGCCCACCGACCAGTGCATAGCCACCCATGAAGCGGTGCTTCACATCGAAGATGTGCATGGAACCGCCACGTCCCTTGCTGACGCCGGTCTCTTTGGAGAACAGTTCCGCCATCACCGCGCGCGGGTCGGAACCGGACTTGATGGCGTGGACGTGATCACGATAGCTGGTGATCACGTAATCGTGCCCGACCCGGGCCGCTTCCAGCACGCCATGTGCGCAAGCCTCCTCACCGGGATACAGGTGGAGAAAACCACCAATATTGCGTTCCACGTAAGCCTCATAGCAGCGCTCTTCGAAGCGGCGCGCAAACAGCATCTCTCTTAGCAGGCGTTTCTTGTCAGCGTCTTTCATGGATCCATGATGGTTGTGGCGGAATCCCGGCTTGCTTGCCGCCGGTTCCGGTCGTTGATTACCGGCTTCGAATACCCATATTGACGCCGCCCCGCTGAATACTGAAGAGAACGGTGGTACCCGAAACACAACAAGCGCGATATGATCAGTGTTTTACGCGAACAGGTCAAGGCAAATAGTATGGATATACCCTACCGCCACACCGAGAAAATCAAGTTAAATCAACAAATAAAAGACCTCACCGCGACAGCGGCGGAGCGTATTGCCGTACTGGTTATGGTGGTACCGCACAAACCCGGCAAGGCGGTTTGGGAACGTCTGCCGCACGGTCAACTGCTCAAGTCACGCTGGCAACAGCTGCGGCGCCGTGACCACGACAGCGACTGTCTGGTGACTGACCTGCCCAACAAGGCAGGCACCCGCGTCATGCTGCTGGCGATCAAGCCGGACAGCGGCAGCTTTGCCAGCCTGACCCGCGCCCGCAAGCTGGCCGCGGAGGTACGCAAGCAAGACCCGGGCACAGTGGGACTGCAACTCGCCGGGTTCAAACCACCACATGACGGCCAGCTGCGTGACAACCTGATTGCCGCGCTGCTGGCAGCGGCTTGCCCGATGCCGGATTACAAGTCAAAACCCGGGAAGGTCGCCCGGCTGAAGCGCATTAACGTCTATGGTTGCACCGAGACAGCCGACCTGTCGGCACTGCAGGCAGAAAGCATGGGCAATCATCTTGCACGCTGGTTGTCGGCCCTGCCGCCCAACGAGCTCACCCCGGGTATCTACCAGGCATTCGTCAGCACGCTGGCCAAACAGGAAGGCTGGGAAATGCAGTTCCTCGACCGCAAGGCGCTACAAAGAAAAAAGGCCGGCGCATTTCTCGCCGTGTGCCAGGGCAGTCCCACGCCGGATGCCGGCATCGTGCAGTTGCGCTACCGCCCGCCAAACAGCAGGCGCAGGAAACTGGCGCTGGTCGGCAAAGGCATCTGTTTTGATACCGGCGGCGTCAACATCAAACCGGCAAAGTACATGAACGGCATGCACGAGGATATGCAGGGCAGTGCCGTGGCGCTGGGCACACTGCTGGCGCTAACGCGTCTCAAGGTGGATTTTCCGATCGACTGCTGGCTGGCACTGGCCGAGAACCACGTTGGCAGCCGCGCCTACAAACCCAATGACGTGGTCACCGCATGTAACGGTACCAGCATCGAGGTAAAACACACCGACGCCGAAGGCCGCATGGTGCTTGCAGACACACTGGCGCTGGCCAGCCGGGACAAGCCGGCCGTGATGATCGATTACGCGACACTGACCGGCGCCTGCATCTATTCCCTGTCCTCACGCTACAGTGGCGTGTTCAGCAATCGTGATTCCCTGCATGCCGTACTGATCAACGCAGGACGTGACAGCGGCGAGCGCGTGTGGCCGTTTCCGCTCGATGAAGACTTTGACGAGGCATTGAAGTCCGACATTGCCGACACCCTGCAATGCACGCTGGATGGCGAAGCCGACCATATCCTGGCCGCACGTTTCCTGCAGCGCTTTGTCGACGAGAGCATCGACTGGATACACGTGGACCTGGCAGCCAGTCATCACAAGGGCGGGCTTGGGCACATCCCGACCGATACTACCGGCTTTGGCGTACGTTATACACTTAACCTGCTGCTGCAACAGGCACTGCTGGATAACACATGGAACTGACCCTGACACGCCCGGACGACTGGCACCTGCATGTGCGCGACGGCGCCGCACTGGAATCTGTCATTGCACATACCGCCCGGCAGTTTGCACGCGCCATCATCATGCCGAACCTCAAGCCACCGGTTACAACCGCTGCGCAGGCAAGCGCCTATCGTGAACGCATCCTGGCCGCGCTGCCGCCGGGCAACGACTTTGAGCCGTTAATGACGCTGTACCTGACCGACAACACCACGGCAGAAGTCATCCATGCGGCGGCAGACAGCATACACGCGGTCAAACTCTACCCTGCCGGTGCCACCACGCACTCGGACGAAGGAGTTACCGAAATCAGCAACACCTGGGACGCACTGGATGCCATGCAGGCACACGGCCTGCCGCTGCTGGTACATGCCGAGGTTGCCGACAGGGATGTGGACGTGTTTGACCGCGAACGCGTGTTTATCGACCGCATACTGGAACCGCTGGCCAGGCGTTTCCCGGAATTGAAAATCGTACTGGAGCACGTGACCACCCGGGATGGGGTTGATTTTGTACTATCGCGCGATGACAACATTGCGGCAACGATTACCGCGCACCACCTGCTGCTCAACCGCAACGCCATGTTCAGCGGCGGCCTGCAGCCACATGCCTACTGTCTGCCGGTGCTGAAACGCGAGTCTCACCGGGCGGCGCTAATCGAGGCGGCTGTCAGCGGCAACAAAAAGATATTCCTGGGCACAGACAGCGCCCCCCATGCGCGCGAACATAAGGAAACCGCTTGCGGCTGCGCCGGCATCTACACCGCGCATGCCGCCATCGAGCTATATGCCCATGCCTTTGAACAGGCCGGCGCACTGGACCGACTGGAAGGCTTCGCCAGCCACTTCGGCGCAGACTTCTACGGCCTGCCGCGCAACACGGATAGCATCACGCTGGAAAAAACAGACTGGCAGGTACCGGACAGTTACCCGCTGGGGAATTCCACCGTTATCCCCATGTTTGCAGGGCAGACCCTGCACTGGCGGCTTCGGGATTAACTACAAGACATTTGCCACAGAGGGCACAGAGAAGACCCACTTCCTCTTCCTCCGGAAGAGGACTATTGCTACCACCCCCTCTCCCTCAGGGACGCCTACAGGGATGTAGGCGGTAGAGCAATGCATGGAGCAATTGCCGAGAGGGTTGGGGAGAGGGGACAAAAAAAGCAGGAATTGCACCTGGATAGCACTTTTGAAGACAACTTGCCTGCAACTCACTTTTCAGGGCTGGGTTCCCGCCTTCGCGGGAACGACGTAATTGTTGTTCTCTCTGTGTTCTCTGTGGCTATTATTCTGAAATCGCGCCTGCAAGCCTGCCCCCGCGAAGGCGGGGGCTGAAACGACGTAATTGTTTTGCCTTCTGTATTCTCTGTGTTCTCTGTGGCAAGGTCTCCTTCTTAAGGCTTTTCTTTGCGTCTTTGCGCAAGTTTCCTTATCCTGTCTGGATGAGCAGCAACAAGGAAAAAGCACCGATTGCGACGCGTTTTCGCGGTTTCCTGCCGGTCGTAGTGGACCTGGAGACCGCCGGCTTCAATGCCAAACGCGACGCCTTGCTGGAGATCGCCGCCGTTACCCTGGACATGGATGAAGAAGGCTTCATCAGCCGCAGGGAAACCATCGCCTGTCATGTTGAGCCGTTTGCCGGCGCCAACCTCGACGAGGAGTCCCTGGCCTTCACCGGTATCGATCCCTACAACCCGTTCCGCATGGCAAAACCGGAGCATGATGCACTGGATCTGATTTTCAGGCCGGTGCGGAAGCTGGTTCGCGAGACCGGCTGCAACCGTGCCGTACTGGTCGGCCACAACGCCTCGTTCGACCTGTCTTTCCTCAACGCCGCCGTCGACCGTACCGGCATCAAGCGCAACCCGTTTCATCCGTTCAGCACCTTCGACACCGTCCCACTGGCCGGCATGGCATTTGGCCAGACGGTACTGGCACGTGCAGTGCAAGCGGCCGGCTTTAGCTGGGACAGCGACAAGGCCCATTCAGCCATCTATGATACGGAACGCACCGCCGACCTGTTCTGTGCCATCATCAACCGCTGGAACGAACTCAACCTGATCCAACAGGAACAGGACACACCCGTTATTGCCAGCAAGGGAACATAAGCCATGTCCTCGACACCTGATCTTAAGGAACAGATACTGCAATCCCACTCCGGCCTGATCCACCGTGTTGTCATGCACTGCAACAATCCCGGCTCCGTGCCGGACCTGGAACAGGTGCTGCAACAGGCCGGGGACAATGACTGGAAACAGCTGGTTACCGTCATACGCGAGATCATGGCAGGCAAGCGCGACGAGAGCATCCTGCTCGGTCTGGATGACGAGGACCGCACCATTGCCGAATCCATCCTGCGCGGACTGCAGGACCCTGCCACGCTGCCGGACCTGCAGAGCGACTTTGACGCCAACATGGCGGCGCCGGGCATTGCCGGACTGATTCATGCCTCCCGTAAAGGCAACCTGCAGGCCCTGCAAATCGTTGGCAACATGGCTAAACAGATGCTCGCCGCCGGTGGCGACATGGGTATCCTGTCCGGCCGTCTGCGACCTCTGGTCGAGGGCGAACGCGACCCGGACAAGCTGACAAAGAAAATGTCAGACAAGGGTCAGAAGCTGATGCTGGATATTATTGAAGAGCTGATCAAGCTCGAGGCAAGCTGACAGCGGAATCAGCTGCGGGACGGAGTGAACTCACCCCACCCCGCAGTTCAGGAATCAGGCGCCGCTGACTGCCTGCTTCACCATCTTTTGCAACTCGCCCTTCTGGTAAAGCTCCAGCGTGATATCACAGCCGCCAATCAGCTCGCCATTGATATAGATCTGCGGGAAAGTCGGCCAGTTGGCGTAGCGCGGCAGGTTCTCGAAAACTTCCGGGTCGGCCAGCACATTCACGTGCGCAAACTCCTCACCGCAGGCGCCCAGCGCCTGCGCGGCACGACTGGAATAACCGCATTGCGGAATCTGTGGCGAGCCCTTCATGAAAATGACGACCGGATTATCTTTCACGGCACTGTCGATTCGATCCATTACATCCATTGCTTTATCCTCTTGCATTCAAGAACAGGTTGATTAGTAGTTGACCGCAGTGTAACCCTGATCGGCCACGACAAAAAGCTACTGTTTACAGGGATTTGTCGACATTACGCTGCAGCCAGAACTCCAGCAGCGCGAGGTGCCAGAGCTTGTTACCCAGGATCGGCGTATGTGAGCTGTCCGGATTTCCCAGCAATTTCTCCACATAGCTGCGCTGGAACAGGCCACGTTCAAGGCAGGCGCGCGAATCCAGCACCCCGCGCATGAAATCCAGCGCCTTGCCACGCACGTACTTGAGCGACGGTACCGGGAAATAACCCTTGGGACGATTGATCACCGCATCCGGCAGCAGACCACGCGCAATCACCTTGAGCGGATGCTTGCCACCGGAACGCAGTTTCACTTCCGGCGGCATACAGGCGACCAGCTCGACCAGTTCCTGGTCGAGGAATGGCACGCGCGCCTCCAGCCCCCATGCCATGGTCATGTTGTCCACGCGCTTGACCGGGTCATCCACGATCAGCGTAGTAACATCAAAGGCCAGTACACGATTGATAAACCGTTCAGCCCCGGACTCCGCCAGGCCGGCCGCCACGCGTGGCGTGGTGTAGTCCACCCCGTGAAAACGTGGCGCAATCGTGCGCTGCATCTCTGCGTGATCGCGGTCGAAATACAAGCGGCTGAAACGCTCGATATCACTGCCCTGCGCCGCCTGCATCTGCGGATACCAGAAGTAGCCACCAAAGACCTCGTCTGCACCCTGCCCGCTCTGCACCACCTTGACCTGCTCCGAGACACGCTCACCAAGCAGGTAGAACGCCACGGCATCCTGAGCGACCATGGGCTCGGCCATGTTGTCGACGGCCTCGGGCAGGCGCGCCAGCACCTCGCTGTTGGGAATGGTGAAACGGTGGTGGTTTGTTTCGTACATCTGCGCAACCGGATCGGAGTACTCAAACTCGTTACCCTTTTCCTCCGGCTCGTCTTCAAAGCCAACCGAGAAAGTCAGCAATTGCGTGCAACCAGCCTCGGCCAGCAGGGCCACCAGCAGGCTGGAATCCAGTCCGCCCGATAGCAACAACCCGACCGGCACATCGGCAATCTCGATACGCTTCCTGACGGCCCGCTTGAGGGCCTCATGCGTTGCCTCGATCCATTCCCATTCGCTCATTTGGCCTGGACAGTTCAGCGCATCCAGTTTCCAGTAACGTCTTGACCTCCTGCGCCGATCAGGTTGAAAAGTCAGGCTGTGTGCCGGCGGCAGTTTGCGCAACCCGCGCAGCAGGGTGCGAGGTGCCGGCACCACCGCATGCAGAGTCAGATGATGGTGCAGTGCGACCGGGTCGATGCCGGTCTCGACATCACCGGCCGCCAGCAACGCCTGGCTGCTGGAGGCAAAGCGCACAGCACCCTGTGTCACGCTGTAGTACAGCGGCTTGATACCGAAACGGTCGCGCGCCATGAACAGCTGTTGCCGCTTGCTGTCCCAGATGGCAAAGGCAAACATGCCCTGCAACCGTATCGTGCAGTCTTCGCCCCACTCGACATAGGCCTTGAGAATGACCTCGGTATCGCCGTCGGAGACAAAGCGGTGTCCCAGTGCACGTAATTGCTCGCGCAGTTCCGGGTAATTGTAGATGGTGCCGTTGAATACCAGCGCCAGGCCGCTATCGTTATCCACCATCGGCTGAGCGGCACGCTCGGAAAGGTCGATCACGGCCAGGCGCCGGTGGCCCAACGCTACCGGCCCGTCAAGGTACTCGCCGCTGGCGTCCGGACCACGTCGCGCCAGGCGTTCGGTCATGCGCGCCAGGACATGTTGGTCCGGCGCACACCCATCGAAGCGCAATTCTCCGCAAATACCACACATGCCTGGTCAACCCCCCCTGCCATGGTTCACGGGAGCGCTCCCCAGCCACCACCACCGGGCGTGTACACCGTCAGACATTCGCCACTGGCTACCCGGATACTGGCCTTGGCGGGCAATCGTTTTGCACCAAGCAGGTTTTCGCCACACGCGCCGCTATCGCCACCGGCCAGTCCCCATGGGGCATGCAGACGACGCTCGGTCAGCAGGGTTACGCTGGCAGGTGCGAGGAAATGGAATTCCCGGATCAGGCCATCACCGCCACGCTGCCGTCCCGCGCCACCGGAGCCATGGCGGATCTGGTAGCGATTGACCCGGACCGGGAAATTCAGCTCCAGCACCTCGATCGGTGTATTCAGTGTATTGGTCATGTGTGACTGGACAGCAGACAGCCCGTCATGCCGACTGCCGGCACCGCACCCGCCACCCATGGTTTCATAGTAATCCCAGCACACACCGTTGCCCCTGGCGCCCATGGCAAGATTGTTCATGGTGCCCTGGCTGGCCGCAGGAATCTGTTCCGGCAGGGCTTGCGCAAGCGCGCCCATCACCGCATCAACGATACGGCTGCTGGTCTCGACATTACCAGCCGCAACCGCTGCAGGACGCTGCGCGTTTACCAGGCACCCCTGCTGCGCGCGCAGGCGAATGCCGCGGAAACTGCCGGCACAGGCCGGCGTCTGCGCCGGCATCAGGCAGCGGAATACGTACAACACGGCTGCCGCTGCAACCGACAGGGGGCAATTGATATTGCCTTCTACCTGGGATGCAGTACCGTCAAAATCAACCTCGATGTCGCCATCGCAGACACGCACCGTAACGGCAACCGGTATGTCCCGCCGCCCCATGCCGTCATCATCCATGACATCGCGGAATGAATAGCTGCCGTTCGGGATCCGCTCCAGCGCCTGTCTTGCCAGTCGCGCTGCATAGTCATTAACCGCGGCCAGTCCGGCAAGGTAGCCGCTAACACCAGCCGTTGCAGCCAACTCCGCTAGCTGCCGCACGCCGGACTGGTTCGCGCTGATCTGCGCAGCCAGGTCGCCCTGCATCTGCGCCGTGTTGGCGGTTGCCGTGGTGACACGTTGCCAGACCTCCGTTACCACGATGCCGGCACGCAGCAGGTGGGTCGGGGCAATCACCAGCCCTTCCTCCTCGAGAGAGCTCGATACCGGCATCGAGCCCGGGGTGTGGGCACCGATATCGGCATGATGCGCACGGTTGGCAACGAAGCCGATGCAGGACCCGTGCACAAAAACCGGCGCGACCACGGTGACATCCGGCAGGTGGGTACCGCCCAGGTAGGGGTCATTGACGATCACCATGTCGCCGGCTGACCAGTCCAGCTGTGTTACCAGGTTACGCATGGCAAAGGCCATGCTGCCGAGATGGACCGGGATATGCGCCGCCTGTGCGCACAGTTCGCCTTGCGGATCGAACACGGCGCACGAATAGTCGAGCCGGTCCTTGATATTGGTCGAGAACGCGGCCCGCCGCAGCACCGCCCCCATCTCGTCACAGACGGCGGCCAACTGGCTGGCAAACAGGCTGAGTTCGATGGCGTTCATGCTTCTGGCAGTTTAGCTGTCGTTTCCCGAGGTAATGGATAAATATACTCTAACCCAATGCTTTACTGGCAAAAATTGGCAATCAAGCATATTGCAAATCGGACAATGCTGCCGTATCCTCCCATTCCTGACTAATTCAGTCAGTTATTAAAAATCAAACAACCGCGCCACGTCGCGCCGCGGAGCATGGGAGCCACATCAATGAATCCGTTAACTTCTGTTTTGGGAACGATTATTTCAGGTTTCGTCCTGTCCATCCTGATCGTACTTGGCCTCGGGACATCCGGCATCAATGCACTTGAATTCGAAGTCTGGTTCCATGTCCTGGCCGGTGTGCTCTGGATTGGCCTGCTGTACTACTTCAACTTTGTGCAGGTACCTGCGGTGGGTGAAGCACTGGGCGATGAAGGTGGCCCCGGACCTGCAGCAATCAACAAGTATGTCGCCCCGCGCGCCCTGCTGTGGTTCCGCTGGGGCGCTGTCGCCACCTGGCTGACGGGTGTCGGCGCCCTGCAAAACCTTGGTGAGAATGGCGTAGTCGCGGCATTCACATTGCAGGACGGCTGGCAGGTTATCGGTATCGGCGCCTGGCTGGGCACCATCATGCTGTTCAATGTCTGGGGACTGATCTGGCCGAACCAGAAGAAAATCCTCGGCATCGTCAAGGCCAGTGCCGACGAAATTGCCGGTGCCAAGAAGATTGCGCTGATGGCATCCCGCACCAACACCCTGCTGTCCATCCCGATGCTGATGTGCATGACCGGCCATATGCACGGCCTGCCCTTCTAGGACGGAGCAACTGGAAACACAAGGGCTTGTACAGCCCTGAAACCACGCAAACCCGGCCCTGGCCGGGTTTGCGCTTTTCCGGCCAGCGGTTATAGAATCACTCCTCTTGATGCTGGCAGTCTGGAACAGGCTGCCTTTTCTGTTTCTGGAACAACTGAAAAATGCCCGAGCACCTGATGTCGACCTATAACAGACTCCCCGTCACATTCGAACGCGGCGAGGGTGTCTGGCTGTGGGACAGCGAACACCGCCAATACCTCGATGCCCTCAGCGGCATCGCCGTGTGCGGTCTCGGTCATGCACATCCGGCAGTGACGGCGGCGCTTGCCGACCAGGCCGCCACCCTGGTGCATACCTCCAACCTGTACGGCATTGCCCTGCAGGAGCAGCTTGCTCAGCGACTGTGCGCACTGTCCGGCATGGACCGCGCGTTCTTCAGTAACTCGGGGGCGGAGGCGAACGAGGCTGCGATCAAGATCGCACGCCTGTACGGTCACAGCAAGGGCATCAGCTGCCCGGCCATCATCGTGATGGAACAAAGTTTCCACGGGCGCACACTGGCGACGCTGACTGCCACCGGTAACCGGCGCATCCAGGCTGGCTTTGAACCGCTGGTGCGCGGTTTCCTGCGCGTGCCATTCAACGACATCGAGGCGATCCGTGCCATTGCAGCCAGCAAGAGCGATACCGTCGCGGTGCTGGTGGAACCGGTACAGGGTGAAGGCGGTGTCAATATACCCGACGCAAACTACCTCGCCGAAATTCGCCAGCTGTGTGATGAACAGGGCTGGCTGATGATGCTCGACGAAATTCAGACCGGCATGGGCCGCACCGGGCACTGGTTCGCCTGGCAACACGGCAATGCAAAACCGGATGTACTGACAGTGGCCAAGTCACTCGGCAACGGGGTGCCGATCGGTGCCTGCCTGGCCAGTGGAAGAGCAGCCGAACTGATGCAACCCGGCAGCCATGGCACCACCTTTGGCGGCAACCCGCTGGCCTGCCGCGCAGCACTGGCCGTCATAGACACCATTGAGAACGAGCAACTGGTCGCGCACGCCGCGCAACTGGGCAGACACTTGCTGGATGGCTTTGACGCCAGGGTGGGTGACTTCAAGGGCGTTACCTCAATCCGTGGCATGGGGCTGATGATCGGCATCGAACTGAACCGTCCATGTGCAGAACTGGTAGCCAGGGCGCTGGACCAGGGACTGCTGATCAACGTCACCGCGGAACGTGTCATTCGCCTGTTGCCACCCTTGATAACTACGGAAAAGCAGGCCGACATGATCATTGAACAGGTCAGCACGCTGATTGCTGATTTCCTGTCGGAGTAACCCCATGAGTAGCAGGCATTTCCTGACATTGCTGGACCTGACCCCGGACGAACTCAACCGGCTGGTACTGCGCGCTATTGAGTTAAAGGCCCTTAACAGGGCCGGCAAACTGTTTGAACCCTTCAAACACCGTGTGCTGGCTATGGTGTTCGAAAAATCCTCGACCCGCACCCGCATGTCGTTTGAAGTCGGCATGGCACAACTCGGTGGCCATGCCATCTTCCTGTCTCCGCGGGATACCCAGCTGGGCCGTGGCGAGCCCATCGAGGACAGTGCACGCGTGCTGTCGCGCATGTCGGATATCATCATGATCCGCACCTTCGAACACGAGAAAATCGAACGCTTTGCCGAGTATTCCAGCGTCCCGGTGATCAATGCGCTCACCGACCTGTACCACCCCTGCCAGTTGCTGGCCGACATGCAGACGTATTACGAGCACCGCGGCGACATCCGTGGGCGGACCGTTGCCTGGATCGGTGACGGCAACAACATGTGCCATTCCTATATCAACGCAGCACGCCAGTTCGGCTTCACACTGAACATTGCCTGCCCGGACGGTTACCTGCCGGATGCAGATATCCTGGCCGCCGCAGGCGAGCAGACCGTTATGCTTGATTCTGCACAGGCCGCGGCAAGGGACGCCGACCTGGTAGTCACCGATGTCTGGGCCAGCATGGGACAGGAACAGGAACAGGAAAGGCGTGTGCGCGCATTTGCCGGCTACCAGGTGAATACACAGGTCATGCAGGCCGCGGCAGCGGATGCCCTGTTCATGCACTGCCTGCCCGCGCACCGTGACGAAGAGGTCTCGGCTGACGTGATCGACGGCGCGCAAAGCGTTGTCTGGGATGAAGCGGAGAACCGCCTGCACGCACAAAAGGCCCTGCTGGAATTACTGCTCAGCTGACCGTCCGGCACAGGCCTGTAACAGGTACTGCCAATGCACCGGGGAGTTAATGCATGGAATTTGTCCAGTTATTGACTGATCTGACCGGCAAACTCTCCGGGCTGCTGTGGAGCAATCCACTGACCCTGCTCGCCCTGCTCGGCACCGGCCTGTACCTGACTATCCGCATGGGCCTGATCCAGCTACGTGGATTCAGCCATGCCATCGAGGTGATATCCGGCAAGTACAGCTGTCGCACGGATGCCGGCGAGGTCAGCCATTACCAGGCCCTGTCCACCGCGCTGTCGGCAACCGTTGGCACCGGCAACATTGCCGGTGTGGCCACGGCAATTTCACTGGGCGGGCCCGGCGCCCTGTTCTGGATGTGGGTCACGGCCGTCTTCGGCATGGCCACCAAGTTCACCGAGTGCACGCTGGCGGTCAAGTTCCGCAAGATCGCCCCGAATGGCGAGGTGGCGGGCGGCCCGATGTACACCTTGTTACATGGCCTGGACATGAAGCGCACGGCGGCCTGCTTCGCCATCTTCGCACTGGTTGCCTCTTTCGGCATCGGCAACATGGTACAGGCCAACTCGGTCATGGATGGACTCGGCTACATCTTCCCGCAACTGCATGACTACAAATGGTTCGTCGGCTGCCTGCTGGCAATCCTGGTGGGGATGGTGATCCTGGGTGGCGTAAAACGCATCGCACGCGTGGCCAGCACCATTGTCCCCTTTATGGCGACGACCTATCTCATTGCCGCCCTGCTGGTGCTGATCAATCATGCCGCCGATATTCCGGCGGCCTTCTCCACCATTTTCAACATGGCGCTCAACCCCTGGTCGGTGGGGGGCGCCGCGGTTGGCGAGGCGATACGCTGGGGCGTTGCACGCGGGCTGTTCTCCAACGAAGCCGGCCTTGGCTCCTCACCCATGGCACACGCAGCCGCGCGCACCAACGAGCCGGTACGCGAGGGCCTGGTCGCCATGATGGAACCATTCATCGACACCCTGGTGATCTGTACCATGACCGGGCTGGTGATCGTGGTTACCGGTGCCTGGCAGGAAAGCACTGATGCACTGATGGGCGCAGCGCTCACCGCGCACGCATTCGATGGTTCACTGGGCGATGCCGGCGCCTGGGTGGTTGGTGGCGGACTGACCTTGTTTGCCTATTCCACCATCATTGCCTGGTCCTACTACGGGGACCGTTCCGCCTATTTCCTGTTTGGCGAACGCGCCGTGCTGCCCTACCGGGTGGTCTATACCGTACTGGTGGTGGTTGGCGCAACCGTGCCGCTGCAACTGGTCTGGAATATCGCTGATATCACCAATATATTAATGGCACTGCCCAACCTGCTCGGACTGCTATTGCTCGCAGGACTGGTGAAAAAACTCAAGGATGATTATTTTTCCGGCACAGGAAACGACTGAGATAAACTGACAACAAGGCAAGAGGAACAGACCATGACGGAAATCACCACAGCATCAGGCCTGCGCTATAGCGACATCAAGACAGGCGAAGGCGAGACCGTAACCGGGCGCGGCCAGACCGTCATCGTGCACTATACAGGCTGGCTGGAAGATGAAACCAAGTTTGACTCCAGCCACGACCGTAACGACCCGTTCAGTTTCCCGGTTGACTGCGGTTTTGTCATTCCCGGCTGGGATGAAGGGGTCAAGGGCATGCAGGTCGGTGGCATTCGACGCCTGGTGATTCCCTCCGAACTGGGTTACGGCGCACAGGGCGCCGCTGGCGTAATCCCGCCCGACGCCACCCTGACCTTTGAAATCGAGTTGCTTGAAATCTCCACCTGAATGCTGATCGAGGTCCTTGAAGAACCGCTGCTGCAGTCGGTACGCACCGCACTCGCAGAAGACATCGGCAGTGGCGATATCACCGCCGCACTGATACCGGCAACGCAACAGGCTTACGCCAGCGTCATCTCGCGCGAGCCCGCCGTATTGTGCGGCATGGCGTGGTTCAACGCGGTATTCGCCGAACTCGACACGGACATCCACGTCGACTGGCAACGGCATGACGGCGAGCGCATCGTGGCTGACCAGGTCCTGTGCAGTGTACGCGGTCCGGCACGGGCCATCCTGAGCGGCGAGCGTACCGCACTCAACTTCCTGCAGACACTCTCGGCAACCGCAACACTGGCGCGTCGCTATGCCGACTGCGTGGCCGGATTGCCGGTCCGGATACTCGATACCCGCAAGACCATTCCGGGGCTGCGCCAGGCACAGAAATACGCGGTACGCACCGGCGGTTGCCATAACCACCGCAGCGGGCTGTATGACGGTATCCTGATCAAGGAGAATCACATCCAGGCGGCCGGCTCGATCCGCGCGGCAGTCAGCCAGGCGGCTGCAGCCTCCAGCGGCAGGATGATCGAGGTGGAAGTCGAGCGCAGCGAACAGATCGCGGAGGCACTGGAGGCCGGGGCCACGCGGCTGCTGCTGGACAATTTCACCCTCGAGCAACTGACCGATGCAGTGGCACAGGTTGCCGGACGCGCAGAACTGGAGGCCTCCGGTGGCTACACCCTGGATAACCTGCGCGCCACCGCCAGTACCGGCGTTGATTGTATATCCATTGGCAGCCTGACAAAAAACATACAGGCAATTGATTTATCTATGAAATTTACCAGCCCACCGAAATAATCCCGGGCCTCGGAGTTGCTGAGAAAACTACCCTTGCCGATTACAGTTTCCCCTGTAACGCGTCGATAACGCGGCTATACGATCTTGTTATTTTCAACGCAACGGCAACAGTCATGACAGACTACAACAAACTCCGTGGATTCACGCTCCCCGAAATCCTGATCACACTGGGTATTATTTCGATCATCCTGTCACTGGCCGTACCCAGCGTCAGCGATTTGATCCGGGACAACAAGCTGGTCACACATCTGAATCATGTAGTAACGGATGTCCACTTCGCGCGCAGTGAAGCGGTCAAGCGCGGTGTGCGCGTAATTCTATGTCGCAGCAATACCGTGGAGGCACCAGTACCTGTCTGTGGTGGCACCAGCTATGACTGGAGCACCGGCTACATCATTTTTGCCGATGATGGCAGGTACCTGAACAATTCCTACGACGCCGGTACCGACGTCCTGTTACGCAGGGGCATGCCCAGCGATACGGATGTCAGACTTCGCACCAATGGCATCTGGGACAATAACCTTGAGATAAACCCGGACGGTTCAACCAACGAGGGTGGAATGGCAGTCATGTCGCTGTGCGATGATCGCGGCACTGACCATGGCAAGCAGATCCAGGTCACCAGTAACGGAATCCCCAGGCTGTTTGCAGGTAATATTTCCGACTGCACCCCGGACACCTAAGCTCAAAAGGTTCACGGCCATTAGGGTGTAACGGTACCCCTGCAGAAGAAAATGCCCACGACTGCGGGCATTTTTCATTGGTGCCGGAGAGAGGAATTGAACCCCCGACCTTCTCATTACGAGTGAGCTGCTCTACCGACTGAGCTACTCCGGCCCTGAAAATAATTGCTGAGGAATATTACCGGTTCCGAATGGACCGGTACAGATCAATTCACGGCTGAATCATTGCGCACGCGGATAATGACATCCACCCCGTCAGCCACGGTTCCCTCGGGCAGGGCCGGCAGGTCACTGATGGGAAGGCTGTCGGTATCGATATCCAGCAGCTCACCGGTATCGACATTATAGAGGTGGTGGTGTGGCATGGTATTCGTACAGTAGAAGATCCGGCTCGGATCGACAATGATCTCACGCAACAGGCCATTGCGGGCAAACAGCCCCAGCGTGTTGTAGACCGTCGCCTTGGAAACGCGGTCACTGTCATGATTGACCTGCCGCATCAGCTGGTCGGCGGAAAAATGACCGTTTTGTTCAAACAACACCTTTGCAATCATCATGCGCTGCTGTGTCGGCAGAATGCCATGCCCCCGCATCAAGCCGGCAAGATCATTATGAGCTTCACTAATCATCTGTTTGTCCGTCTTTTTCCGTACCAATTTTCTTTTTAATCAGTCCTAGTATAGACCCGATCCTGGCGCAGTGTCTACGAAGGACCCGAGAACGTTCCAGTCGGGTCAAAACGCATAGGGCGCAGGGTCCGTGAAGCTGTCCCGTTGCAGCAGGCAATCCACCAGCAGTTGTGCCGAGGCTGGCGCCATCACCACGCCATTGCGGAAATGCCCGGTATTCAGATACAAGCCACTGGTTTCACTATGCTCTCCAATAAACGGGACCCCCTCCGGCGAGCCGGGGCGCAGGCCGGCCCAGTGCCTGATAACCGGGTAACCGGCCAGTCCCGGAGCAATGCTGAAAGCAGCCTGCGTCAGCTCTTCCCTGGCCTGTGGCGTGGTTTCCTTGTTGTAGCCGACATGTTCCAGCGTACTGCCTGCCAGCACCAGGCCATCGCGGCGCGGAATCAGGTAATGCCCGGCGCCCTGCACGATATGCCGCAGCATACCGGGCGGGGCCTGAAACAGGATCATCTGGCCACGTACCGGCTTGACCGGGAGTTCCCGGCCCACACCCAGCAGTAGCTGCGGGCTCCAGGCACCGCCGGCAATCACCACGCAGTCGGCATGCACGGTACCTGCCACGGTTTCGACCCCCTTGACGACCCGGTCACGGACCAGCAGCCGGGTCGCGGCACATTGCTCCCGAAGGGTTACGCCCTGCATCTGCAGTGCCACGGCCAGCGCCTGGCACAGTCGCGGATTGCGGATCTGTGCCACGCCAGGCAGCAGCACGGCCGGACCGCTGGCGGTAGCCAGCGCCGGCTCGGCGAGTTGCACCCGGTCGGCATCCAGTGTTTCAAGTTGGCACTGGAAGCGCTCCGCCCAGGCCATCACCCGGGCATCCGGCACGGTATCCAGCATCAACATGCCGGATTGTGTCCACTCCGGATCGATGCCGGTCTGTTCCAGTAATTCTGCCATCAGCAACGGGTAGTCATGCTGACTTCTCTCAGCCAGTCGCGAGATGGCATCGGCATACTGCCAGGGCACCAGCGGCGAGAGGATGCCGCCTCCGGCCCAGGAGGATTCACGGCACAGTGCACCGCGCTCCAGCAGGGTAACCGCCATGCCTTCCTGCGCCAGGCGCCGCGCCGTCAGCAGCCCCAGCAACCCGCCACCAACGACCACACAATCCGCACTGTTGATGCTTTCTGTCATACCTGTCTTGCGCCCTGCCGGGCATTGCCTGTGCCGGTTATGCCGGATTAAGTATCGCCCGCCTACGCCGATAAAAGGGAACCCGGCCTGCGGGCTTGCCGATTGACCTGTGTCCGGAAACCGCTACAGATATGCCGCTGACCCCGCCTGTCGGGAAAACCCAGCCGCTTATCTTATAGGGGATGACACGGATGAGCGAGGTTTGTAAAACATGATTAATGCTAGAGAAAGCGGGTTTACGTTTATTGAGCTACTGATCACCCTGACAGTGATAACAGTACTACTGGCGGCAGCCGTCCCCTACCTGGGCGACTTCGCCAAGAACAATCGACTGATAAGCCAGACCAACGATTTCGTGATCGCAATACAGCTGGCCAGGAGTGAAGCCGTGAAACGAGGTACCAACACCATCTTGTGCCCCAGCAGCAACCAGACCAGTTGCTCGGCTGACGCCTCGGACTGGCAGAACGGCTGGCTGGTGTTCTCGGATTTCAACATCAACGGCAGCCTGGAGCCCGGCGCAAGCGCGCCACTGTGCGAGGCAACCGAAGACTGCCTGATGCGCACCGGTAGCGGCCTGACACACAACAACACCCTGACTACCACGGCAACCCGGTTGCGCTTCCTGCCGACCGGCATGGCCTCCAACGGTGGCGCCGTGGATTTCACCATTGTCTCTGATGACTGCCGTATCGACCAGGTACGCAATGTCAGGGTGACAACCCAGGGCCACACCATCGTTAGCACTCAAACCTGCCCCTGACGGAACCCTGACCATGCTGACACACAAACACAGACACGCAACCCGCCAGCACGGCTTCACCCTGCTGGAAGTACTGATTGCACTGCTGGTGCTGTCGATCGGCCTGCTCGGACTGGCGGCACTGCAGACCACCGGCCTGCGCTCCAACCAGATGGCGAGCATGCGCACACTGGTCACTCAGTTTGCCTATGACATCACCGACCGTATGCGCGTTAACCCGGCCGGTGTGGCCAATAATGAATATGTGATTGCCAGGGCCACCGACGCTACCACCCTCCCGACGACCATGGCGGAGACCGATATCAGCGAGTGGCGCACCAACGTGGCCCGTCTGCCGAATGGACAGAGTGAAATCACCCAGTGCACGCCGACCACGGTGCCGGCCTGCCCGGTGGTGGACGGCAGGACCACGCATGTCGTGACGGTCTACTGGAACGAATCACGCGACGCGGGAACCAGCACCTTCAACTGCCCGCCGCTGTCGACAACCGATTTTCGCTGTTTCCGCCTGGTGACAAGGTAATGCATATGGATACACGCAACATATATGGCACGCTGCCACGCCACAGCCGCGGCTTTAGCATGGTCGAGCTGATGGTGGCACTGGTCATCACGCTCATCCTGATGGCCGGTGTCAGCCAGGTATTCCTGGGCTCGAAACAAAGCTACATCATCCAGGACACCCTGGGGCGCATGCAGGAGAACGGCCGCTACGCCATGCAGGTGCTCAGCACCGACCTGCGCCGCGCCGGCTACTGGGGTGGCAATGCCGACATCAACGCCATCGAGGACAATACCCCGGGGGGCGTCAACAACGGCAACAGGATTGCCACCGATGACGGCACCTGCACCAACGTCAACTGGGCACGCATGCTGACCTTCCCGATCTTCGGCAGAGACGACAACCGCACCAACTATGGCTGCCTGCCCTCGGACACCACTCACATTGGGGATATCCTGGTAATTCGCTATGCCGCGCCCTGGGTGGTCGGGGGTATCACTACACCGAACTTCGACAACGACCAGTTCTATATTCGCTCCTCGCTGTTCGAAGGCACGCTGTTCCGTGGCCAGGACGAGGCCACCAACCCGGTCACCGGTGCCGCGGTACGCACCGCCGAGCTGGTCTCCAATGGCTACTTCATCCATACCTCGACCAACAGCGACCCCAACAAGTGCCCGGGCAGTGCCGCCATTCCGTCGCTGTACCGCCTCGGCCTGCGTAGCGGCGCGCTGATCTCCGAGGAAATTGCCTACGGCGTCGACCAGTTCCAGGTGCAGTATGGCCTCGACACCAATGGTGATGACAGCGTTGACAGCTATGTCGATGCGCCGGCTGCCACGGATACCACCAGCTGGGGCCAGGTCATCGCGGCGCGCATCTGGATCCTGGTGCGTGCGGAATGTCCGGAAACCGGCTACACCAACAGCACCCCCTATACCATCGGCAACATTATTAATTACATACCCAACGACGGCTATCGACGCCAGCTGTTTACCAGCACGGTAAGCCTGCGTAACTAGTCCGCCCGGAGCCACCCATGCAAAACAGAACTCATAATTCCCACACCACGTTCCGGAAGCAGGCCGGCGCCGCGCTGTTCATGGCACTGATTTTCCTGCTGGTGCTGACCATCCTGGGCGTGTTCGGCATGAATATCTCGCGACTGGAAAACCTCATGGCCGGTAATACCCAGTTCCAGACCCTGGCACTGAACAATACCGAGTACTTTCTGGTTGCCGCGGAAGACGACATCAAGACGGTGGCCGGCAACCCATTCGACCCGGATGTTGCCACCGATCACTACTACCCGCTGTCCACAGTTGATTTCGATGGCGACACGACAGGCACGCAGCAACCCACTGACCTGGTATGGACATTCAACAGGGCATCGGTCGCAATGGCAGACATCAACGGTGACGGCAGTGACACCGACGGTGACAGCAATGCCGACGACAGCACCGGCGAATATGTGATCCAGGATGCCGGTCTTGACAATAACGCAGGTGAGGATGAGTCCATATCGGGCAACATGAACCCGCTGGCCGGGGCCATTGTCCAGGTATTCCTGGTATCGGCCAGGAGTGGCACCTCGCGCGGTGCCAACCGCATTTTACAGTCCGTGGTTGTCACTGACCCGCTGTAGGAATAGAAAACGGAGAAGCAGCATGAATACGCACAGCAAAAGTTTCCGCATCAAGCTGGCTGCCGGCCTCGCAGCAGTTATCGGCTGCCTGGTCTATGCCGCCGCGGTCTTCATCCCGTCCACGCAACCGACCGTGCTGCTGGGCCAGTATGCCCTGCAGAATAATGACCTGCTGGATGCCGGCACCATCGCCTACCGGCCCTGGTTCGAGAACGGCGCCTGGCAGGGCGATATTATTGAATACCTGATTGGGCAGGACGGCAGCCGCATCACCGATGTGAGTGTCGGCGCCAACCCGGCCACACACGGCTCCAATGGTGGATGTAACCGCTCGGCCAGCGGTTGCTGGTCGGCACGCGCCAGCTTCATCGACAACGGTGCTGACAATCCGACCGGCAACTACTGGCAGTTGCGCAACATCTTTACCTATAACAGTGCCGCCGTCGATACTGTCCTGAACCCCAATGGCCAGGTGCCCTTAACCTGGGACTATCTGAGTGACGCCCAGCGTCAACAGATCGACCCGGCCACCTACAATTTCATCCTGGAGGCTGCTGAACCAAGTCTGAATACAGCGACGGTCAGCGACATCCTGAATTACGTGCTCGGCGAGCGCCTGCACGAAAAGAGCAATGACACGGAAACCGGCTCCACGGGTGACCTGCGCACCCGCTACAGCGTACTGGGCGATATCACCGGCACACCGCTCTACATCGGGCCACCGCGCGAACTGCTGCGCAAGATAGACGGATTCACCAGCTTCCTCTCGGCACAGGCCGGCCGCGCCGGACGTGTGGTGTTTGGCGCCAATGACGGCATGCTGCACGTCCTCGACGAGATCGATGGCTCCGAGATCTACGCCTATGTCCCGTCCATGGTACACGGCAAGCTCGGCAGACTGGCCGCGCGTTACACGACCTACCGGCACACCTACTATGTCGACGGTGAACTGACGTCAGGTTCGGCGCAGATCAGTGACGGCGCTCCGGTCTGGCGCACCATCCTGACCGGCGGCGGCGGTGCCGGCTTCCCGGGCCTGTTTGCGCTGGATGTCACCGACCCGGCCTATACCGACGACAAGCTGCTGTTCGAGAAAACCGGCGGCAACTGGGGCCATGTCTACGGCCGTCCGCGTCTGGGCTACATTGGTCTCAGTGAAGCCAATCCGACCTGGTATATCTTTGCCGGCAACGGCTACAGTGCTGCCAGCCTGCATCCGACCAAGCTGATGATGGTGAACCTGGATGACAACAGCGTCACTGAAATTGACACCCACAGCAGCAACCACGGCGGCCTGTCTGCCCCGGTGCTGGTCAGCACCGACGAAGACGGCCAGGCCGAGCTGGTGTTTGCCGGTGACATCAACGGCGACCTGTGGATGTTCCTGATCAACCAGACCACACCAGCCTCCTCGACCGCGGTCAAGGTCTTCGATGGCAGCCCGGATCAGCCGATCACGAATGCCCCCGCGGTTACCAGGCACCCGACCGAAGAGGGCTACATGGTCTACTTCGGCACCGGCAGCATTCTGAGTGCAACTGATGCCCTGAATGACGGCCTGAGTTCGGGCGGCGACCCGGAAGTCCAGGCTGACTACACTGAGAATCAGTCGGTCTACGGGATATGGGTCGATACTTCGAACCTGCCCACGCTGACCAGTGGCAGCGTCCTTCCCTATGACAGCAGCGACCTGCAGACACAGACGCTGGCCGAGACGTCCAAGGTGTTTATCACCGGCCAGCCGGCAGAAGACGTCCGCTACATACCCAGCGCCAACAAGGTGTACTATCGCTGCCCGTTTGGCATCACTCCCTGCCCGGACCTGCACCTGGGCTGGAAGGTAGACTTCCCGAACTGCGGCGAACGCCTGGTCGGCTCACCCTTCATACGTGCCGGACGGATCCAGTTCGTCACCACCAACCCGACCGGGCCGACCCCCTACTGTGGTGAGCGCCTCATGGTGGGCGACAGCTGGGTGATGTCGCTGGATTTCCTGCAGGGCAGTGACAACGGGAAGATTGTCTACAATCTGAATGGCGACTCGGATCTGAACAATCTCGATGGCGTCACCGTGTCCGGTGTCATCAAGGCACCCGTGGGCCTGAGCCTGGGCCCGGGCAACATCTCGCAACCGACCTTTGCCCGCCTCAAGGCCGGTGTCGACAAGATGTTCATCAACGGCATCCAGCTGCCGGTCGCCCCTCTGGATGACCCGGCCGATATC
The DNA here is from genome assembly GCA_965544015.1 of uncultured Gammaproteobacteria bacterium. Taxonomy (GTDB): domain Bacteria; phylum Pseudomonadota; class Gammaproteobacteria; order UBA9214; family UBA9214; genus UBA9214. The sequence goes on along the minus strand of CBEULV010000001.1, from coordinate 1,320 downwards.
CTCGCCGGTCACATCGACGTGGTAGTGGACAGCCCGAACAATACCGGTGCCATCGATGAAATCGCGCCAAACGGAATCCACAAGCACAGTGAAGGCTACAACATCCAGACCAATGATGGCCTGGGACGCGCCGTTGACGGCCACGTGCATGACTATGACGGCATCCACGGCGTGGACTACGTCGACCTGTTCACGCTGGAGCCGCGCCGTGGACAGTCCAACCTGGTTATATCACTGGGCATCACATCCTCCGGTAATACCGGCAGCGTGACCTGCAGCACGGCGGATAACACCACCGAGGTGCTGGTCAGTGACGGCAGCACGGACTCCTGTATCCCGGCCGTGGAAGGCGAGCTGAACCGTATCTATGACACCCTGCACCAGGACCGTGACGGCAACCTCGAGCCCCTGAACGGCACCGCCGATGACACCGGCGCCCCGGAGGCCATCCTGCAGTCCGAGGTGAACTCGCTGAATGAACCCGGCGCCGAACCGTTCACGCAGGAAGTACCGGAAAAGCCGTTCATCATCACCCTGGCCAATGCCGACCGCTCGATATCGGGCACCATACAAATCGGCTGCCGTACCTGGCCGGTGGTGGCCTACCAGAACCTGGTCGCCACCCAGCTTCAGAACGGCCGCAGCTCGGTCGGCAGCCTGGTCGACCAGAACGGCGTGAGCCTGGTATTCACCCTGGACGATATCATGGCGGAAGACCCGTCCTACTGCCCGGGCGGCGAGAATTCCGGCATTGGCCGGGAGGCGGCGATTGCCGCTGGCCTGAGCCCGGTACCGACCATCCGCGTCGGTTTCGGTGCCCGCTCCATCCTGGATGAAGGCATCCATGCCACGCGCTCGCAGTGTGTGCTGGGCCTGCACGACCCCCGGGATACGGTCTGTTTTTCTGACCAAGCGGTGCTGACAGCGGCCGAGTCGGTACTGGCCGCGGGAACACCCGATCCGAGCTACAGCTACAGCGGCTGTAACGGCTTCAATATCAACAACCCGCCTCCGCCCGGCTACGTCCGCAATCCGAACCGACAGCTGCACATCACCGAGTCAGCCCGTTCGGAAGGCGGCGGCTTCCGCTGGCGCAACGGGGCGCTGACCGTGCAGCTGCTCGACGCCCGCATCGATCCGAGCGCCGACCTGCAGCCGGCAGCGACCATGGTGGTGGGTTCCGGTGTGCACGCGAAGGCCTATACCCTGGCCAGGTCCGGACCCGATATCGTGCCGGTGGCCACGGAAAGCGAGGAAAGCAGTGCACACGACGAGAGTGGCCTGCTGTACGAGGCCGCCATCTTCTGGCACTACAGCGCC